>NZ_LMFX01000034.1:0-325398 GCF_001426985.1 Caulobacter sp. Root1472 | reverse complement strand
CAAGCCGCGAACGTCTCCATCCGACCGTCTCCCTCTCACAAGGAGACACCCTCAGAATCCCGTTCGGACCAAAAATCCATATGCGATTCCCCTGCCCACAGGGGGAGGGACGGAGGGCCTTACCCCTCCGCCCGATGCACCACGCGGCCGTCGACGATCGTCATCAGCACCTGCCCCTGCAGCCGGCGACCGTCGAACGGCGAGTTCTTGGACTTCGACAGCAGCTTGCCGGCGTCGATGATCAGCGGGGCGTCCAGGTCGCACAGCACCAAGTCGGCCGGGGCGCCGGGGGCGATGCGGCCCGATTGCAGGCCGATCAGGGCGGCGGGAGCCAGGGTGACGGCGCGGATCAGGTCGACCAGCGGCAGGCGCTCCTCGTGATAGAGGCTCAGCAGGGCCGGCAGCAGGGTCTCCAGACCCACGGCGCCGGGGGCGGCCTCGTCAAACGGCAGGCGCTTGTCCTCGGCCGGGGCCGGGGCGTGGGCGCTGACCACGATATCGATCAGGCCCGAGGCCAGGGCCTCGATCAGCGCCTGGCGGTCGTCCTCGCCGCGCAGGGGCGGGGTGACCTTGGCGAAGCTGCGATAGTCGCCGATGTCCAGCTCGTTGAACGACAGATGGTTGATCGAGACGCTGGCGTGGATCCTCAGCCCTTTTTGCTTGGCGCGGGCCAGGGTCTCCAGGGCCTGGGCGCTGGTGACCTGGTCGACCAGCAGCCTCCCGCCCGTCGCTTCCAGGAGCGCGACGTCGCGCTCCAGCATGATCCGCTCGGCCATCGGCGAGATCGAGGGCAGGCCCATGCGGCCGGCGAACTCGCCGCCGGTGGCCGCGCCGCCCTTGGCCAGCCAGGGATCCAGCGGCCGGTGGGCCAGCAGGGTGTCGAAGCCGCGCGCATAGGTCAGGATGCGCTGCATCACCTTGCTGTCGACGATCGGCCGGTCGGCGTCGGTGACATAGACGCAGCCGGCCTCGCGCATCAGGCCGATCTCGGCCATCTGCTCGCCCTTCAGCCCCTTGGTCGCCGCCCCGGCGCACAGGATCCGGGCGGCGTCGATGTCGCGCGAGCGGCGCAGGATGAAGTCCACGACGCTGGGGTCGTCGACGGCGGGGTCGGTGTCGGGCTGGACGACGAAGCTGGTCACGCCGCCCGCTGCAGCCGCCTTGGCGGCGCTGGCCAGGGTTTCCTTGGTCTCGGCCCCGGGCTCGCCAGTCTTGACCCGCAGGTCGATCAGGCCGGGGGCCAGCATGGCCCCGCCGCAGTCGATGACCCGGACGTCCTTGGACAGCTTGCCGAACTCGCGGCCCTTGGCGACGTCGGCGATCACGCCTTCGGAGACGATTACCCCGCCGGGGCCGTCATAGCCGCTCTCGGGGTCGACCAGGCGTGCGTTGATCAGGGCGAGGGGAGGCGTGGGACCGTTCATTGGCTGATCTCGATATGCCCTGCGTCCTTCGAGGCCCGCTGCGCGGGCGCCTCAGGATGAGGAGCTTTGTGGCCGCTAACATCCTCATCCTGAGGTGCGAGGCGCAGCCGAGCCTCGAAGGACGCAGAGCCTCTCACTTCCCATGCTCCTCGAGCCGATGAGCCAGGCTCGCCAGCACCGCCATACGGGCGGCGACGCCCATCTCGACCTGGTCCTGGATCAGGCTGATCTCCGGATCGTCGGCGACGTCGGAATCGATCTCGACGCCCCGGTTCATCGGTCCAGGATGCATGACCTTGGCCTTGGGCGCGGCCTTGGCCAGCTTGTCGCGGTCCAGGCCGTAGAAGCGGAAGTATTCGCGGGTCGAAGGCACGAAGGCGCCCTGCATCCGCTCCAGCTGCAGGCGCAGCATCATCACCACGTCGACCCCGGCCAGGCCCGCCTTCATGTCGTGATGGACGGTGACGCCCCAGCGCTCGGCCTGGGCCGGCATCAGGGTGGGCGGGCCGACCAGCCGGACGCTGGCGCCCAGCGTGTGCAGTAGGGCGACGTTCGAGCGGGCCACGCGGCTGTGCAGCACGTCGCCGCAGATCGCCACGGTCAGGCCAGAGACCCGGCCGAAGGCGCGGCGGATCGACAGGGCGTCCAGCACCGCCTGGGTCGGGTGCTCGTGCTGGCCGTCGCCGGCGTTGATCACGCTGCCGCTGACCTTCTGGCTCAGCAGGCTGGCGGCGCCGGACGAGGCGTGGCGCACCACCAGCAGGTCCGGGCGCATGGCGTTCAGGGTCACGGCCGTGTCGATCAGGGTCTCGCCCTTGGTGATCGACGAGGTACGCGGGCTCATGTTGACGACGTCGGCGCCCAGGCGCTTGCCGGCGATCTCGAAACTGGACTGGGTGCGGGTGCTGTTCTCGAAGAACAGGTTCATCAGCGTCCGGCCCTTGAGGATGTCGAGGGACTTGGTCGTCTGGCGATTGAGGGCGACGAAGGCGTCGGCCAGGTCCAGCAGGTCGGTCGCCTGCAAGGCGTTCAGGTCGCCGGCCGACAGGAAGTGGCGACGGGGAAACGAGAAGATGCGCTGACGGATCGTCTCGATCGGGTCGGCGGGCTCATGGGGCGGGGGCTTGGCCGTCATGAGTGGGCGTCATACGGGGCTTTGGGCGGGGAGGGAAGGATTCGTCGGTCGCCTTGCGTCCTTCGAGGCCCGCTTCACGGGCGCCTCAGGATGAGGAATTCCAATACTAAGCTCCTCATCCTGAGGTGCGAGCCGCAGGCGAGCCTCGAAGGACGCAGGGCGTCAGAACCCCTTGCCCGCCGCTTCGTTGATCCCCCGGATCCGCTCCAGCGCCCCCTGCAGGATCCAGCCGGCGGCCATCTTGTCGACCACCTCGCCGCGGCGTTTGCGGTTGACGTCGTGCTCGTCGATCAGCACCCGGGTGACGGCCGCGGTCGACAGGCGCTCGTCCCAGAAGGTGATCGGCAGGTCGGGGTTCAGGCGCAGCAGGTTGCGGCCCAGCGCCCGGTTGGACTGGCAGCGGACGCCCTCGGTGCCGTCCATGTTCATGGGCAGGCCGATGACGATGCCGACGGCCTTGCGGCTGTCCATCAGCTGGAACAGGGTCTTGGCGTCGTCGCTGAACTTGCCCTTCTTGATCAGGGCCAGGGGACTGGCGACGGTCAGGGTGACGTCCGAAACGGCCACGCCGATGGTCTTCTCGCCCGGATCCAGGCCGACGATCGGCCGATAGTCGGGAAGGGCGGCGGCGAATTCGGCGATGTCGAGAACGGGCATGGCCCACTCTTACGTCCTCATCCTGAGCTTGTCGAAGGACGAGGACGTCGCACAGCGCGTCAACCTCGTCCCCGTGGCTGGCTCCGCCAGCCAAAACTCAAAGGGGCGACGGGCTCAGGATGAGGTTGAAAACAAACACCGCGCCTTGAAACCCTGCCGTCAGCCGGCTAACCCACACGCTCGAATTTCAGGAGGCCCCCATGGCCATTGACGCCGCCACCGTGCGGAAGGTCGCGCGGCTCGCCCGCATCGCCGAACCCGAAGAGCGCATCGAGGCCCTGGCCCAGGAGCTCAACGGCATCATGACGTGGATCGAGCAGCTGGCCGAGGTCGACACCGACGGCGTCGAGCCGCTGACCAGCGTCGTGCACGCCGGCCTGCCGCTGCGCGACGACGTGGTGACCATGGGCGGCGACGCCGACCTCGTCACCGGCAACGCCCCCAAGTCGGCGGGCGGCTTCTTCGTGGTCCCCAAGGTGGTCGAATAATGAGCGCGCTGACCTCTCTCACCCTGAAGGGCGCGCTGGACGGGCTGGCCGCCGGGGACTTCACCTCGGTGGAACTGACCCAGGCCCATATCGAGGCCGTCGAGGCCGCGCGCGGCCTGAACGCCTTCCTGGTCGAGACGCCCGACCAGGCCCTGTCGATGGCCGCCGCCTCGGACGCAAGACGTGCTCTTGGCGCCGCCCGCCCGCTGGACGGTATTCCGCTGGGCATCAAGGACCTGTTCTGCACGCAGGGCGTGCCGACCACGGCCGCCTCGAAGATCCTCGAGCCGTTCGTCCCATCCTACGAGTCGACCGTCACCAGCCAGCTGTGGCGCGACGGGGCGGTGATGCTGGGCAAGCTGAACCTGGACGAGTTCGCCATGGGCTCATCGAACGAGACCAGCGCCTATGGTCCCGTGGTCAATCCCTGGCGCAAGGCCGGCTCGAACCAGGCGCTGACCCCGGGCGGCAGCTCGGGCGGCAGCGCCGCGGCCGTGGCCGCCGACCTGTGCCTGGGCGCCACCGCCACCGACACCGGCGGCTCGATCCGCCAGCCAGCCTCGTTCACCGGCACCGTGGGCATCAAGCCGACCTACGGCCGCTGCTCGCGCTGGGGCACCGTGGCCTTCGCCAGCTCGCTGGACCAGGCCGGCCCGATCGCCAAGACCGTCGAGGACGCCGCGATCCTGCTGACCTCGATGTCGGGCCACGATCCCAAGGACTCCACCAGCCTGGACGTGCCGGTTCCCGACTTCGCCGCCTTCGTCGGCAAGTCGGTCAAGGGGCTGCGGATCGGCATCCCCAAGGAATACCGCGTCGACAACATGCCGGCCGAGATCGAGAAGCTGTGGGCCGACGGGATCGCCTGGCTGAAGGACGCCGGCTGCGAGATCGTCGAGATCAGCCTGCCGCACACCAAGTACGCCCTGCCGGCCTATTACATCGTGGCCCCGGCCGAGGCGTCGTCGAACCTGGCCCGCTACGACGGCATGCGCTACGGCCTGCGGGCCGAGGGCGGCAACCTCACCGAGGTCTACGAGAACACCCGCGCCCAGGGCTTCGGCGACGAGGTCAAGCGCCGCATCCTGATCGGCACCTATGTGCTGTCGGCGGGCTATTACGACGCCTATTACCTGAAAGCGCTGAAGGTGCGCCGCCGCATCGCCGAGGACTTCGACAACGCCTGGGAGAAGGTCGACGCCATCCTGACCCCGACGGCGCCGTCGGCGGCGTTCGGCCTGGGCGAGAACAGCAACGACCCGATCGCCATGTACCTGAACGACGTGTTCACGGTGACGACCAACCTGGCGGGCCTGCCGGGCCTGTCCCTGCCGGCCGGCCTGGACGCCAACGGCCTGCCGCTGGGCCTGCAGATCATCGGCAAGCCGCTGGACGAGGGGACGGTGTTCTCGGTGGCCGGGGCGCTGGAAAAGGCGGCGGGATTCAACGTCAAGGCGAAGAAGTGGTGGTAGGCTAGTTTCGAGCCTGCCATCCTCCTTCCTTCCGTCCAGGAGGAATCGTCTTGAAGTCCGTGACGTCTTCGTCGCCTCTCAGGCGGTCGGGCAGGCGATGACGCCGCTCTTTCTGCGGAAGGCCGCGGGCCTGCTGCCTCCGCCGTTTCGCCGGGCCGCGTCGGGCGCGATGCTCGACCTCATGAGCCTGCCCGTCCGGCTGGCGGATCCCGAACGCCGCGGCGATTCCTGGCAGAGCGTCCACAACGTCGGCGGCGGCGATTTCGCCCGTGCCGGCCGCGAGACCCTGGCGCTGTTGATCGAGCATGCCGGCCTCGACCGTGACAGCCGCGTTCTGGATATCGGTTGCGGCACGGGTCGGATGGCCATGCCGCTGGCCGCCTGGCTGGGGGACGGCGCCGGCTACGTCGGCTTCGATGTCTCCAAGTCAGCCATCTCCACGTGCAGGCGAACCCTCGGCGCGCGGCGACCCGACTTTCGCTTCGTTCACGCCGACGTCAGAAATCGGGAATATCGGTCTGGCGGCTCGATCGCCGAGACGGCCTTCGAGTTTCCGGTCCAGGACGCGTCCGTTGACGTGGCCTTCGCAACCTCCGTCTTCAGCCACATGACGCTGGACTCCATCAGCCACTATCTGGCCGAGACGCGACGGGTGTTGAAGCCGGGCGGACGTTTCATGTTTACCGCCTACGCGCTGACGCCCGAGCGAATTGCCGCGATCCAGCAAGGGCAAGGTCATCTGGACTTCAAGCCCTGGCGGGACGGCGCCATGGTGATCGACCCCAAGTCCCCGGAGCGGGCCATAGCCCATCCGCTGGCCAGCCTGGTCGCCGCGATCCGCCAAGGCGGCCTGGATCTGCCGGCCGACGTTCTCTTCGGAGGCTGGCTGCCGCCGACCCGGTACGGCGGCGGGCAGGACCTGTTCACGGTTCGCAGGCCAGCGGTCTGATTTCGTCGCAAGGCGCGGCGCTAGGAACGAGCGATCAAGAAAAAGGGCGGTTCCGGGAGGAGCCGCCCTTCTCTTTTAGGCTTGCGCCACGATTACATCGGCGTGGCCGGCGTGGCGGGGACCGCCGCCGGAGCGGGCGTTGGAGCCGGAGCGGGGGCGGGGGTCGACGCGGCCGGGGCGGCGATCACCGGCGCCGGGGCGGGCGCGGCGACCGGGGCCGGAACCGTGGCGCTGACGTTCTCCGAGGCCGAGCCGGCGTCGGGCGCGGTCTCCGGCGCCGCGCGGCGGGCCGGGGCGCTGCGACGGGCGGGCTGGGTCACCCGCGGCGGCGGCGCCGTCTCGGCGCGAGCCACCTGGGTCGGAGCCGGGGTCGCGGCGGGCGTGGCGGCGGCGGGCGCCGGGGTCGGCATCGGGGCCGGCGGCTGGGTGGTGGGCAGGGGCTGGGCCTCGGCCACCTTGGCGACCGGCGCCTCCCCCGTCGTCGGGGTCTGGGCCGGACGGCTCATCAGCCCCCAAGCCAGCCCGCCGGCGGCGACGGCCAGCACCGGCAGGCCGATCATCAGCGGCAGGTTGGACGAAGACTTCCTGGTCGGCGTGCGAGCATAGACGGGCGCGCTCGGAAATAGAGCCGAAGAGTCCGCCGTGGTCGCGGGGGCGACATAAGGTTCGCTAGCATCGAGGTTCAGAACAGCCATGATTTCCTCCTGCGAGTTATTCGCGTTCGAGGAGTCAACGAGAGGTGACCCTAGCGGTTCCGGTTGGCCAGGAATGACCTCTAGTTTGACAAGAAGTGGTCATTTTTCCAATTGCCCGAAAGTTCCATTTCAGCGTCGCCTTTCCTCGATCGTCCCTCCCCCTTGCGGGGAGGGTGGCCCGCGCAGCGGGTCGGGTGGGGGATCGAGCCATGAGCGTCGAACGCGCGAGAGCGCTAAGGAAGGTGATGAGCGTGCAGGAAGTTCGCCTGTGGGTGCGGCTCCGGTCGCTGCGAGCAGACGGCTTTCACTTCCGGCGGCAGGCGCCGCTGCTGGGGTATTATCCTGACTTCATCTGCCTCGGCCGACGCCTCGTCGTGGAAGTGGACGGGCATCACGAGGAACTGGAACAGGCTGCTCACGACGCGTATCGCGACCAAGTTTTCCGTCGCTCGGGCTTCCAAACCTTGCGCTTTCCGACCCGTGCGGTGCATGAGGATATCGACGCGGTCGTGGGCGTGATTTGTCAGGCCCTGAGCGCAGCGAGCCCCACCCGACCCCTTCGGGGCTACCCTCCCCACAAGGGGGAGGGAAGGGATCTAAGTTAATGGCCGCCTTATGTGGCCAGGAATTGAGACATGACCGAAACCGCCTCTTCCAAAGTGATCCAAGGCCGCACCGGCCCCTGGGAAATCGTTCTCGGCCTCGAGGTCCACGCCCAGGTCGCCAGCGTGTCCAAGCTGTTCTCCGGCGCCGCCGTCGGCTTCGGCGCGGGGCCGAACCAGCAGGTCAGCCTGGTGGACGCGGCCATGCCCGGCATGCTGCCCGTCCTGAACCGGTTCTGCGTCGAGCAGGCGGTGAAGACCGGCCTCGGGCTGAAGGCGCAGATCAATCTGAAGAGCCGCTTCGACCGCAAGAACTACTTCTATCCCGACCTGCCGCAGGGCTATCAGATCAGCCAGTTCGACCAGCCGATCGTCGGCGAGGGCGTGGTGACCGTCGAGCGCGACGACGGCACGACCTTCGACGTGCGCATCGAGCGCCTGCACCTGGAGCAGGACGCCGGCAAGTCGCTGCACGACCAGGATCCGAACGCCACCTATGTGGACCTGAACCGCGCGGGCACGGCGCTGATGGAGATCGTCTCCCGGCCCGACATGCGCAGCTCGGAAGAGGCCGCCGCCTACGTCAAGAAGCTGCGCACGATCCTGGTCTATCTGGGCACCTGCGACGGCGACATGGAGAAGGGCAACCTGCGCGCCGACGTCAACGTCTCGGTCTGCCGTCCCGGCGACTACGAGAAGTTCCGCGAGACCGGCAGCTTCAGCCACCTGGGCACGCGCTGCGAGATCAAGAACGTCAACAGCTACCGCTACATCCAGCAGGCCATCGAGTACGAGGCCCGCCGCCAGATCGAGATCCTGGAGGACGGCGGCAAGATCGACCAGGAGACCCGGCTGTTCGACCCGAACAAGCTGGAGACCCGGTCGATGCGGAGCAAGGAAGAGGCGCACGACTACCGCTACTTCCCCGATCCGGACCTGCTGCCGCTGGTGCTGGATCCCGCGTGGGTGAAGGCGATCGAGGACACCCTGCCGGAATTGCCCGACGCCAAGAAGCAGCGCCTGCAGAGCCAGTACGGCCTGTCGGCCTACGACGCCGGCGTGCTGATCATCGAGGCCGACCGCGCCGACTATTTCGAGGCCGCCGCGAAAGGCCGCGACGCCAAGCTGGTGTCCAACTGGGTGACCAACGAGCTGCTGTCGAAGCTGTCGGCCGGCGGCCACGAGATCGCCAGCTCGCCCTTGCCGCCGGAAGACATCGCCCAACTGGTCGAGCTGATCGAGACCGGCGTCATCAGCTCCAAGATCGCCAAGGAGGTCTTCGAGCACATGTGGGCCGGCGAGGGCCGTCCGGCGCAGATCGTCGAGGCGCGGGGCCTGGTGCAGATCAACGATACCGGCGCCATCGAGGCGGCGATCGACAAGCTGATCGCGGCCAATTCCGACAAGGCGGCGGCCGTGAAGGAAAAGCCCCAGGCCATCGGCTGGTTCGTCGGCCAGGTGATGAAGGAGACCGGGGGCAAGGCCAACCCGGCCACCGTCAACGAACTGCTGCGGAGCAAGCTGGGGCTTTAGGCGCCGTGCGTCCTTCGAGGCTCGGCTGCGCCTCGCGCCTCAGGATGAGGAATTCAGCAGCAACAAAGCTCCTCATCCTGAGGCGCCCGCGCAGCGGGCCTCGAAGGACGCAGTGAGGCTGTAAAAGACAAAAGGGCCCGCCGCTCGCGCGACGGGCCCTTTTCACGAACGGAGCGGCGGCCTTACGGCTTGGGCGTGTCCGTGGTCGAGCTGGCGGACGGGTCGGTTTCGGAGCCGGCCGGCTTGTGGTGCTTCTTGGCCTTCTTCTCGGACTTGGCGTCGGCGGCGGGGGCCGAGGCGTCGGTCGAGGTGTCCGAAGCCGTGGCGGAGCTGGGCGTGCCGCTGGCGCTGGCGTCAGCCGCCGGATCCTGGGCCGGGGTGGCCGCCGGGTCCGTGCCGTAGGACGGCGAGGTCGTGGACGAGGAGGGCGCGCTTTGGGTGGTCTGCGCGGTCGGGTCGGTGGGCGCGGTTTGCTGAGCCAGGGCCGACCCGGCATAGCCGGCGAGGGTCAGTGCAGCGACGGCGGCCGTGAGGCGGAGCTTGGTCATGGAAGCGTCTCGTTACTGTCGCGTCGGAAAGTGACACGGCCGCCACGCTGACCTGGGAATGCGGTGGGAATAACTCGCCAATCGGGCGATTTCGCCGCATACGCGGCCAGGATGTGGCGAATGGCGACGCTTACCAAGAGTTTTGGAAAACGTCGCCAGACGCTTCAGGTCGACATCGCCTAGTTGTTGATTATGTCGAAGATCAGTCCGGTGGCGATCGCCGCCAGGACATAGTCGTTACCGGCGCGGTACCAGTAGTAACCGCGGGGCGGCGGGCGCAGGCGATAGTATCCGTAGTCGTGGATGACATAGCCGTTGCCGCGATAATAGGGCGGCAGGTAGCCGCCGCGTCGCCAGGCGTTGTAGCCGGGGCGATAGCCGGGGTGACCATAGTAATGGGCCGGCGGCGCGCCATAGCTCCAGCGGTTGTTGTAATAGTAGCCGTTGTAGCGGCGGCCGTCCCAACGGTCCCGGCCATCCCAGCGATCGCCACGGTCCCAGCCGTTGTGACGGCCGTTGTCGTGGCGGCCGTCCCAGCGTCCGCCGCGATCGTCCCAGCGGCCGTCATGGCGTCCATCATGGCGGCCGCCGCGATCGCCGCGATCGCCGCGGTCTCCGCGCTCGTCGCGATGGCCCCAGCGGCCGTGATCCTGGGCGGACGCGTCGCTCGCGGCGGCGGCCATCGGCCCGGCGACGGCGGCCACGGCGGCGATGGTGAGCAACAGGCGCTTCATATCCGACGTCTCCTTACTTCGGTCGGCGGCTGTTCAAACCGCCTGATCCCTCGACCTTGAAGACAGCTTCCGCCTCGGCGGCTGAACCTGATCTGAACGGCGCCGTCAGGCTGGAGCGTGGGTGGGCTTGGCGATGGCGCTCCACGGGACCATGTTGGTGGTCAAACAAAACCTGCCTTTGGCAAGGCTTGCCTCAGGTCGTCGCGCGTCAGGGAGCGTCTGGATGAGCCGTCCGATCGAACTGTACTACTGGCCCACGCCCAATGGCTGGAAGATCTCCATCGCCCTGGAGGAGATGGGCCTGCCCTACACGATGATCCCGGTGAACATCGGGGCGGGCGAGCAGTTCAAGCCGGACTTCCTGGCCATAAGCCCCAACAACCGCATGCCGGCCATCGTCGATCCCGACGGTCCCGACGGCCAGCCGATCTCGGTGTTCGAGTCCGGGGCCATCCTGCAGTATCTGGGCCGCAAGACGGGGCGGTTCTATGGGACCAGCGAGCGCGAGCGGGTCGAGATCGACCAGTGGCTGATGTGGCAAATGGGCGGCCTGGGCCCCATGGCCGGCCAGACCCATCATTTCCGCCAGTACGCCGCCGCCATCGTCAGCGACCAGCGCCAGATCGCCTATGGCGCCATCCGCTACACCAACGAGACCCACCGGCTGTACGGCGTGCTGAACAAGCGGCTGGACGGGCGGGATTTCATCTGCGGCCAATTGTCTATCGCCGACTTCGCCTGTTGGGGATGGGTTGTGCCGTGGAAAAACCAGGGCATCATTCTGGACGAGTTTCCGCACCTGAAGGCCTGGTTCGAGCGCATGGGCGCCCGCGACGCCGTCGAGCGGGGCTTCAAGCTGGGCGCCGAATTGCGCCGCCAGGGCCTGCAAGCGCCCGGAAAAGCTCAGGAAGAAGCCCGAAAGGTGCTGTTTGGCCAGCGCGCCCGTTAACGTGCTGTATACGGCAGTTTACATTCAGTAACACCCATGAATGCGACGTAATGTCTCTAAACGATTCATGTATTCTCGGCTAAGATTCATGATGTCGCCGCCTTTAACTATATGTTCAGTGGCGATGGACTTTTCTGTTCTCGAGCCAAGCGGAGCCGGAGGGGCGAGGCGGGCTGGGAAGGGGAATTGAAGCCATGATGATGAGTATCGAACCGCCGGCCGCGATCCACGGGATTCCGCTGCCGACCGCCGACGCCTCGGGCGACGAGCTGTTCCGCATGGGCATGCTCTATTCGACCGGCCAGGGCGGCGCGCCGCTGGACTACGTGTCGGCCCACATGCTGTTCAACCTGGCCGCCATGCGCGGTTCGGTCGAAGCCAAGGTCTATCGCAAGGAAATCTCGCAGGAGATGGCCAGCGAGGACGTCGCCGAAGCCCAGCGCCAGGCGCGCGAATGGCTGGCCCACGGCTGAACCTGAGGTTCAGCCGTCGACCCCCAGCGCGGGGCGGCGGCTTCAGTTTCCGCTGAAGCCGTTGATCGCGTAGCTGAAGCTGATCGGCAGCAGGTCGCGGAAGTACTGCTGCATGAACAGGCCCGCTTCGGACACCCCGCTGCGCGGCACATAGACCACGTCGAACCGGCGCAGCGGCACCAGGTCCGCCCGGCCGCCGGTCATCCCCGACAGCAGGTTCGCCGTCCGCAGCATGGCCCGGCCGTTGGGGCCGCGACGAATGATCACCACCGACGTGCGCTTGGCCGAGGTCTTGAACCCGCCGGCCTGGATGACGGCCCGCAGCGCGTCGCTGTCGCCGGCCATGTCGAAGGCGCCCGGATTGCCGACCTCGCCCCCGACGAACACCTTCAGCGGCACCGTCGACTTGATCGACACCTGCACCTGCGGCCGCAGCAGCTGGCTGGAATAGGCCTGGGTGATCGCCGCCTCCAGTTCGCCGATCGTCCGGTCGGCCGCCATGACCGGCGCGATCAGCGGCAAAGCGACGCGGCCGTCCGGCTGGACCACCACGGACTTGTTCAGCTCGGCCGCCGAGGGCACGGTGACCTCAAGCTCGTCGCCCGGATAGAACCGGTAGTCGGGCTCCTGATCCGACCAGTCGGCATAGCCGATATCGGAAAAAGTGGCCGTCGGACGGGCCGTGGGGGTGATCGGCTCGCGGTCCACGTGGCCGCAGCCGGCCAGGCCGAGCGAGAGCCCGGTGGCCGCGAAGGGCAGGGCGAAAGCCGCCGAAAGGATGGTGCGCCTGTGCATGCGACAAGTCTTAACAGGAATGGGTAACGACTCCTTAAGCGCGCTCCGGCCAGGGTGAGACTGAGATTGAACCCATCGGATTCGCATGTCGACGACGAGCGCCTGGAGCAGTGTGCCGCATGACCCGCCGTCGCGCAGCGACTGGTCGGCGCGCGCCCGCTATGCGCCGACCGACTTCGTCACCCTGCTGTGGCGCGAGCGCTGGCTGATGCTGGGGGTGTTCCTGGCCATCTTCCTGGTGGGCCTGGCGTTCGCCACCACGATGAAGAAGACCTACAGCGCCAGCGCCAGCCTGTTCGTCCGCCTGGGCCAGGAATATGTCTACGAGCCACGAGCCGGTGACGCCGCCCGCGGCGCGGTGCCCGACGTCGATCAGGTGATCCAGTCGGAATCGGAAATCCTGGGCAGCGGCGAGCTGCGCGAGCGGGTGATCCGCAAGGTCGGCTTCGGCCGGGTCTTTCCCGGCAGCGCCGCCAAATACGCCGTCGCCTCGCCCGAGGCGAAGCGCAAGCTGATGGCCGAGGGCCGCGAGGGCCTGGCCCGCAACCTGAAGATCGAGACCGCCCCCGACAACTCGATCATTCGGCTGTCCTATTCCAACGAGGATCCGGAAGTCGCCGAGAAGGTGCTCAACACCCTGCTCGAGGAATATCTGATCTATCGCCGCAACCTGCTGATCGGCGGCGACGACAACGGGTTGGAGCGCCAGCGCGAGCTGTTCACCGAAAAGCTGGCCCAGACCGACGCGGCCTACCAGGCCTTCCTGTCGGGCAACGACATCGGCGACTTCACCGCCCAGAAGACCGCCCTGACCCAGCTGCAGGCCCAGGCCGAGTCGCAGAAATACGCCACCGAGGCCCAGCTCCAGGACCGCAAGGGCCGGCTGGCCGCGGTCGTGGCCGAGCTGGCCAGGACCCCCACTGACATGGTGCTGTACCGCGACAGCGACATGTCGGCGTCCAGCAAGCTGGCCCAGCTCAAGCTGGACCGCGAGGGCCTGCTGTCCCGCTATCGTCCCGACGCCCAGCCGGTCCGCGACATCGACGCCCAGATCGCCCAGCTGCAGCAGGGCGTGTCGTCGGGCCGCACCAACGGCGAGGGCGCGCGCCGCAGCGGCCCCAACCCGATCTGGCAGACCCTGCAGTCCACCCGGAACGACCTGACCGCCGAGGTCGCCGCGCTCCAGCAGTCGCTGAACGCCTACACCCAGCAGATCCAGGACGTGAACCAGCGCCTGCTGCGGCTCTCCGAGCTGGAGCCCACCTTCAACCAGCTGTCGCGCGACCGCGACGTGCTGTCGTCGAACGTCAAGGACTTCACGGTCAAGGAACAGCAGGACCAGGCCCAGCGGCAGATGTCGGCCGAGGGCAGCGACAACATCCGCATCGTCCAGCGCGCCGTGGCCCCGTCGACCGGCAAGAGCCTGAAGAAGCCGGTCATGGTGCTGGCCTTCCTGTTCGCGGCCTTCACCGCCGCCTGCGCCGGCCTGGTGCGCATGCTGCTGCGGCCCGGCCTGCAGACCCCGGCGTCCGCCTCGCGCACCCTGGGCCTGCCCGTGCTGGCCACGGCCAACTACAAGCGCTGAGGCTTGCAACCCTGAGCGCTTTCGTCGCCTTTCGCGCGAGCGCGTTTGGCCCTTAAGGTAAACGGACTTCAACGCGCGGCGATTCGGCGAATGGTGGATTTGAACGTCGAGATGGCGGAGCTGTGGGGGTCCCTGGGCGCCCCTGCGCCCGGCCGCGCGCACGTCATCCAGTTCGTCGCCGCCCGACGCGGGGAGGGGACCTCGACCGCCGCCCGCGAATTCGCCCGCTTCGCCGCCAAGCGGGCCGGCCGCAAGACCTGGCTGATCGACGTGGACCTAGTCACCTCGCCGCAATACCAAGCCATCGCCGCCGACCCCGAGCGCTATGGCCAGCTGGGCGGCGGGACGCTGGCCTCGCCCGACGGCTCGGCCTTCTTCACCGTCCAGCCGCCGGCCCCCAAGCCGGACGGCGGCGTCTGGCCCGACGCCAAGTACCTGACGGCCCACAGCGTGGGCGGACCGCGCTTCTGGGTGACCCGCTTCAACCGCGAGGCCCTGCGCGGCCGCCAGAAGGCGCACATCCTGCCCGGCGTCGAATACTGGGCGGCCCTGCGCCGTCACGCCGAGATCATCGTGGTCGACAGCCCGTCGGCCGATCGCTCCCAGGCCGCCCTGACCCTGGCCCAGCACATGGACCAGACGGTGCTGGTGGTCAGCGCCCAGCAGCCCGACGTGCGGCCGCCGGGCCTGCTGCGCGACGCCCTGGCCTCGGCGGGCGGACGCACCGCCGGCGTGTTCTTCAACCAGGCCTCGGTCCAGCCGCCGAAGTTCCTGAAGGCCATCCTGCCGTGAGGGCTCTACCGTGAGGACTGGGCCGTGAGCGTCGTGCGCGGCGCGGCGCCCGTCGCGCCCGCCCGGCTGATGTTCTCGCAGATCGCGCTGTTTGGCCTGGCCGTCTTCGCCTTGCTGGTCTTCAGCGGCGGCTGGGAACTGCCGGCGGTCGGCGAGAACGCCACCGAGGCGGGCTCGGCCATCCTGCGGGTCGGCTATCTGCCCGCCTACGCCGCCGGTTTCGCCCTGATCGCCTTGCGGCCGGGCGCGACCCTGCGAGTGGTGATCCGCCAGCCGTTCCTGGTGGCCCTGATGGTGGTGGCCGTCGCCTCGATGTTCTGGTCGGTGAATCCCGACCAGACGGTGCGGCGCTGCTTCGCCCTGGTCTGCACCACCCTGGGCGGCGTGGCCCTGGCGGCGCGGTTCCGCTGGCCGCAGCTGGCCGAGGTGGTGGGCGCGGCCTTCGCGGTGCTGATCGTCGCCTGCTTCGTCGTCTGCCTGGCCGTGCCGCGCATCGGGGTGATGACCGAGCTGTTCCCCGGCGCCTGGCGCGGCCTGTGGCGCGAGAAGAACGGCCTGGGCGGCCTCATGGCCTTCGGCTTCTGCATCCTGTCGGCGGCGGCCCTGCTCAACCCCAGGCGCGCCCGGCTGTGGTGGACCTTTGCGGGGCTGGCGGTGGTGCTGGTGCTGATGTCGACCTCCAAGACCTCCTTGGTCTCGCTGGTGTTGGGCGCGGGGGCCGTCGGCTTCGTGCTGGTGGCTCGCCGCGGCCCGGCCGTCGGCACGGCGGCCACCTGGGCGGGGGTGACCGGCGTCGTCCTGCTGATCGCCTTTTCCCTGTTCGCCGCCGACGTGTTCTTCGCCATCCTCGGCAAGGACGCCACCTTGACCGGCCGCACCAAGATCTGGAGCGCGGTGATGCGCGAGATCGAGGACCGTCCCTGGCAGGGCTATGGCTACTCCGCGGTATGGGGCGACAAGAGCGGCTGGGGGCCGTTCGCCTGGATCAGCAAGAACGCCGGCTTCCAGGCCCAGCACGCCCACAACAGCTGGCTGGAGCAGTGGCTGGGCCTGGGGCTGGTGGGCCTGATCGCCTGGGGGCTGTTCTACCTGCAGACCATGACCCTGGCGGTGATCGCCGTCTTCCGTGACCGCGGCGCGCTGTTGGCCTTCCCGTTCCTGGTCGTCTACAGCCTGGTGTCGCTGACCGAGAGCATCGCGGTGGTCTACAACGATTTCCGCTGGGTGCTGTTCGTGGCCTTCGCCGCCAAGCTGGCCTTCCCGGACCGCGAGATCCAGGCCTAAGCGTTGCTTTGGGGGACGAACCGGGTCTCACTCCCACCTTTGGAGGGACAACCCATGCTGCTGGCCGCCCAGATCGTCACCGGGATCGTCGCCCTGATCCATGTCTATATCGTCCTGCTGGAGACGGTGCTGTTCGACACCCGGGGCAAGCGGGTGTTCGGCCTGACCGACCAGGCGGCGGCGATCGTCAAGCCGGCGCTGTCGAACCAGGGCTGCTACAACGGCTTCCTGGTCGCGGCCCTGGCGCTGGGCCTGTTCTGGCCCGACGACGTGACGGCCAAGGCGTTCGCCTTCTACGGCCTGGCCTGCGTGGCCGTGGCCGGCGTGTGGGGCGGCCTGACCGTCAAGCGCTCGATCCTGCTGGTCCAGACCCTGCCGGCCATGGTGGCGCTGGCGCTGTGGTGGATGGCCTAGGCGCTTTCCGCCCCGACCTGGGCTTGACGCCGAAGGCCTTGCCGCTAGAGGCAATGCCCGAGCTTGGCCCGAGGACCCGATGATCGATTTCCCCGAAGACATCTTCAGCGAACCCGAGGACGTGGATCCGGACACCCTGGCCAATCTGGGCCCGCTGCGGCCGCTGGCCGGGGTCTGGGAAGGGCGCAAGGGCGTCGACCTGAACCCGAAGGCCGACGGGCCCGAGCGGCGCGACTATCTCGAACGCATCGAGATCCAGCCGATCGACCCCCAGGCGAACGGACCGCAACTGCTCTACGGCCTGCGCTACCACGTCCATATCGTCGCGTCGGACGAGGACACCACGTTCCACGACCAGGTCGGCTACTGGCTCTGGGAACCGGCCACCGGCCTGATCATGCAGACCCTGGCCATTCCGCGCGGACAGGTGGCCCTGGCCAGCGGCCGCGCCACGCCGGACGGCGCCGGCCTGGTCGTCCGGGCCGAGCGGGGCGGTCCCGGCTACGGGATCTGTTCGGCCGACTTCCTGGAATGGGCGTTTCGGACGGATTCCTATGAGCTGGAGGTGCGCTTCGACGCCGACGGCGGCTGGTCGTACGTGTCCACCACCATGCTCCAGGTGCGCGGCCGCACCGCGCCGTTCCGCCACGTCGACCGCAACACCCTGACCAAGGTCGCCGAGCCGCGTCCCAATCCATCGGCGCGCATCGCGGCGGGTCAGGCCAGCCTGGCCGAGGCGCACGGCTTCGCGACGATGGGCGGTACGGCGAAGGAGTCGGACTGAGACGGGCTACAGCCCGATCCGCCGCGCGCCTTCGGCCACCGTCACCACGTCGAAGCCCGCCGTCAGCGCGCCGTCGACCAGCCGCTCCAGGGCCGCGGTCGTGCAGCCCCATTGCGACGGCTGGGGCGAGACGTCGTGGGTGTAGAGGATCAGCCAGGCCTTGCGCCGGTGGGCCTTGTCCAGCCAGTCCAGCGCCACCTGCTCGCCGTCCGCGCCCTCAATGCCGACGGCCGGCGCCTGATTGAGGTCGGCGCCGTTGGCGACCAGGCCATGGTGCAGGGCGCGCAGGGTCTTGAAGCGCCCGGCCAACGCCGTCTTGGCCGGCGCGGCGACATCGCCATAGGGATAGGCGAAGCTGACGGGCGCGCCCGTTCCCCACGCGGCCAGATGCCGGGCGTTGAGGTCGATGTCGGCCAGGGTCTCGGCTTGCGAGGCCTGGCCGCAGTCCAGGTGCGAGAAGGTGTGGCAGGCGATCTCGTGGCCCGCGGCGTGCAGGCGGGCGGCGTCGTCCCCGGTGGCGAAGCGACCCATCGGCCCGTCGCGCCCGGTCAGGCCGGCGGCGAAATAGTAGGTGCCGCGCAGGCCACGGGCCTCCAGCACCTGGGCCCCGGCCTCGCAGGCGGTGGCCGGGGCGTCGTCGAAGCTGAACGACACCATCGGCCGCTCCAGCTTCACCCGGGCCGGACGGCGGTGAGCCAGGCGGATCAGCCGGCGGCGGACCTTGCCCTTCAGGCTGCGGTCGGGCTCGTAGGCGTCGACTTTCTCGTGAGAGATCTGCATCAGACGGCGTCCGAATAGAGCGCGGCGCGGTAGAGCCGCAGGGCGAGGGCGCGAAGCGGCGTCGGGGCCGCCTCGTTGAGGGCGAAGGTCTTCAGCATTGGCCGCCACGCGTGGCGCAGCGGCAAGGCCTTCAGTTTCGTGGCGACCTTGTAGCTGGGATAGGCGCTGACCACGTCGCGGTGCGCGGCCACCACCCGGGCGAAGTTGCCGGCCGACTGCTCGTACTTGGCGGCCAGGGTCGCGGCGGTGTCGAGGCCCAGATGGGTGGCCGAATTGTCGATGTGCAGGATCGGATGGCGCTGGGCCACGCGCATGGCCCACTCGACGTCCTCCCAACCCCAGCCGGCGAAGCCTTCGTCGAATCCGATGGTTTCAAAGACGTCGCGGCGGACCAGCAGGTTGGAGGTGAAGACGTGCTTTTCCGGTTCCTTGGCCCGCTCCGGGGCCGGGGTGCAGTCGCTCTTCAGCGCCATGGCCCGGTGCAGCTCGTGCTCGGGGCGGCGCGGGGTCTGGTCCAGGGTGAAGCCGCCGAAGGCGACGGGTGTATCGTCCGCGGCGACGGCCGCCCAGCGGGCCAGGAAGCCGATCGGATCGGGCAGCATGTCGCTGTCGAGGAACAGCAGGTGGCGCCCCCGGGCGTGGCGGGCCAGGCGGTTGCGGCCCTTGGCGCGGCCCTCGTTGGACGACAGGGCGATCAGCCGGGCCGGCAACTTCAGTTTCTCGATGCGCGCCGCCATGCGCCGGGTCAGGGCCGCGTCGCCGCCGCCGTCGTCCAGCAACACGATCTCGGCGTCGGCGCCGGGTTCGTCCAAGGCCTTGAGCAGGGCGCTGGGGTCGTCGCGATAGGTGGGGATCAACACCGACAGGCGTGGCGCGGCGTCCTTTTGGTCCAAGGCGGCCCAGGCGGCGTTGTCGGTCAGGGTTTCGGTCACGACGGTCATGCGGGCTTCAATCGCCGTTGCAGGATGTCCAGGGCCCGGCCGCGCACGCCGCCCGCGTCGAGCGCCAGCGCCGCGACGCCGTAGACCACGGCGCCGGCGCAGGCCTTCAGGATCAACTCGACCACGCCGCCGAAGGCCGGCACGGCCAGCACGGCGGCGGCCATCAGGGCGCAGGCCAGGCCGCACCGGGTCAGGGCCGCCCATGGCACGGGCAGGGGGCAGGCCCGGCGGCCCAGGAGCGCCGCGCCGACCGCGCCGACGCCATAGCTGGCGGCGGTCGACCACAGGGCGCCGTCCAGGCCGAAGCGCGGAATAAGGGCCAGGTTCAGGATCACGTTGGCCCCGGCCGGAATGGCCATGCAGCCGATCAGCATCAGGGTCTTCCGGCCCAGGGTGAAGGCCTGCAGCAGGTAGTAGGTGGTCACGCCTGACAGCCAGCCGGCGACGGCGATCCACGGCACGACGTGGCCGGCGCCGGCGCTGAGATCGGGGCCGACCATCACCTGGGCCAGCGGCCGGCCGACCAGGGCCAGGCCGACGGCGGCGGGCAGGGTCAGCAGCACCATGAAGCCGGCCTGCTCGTGGGCGGCGTCCTTCAGGGCGGGGTGGCCGCCGCGCTCCAGCGCCGCGACCAGGGCCGGTCCGCCGGCCATGCCCAGCCAGATGAACACCACGTCCAGGGTCCGCGAGCCCAGGGAATAGCCGGCGTGATAGACGCCCACCGCCTGCTCGTTCAGGAAGGCGGCCAGCAGGAAGCGGTCGGTGGTCGACAACACCAGGGCCAGGACCAGCGACAACGCCACCGGCACGCCATAGGCGGCGTAGGCCTTGGCCATGGCCGGATCATAGCGGCCGCCCGTGGAGCGACGCAGCTCGGCCGGCAGCACGAACACCAGGCACAGCAGCGAGATGGCCCCCATGCCCAGCAGCGGCGCCGCGCCCCCCAGCCCGACCAGGGCCAGGACCAGGCCCAGCACGAAGCCGCCCACGGTCTGGACGATGTCCAGCAGGGCCGCGCCCGACACCTCGCCGGCCGCGCGGCGGCGTTCCTGCGACAGCTTGGCCAGGCTCTTGACCACCGCACCGGCGAAGGCAGCGGCGACGGCCACCTTCATCGGGGCTGACAGCGGTGCGAAGCGCAGCACGCCGGCGGCGACGATCGGCGCGACCAGCGCCAGGCCGAACCACAGGCGGTAGAGGGTGGCGAAGTGATCAGGCAGGCGGCCGTCGGCGTCCTGGCGGGCGTGGAAACGGGCCATCGCCGCCTCCGTCCAGGTCAGCAGGATGGTCTGGGTCAGGCTCAGGACCGAGAAGGCCAGGGCGTAGACCCCGTACTGCTCGGGCGTCAGGACACGGGTGAACAGGACGATGGTGAGCAGGCCAACCACGCCCTGGGCGATATTGACCGGCAGATATCCGAGTACGCCACGCCAGAACATGTTTGGTCCTCAGCGCACAGCCGACCGGTCCCCAAGCAGGCAGGGGATAGTCATGGCGATGATGTAGAGATCAAGCCAGAACGACTGACGCTCGATATATTCGATGTCCAGGGCCACGCGCTCCTGCACCTGCTCGGCGGTGTCGACCGGCCCGCGCGAGCCGTTGATCGCCGCCCAACCGGTGACGCCGGGCTTCATGCGATGGCGGTGGGCGTAGCGGGCGACCAGGGTCTCGGACTCCACGTCGCCGCTCTTCATGCCGATGGCGTGGGGGCGGGGGCCGACCATCGACATCTCGCCGCGCAGCACGTTGAACAGCTGGGGCAGCTCGTCCAGGCTGGTCTTGCGGATGAACCGGCCGACCTTGGTGACGCGGTCGTCCCCGGCGGTGACCTGGCGGGCCGCCTTGGCGTCGGCGGCCTCGTGGCGCATCGAGCGGAACTTCCAGACCAGGATCGCCTCGTTGTTGAAGCCGTGGCGACGCTGGCGGAAGAACACCGGGCCGGGGGTGTCCAGCTTGATGGCCACGGCGACCAGCAGCATCACCGGCGCGGCGACCAGCAGGCCCAGCGAGCCGATCACCAGGTCCTGGGCGCGCTTGACGAAGGCCCGGCGGGCGTCGGTGGCCGCGCCCGACAGGTCCACGAAGTGGGCCAGGGAGGCGTTGCGCTGGGCGTCGCGGTTCAGGTCGACGAACAGGCTGACCGGGTTGGGCAGCACTTCCAGGCGCTCGACCAGTTGGTCGACGCGGGCCTGGGCGGTGGCGCTCACCGCGATGATCACCCGGTCGACGAAGGGCATGATGCGGTGGCCGATCAGGGCGCCGGTGTCGCCCAGGACCGGCACGCCCAGCACCTGGGGCGGGGCGCGGTCGGCGCGGTCGTCGAACACGCCCAGCACGTTGACGTCGCCGGTGGCCAGGGCGGCGCGGATGAAGTGTTCGGCGTTGGCGGTCGCGCCCACCACCACGACGTTCGGCGTCAGGCGGCCTTCGCGACGGCCGTGGTCGACGACGCGCCACCAGGCCACATGCAGCCCGGCGGTGGTCACGGCCAGCGCCACGGCCCAGCCGGCCGCCAGGGCGACGTCCGCCTGGCCTCGTCCGAAGACCAGGGTCGCCAGCGCCACGACCACCGCGGCGGCGCCGAACGCGGCCGACACCCGCAGGGCCTGGCGGCCCAGGGTCTCGCGGCGGTGGAAGGTGTAAGCCTCCAGCATGTAGAGGGCGGGCAGCAGGGCCAGGGCGCCCAGGACCAGCGGCGCATAGTCCTCGGGCGCGGCGCGGGCGATGGCGATCGCGGCGGCGGTGACGGCGGCGAAGGCCAGGCCGTCGACCACGCGGAACAGCCGCGACAGGCTGCGCACCTGCATCCGGGCCCGGGCCGGAACCAGGCGTCCCGGCCGGAACGGACCGCGCCGGCCCTTGGCCTCGGCCAGGTCGTTGCCGATCACGACACCGGACGCCGTCGAGCCGTCCGTCGCGATGGCCGCCTCGAGTTCCGTATGTGCGATAGCAGACGACATGAAGCTCAGACCCCTTGTAGAACAGGGTTCAACCTAGCCTCGCGGTCTGAGCTTCGCGTTAACGCGGATTTTTCGAGACAGCGCGTTGTCATGCCGCCGCGAACAGGCTATCGAACCGCTCCCTCTCAGGAGGAGACGTGGCCGAGAGGCTGAAGGCACCGCTTTGCTAAAGCGGCATACCCCAAAAGGGTATCGAGGGTTCGAATCCCTCCGTCTCCGCCACCACCCCATCCATAGCCGTCCATCAGCGTCCGTGCGGGTCCGCTAAATTCCTTGTTCTACAAGGGAAAATCGCGAAATCGTGTTTGGACGCGTCCAGTCAGATCCAGCACAGTCGACGTCAGGTGAGTGGGTAGGAGTGTGGGTAGTGGCCCGGCTTCTTGAACGTCTGAACGCCCTTCAGGTCCGGCGACTCGACGCGCCGGGACTCCATGCCGATGGCGGCGGTCTGTACCTCCAGATCATGGGGGACGGCGGGCGCTCGTGGATTTTTCGCTACAGGGTCCCGGGGCGCCAGCGGCAAATGGGCCTGGGGCCAGCCCATACCGTTTCGCTCGCCCAGGCGCGCGCCGCGGCCAGGGACGCGCGCCAGCTTCGCATCCAAGGCCTTGATCCGATCGAGGAGCGTCGCAAGGCCGAGGCCGACCAAAAGCTCGAGCAGGGCAGCGGCGTCACCTTCGAAGATGCCGTGGACGCCTATATCGAGGCCAACAAGGCCGCCTGGCGAAATGAAAAGCACGTCAAGCAGTGGAAGAGCACGCTGACGACCTACGCCACGCCGCGCATCGGCAAGCTGCCAGTCGGCGAGGTGGAAACGCGCCACGTCCTGGCCGTGCTCGAGCCCATCTGGCAGTCCAAGACCGAAACGGCCAGCCGCGTGCGCGGCCGGATCGAGAATGTGCTCGATTGGGCCACGGTCTATGGCCACCGCGCAGGCGACAATCCCGCCCGCTGGAAAGGCCATCTGGACAAGATCCTGCCGGCCAAGGCCAAGGTGGCGAAGGTTCAGCACCATGCCGCCTTGCCGTATCCGGAACTCCCCGACTTCATGAAACGGCTGGCCAAGGTCCAAGGCGTGGCCGCGCGGGCGCTGGAATTTGCGATCCTGACGGCCGCGCGCACCAGCGAGGTCGTCGGCGCGGTCTGGAGCGAGATCGACCTGGTCAAGAAGGTGTGGACCATCCCCGCCGAGCGCATGAAGGCCGAACGGGATCACCGCGTTCCGCTCAGCGCGCCGGCGATCGCCATCCTCGAGGCCATGCACGTGCGGTGGCTCGAGGTCGACGCCAGGCGCTGGCGGGGCAGGGGCGCGCCGGAGCAGCCGGCCGAGCCCACCGGCCCGGTGTTCTTTGGCCTGCGGGCGGGCAAGGGCTTGAGCAACATGAGCCTGCTCAAGGTCCTCAAGGGCCTAAAGCGCAGCGACCTGACGACCCATGGCTTCCGAAGCACCTTCAGCGATTGGGCTCACGAGACCACCAACTATCCCGGCGAAATGATCGAGATGGCCCTGGCGCACAAGGTCGCCAACAAGGTCGAAGCCGCCTACCGACGCGGCGACATGTTCGCCAAGCGTCACGCCCTCATGAACGACTGGGCGAGCGCCGGCGCGCTCGCCGATTGAGCGCGTCGCCAGCCTCTTCCAGGCGATCGAGATAGGCCACCAGTTCGCTCCGGCGCACCAGCGTGCGTGATCCGTCCTTCAACACGCGGATTTCGCCGGCCGCGACCAACTCGTAGAAGCGGCTGCGGCTGATCGCCAGGCTTTCGGCGGCCTCCTTGACCCGATAGGCGAGGCGATCCGTCGCCTGATGTTGATCTTGGGCGGTGAGGTCGAGCTGTCGCATGCCGGAAACTCCGCTTGATGCGGTGAGTTTGGGGTTTGGCTTCGCAAGGGCAAGGCGCTTACCAGAGCCATGTATCCGGCAGCGCCAAAGACAATGAAACGGCAGGATCGCAAGGGTCCGACGCCACGGGATGTTCGTGTGAGCCCACGTCGACCCGAAGCTTGGCCCGGTTCGATGCCAGGGCGGCTGCGCCGCTCGCTTGCGCTCCGCAGCTTCGCCAGAACCGGAGAGCGGCCTGCGGTCACGCTCGGTCCCGCGGCTTTCGCCGCTCCCTCGGGCGCGACGCCTGGCGGGCGACCTCAAAGATAAGCTTTGAGGTCGCCGCCGGCCGCTCGGCGCCGCTTCCCGCCACGCGCGAGCGCGGGCTCCTTGCAGTCTTCATTTTGCGAAGAAGCGCTCGGGGCGAGCGCGTGGGTCTGTTTGCCGCTGCCGCGGCCTTGGTTCTGGCCGCTGCGCGGCCAGGTGGCTTGGGGCTCCGCCCCCAGCGCACTTCGGATCGGCTTCTGCCCCGCTTCGGACCTGGGATGTGAAGTTGCCCATTCGTGTCCAGCCCAGGCCCTGCAGCCGGGTCCCCGCGAAGCCGCCCCTCCGTTTGCACCCCCGGTCTCGCCGACGGGCAGGGGTTCAGGCGCGCCTTGCGCCTGCACCCCAGCCCCAAGGAGAGGGATCAATGGACGACACCAGAAGCGCTCGGATCGCCGAGTTGAACGACGCCCTGCGGCGCACGCCGGGGCTTGGCTGGTACTTCACCAGCGGTCTGGCCAACCTTGGTCGGCTTTTCGTCGCCGAGGCTATGGCTGCGGTGATGGCCTATGACCGTTTCGACCCGGACGATGACCCCTATGGCGAGCGCGATTTTGGCTCGCTGGTCATCCAGGGCCGGCGGGTGTTCTGGAAGATCGACTATTACGACCAGAACCTGGTGGCCGGGTCGCCCGATCCTTCGGATCCGGCGGTGACCCGACGCGTGCTGACCCTGCTGCTGCCCGAAGAATATTGACCCAACCGGCGAGGCGTCCGCCCGGCGGCGGCGCCTCCCTTCCCAACAGGAGGCCGTAATGTCCGATCGCTGTTCCGCGACGATCACCCTGGGCGGCGCGCTTGATCGCGAGACCTTTGTCGAAATGGCCGGTCTCATCGCCGACGAAGGTCTGTCAACCGACTGGGATGGCCCCTGGTTCAGGGCGCAGGATCTGCTTCAGGGCCAGCCGCTGCGGCTGGTCGCCCGCGAAGTGACCGGCGGGCAATTTGACGAACTGGAAGCCTGGTGCGTCGCGCACGGCGTACCGTTCGCGCGCTGGTCGGGATCCTATCCAGGATCCTGGAGCGCCGAGCGGGTGGTGTTCACTGGCCAGGGCGAGCCGGCCTGCTTTATCGCTGACGAGGACGACCGCGTCCTCGTCGACAAGGCGACGGTCGAGGTTTTGGGTACGATGACGCGCCTGCGCGAGCACTTCGCGGCCGCCGCTTTCATCGTGCCGCCGCTGACGGTGCTAGATTGGGAAGAGGAGGTCTGAGCGCGCTTTGCGCCTCTGCCCTGGCCCGGCTGGGATCGCGGTCGGCTGGCCGGCTTGAAACCAGACAGTCTTCGACCTCGAAACCGGTGCGATCGCGCGCCGGCGCCCGCCCCGCCGGATGGCGGAGCGGGCCCTTGGCGAACTATTCGGCTTTGGTCGCCGGCTTTACCGTCTTGTCGTCGGGACGCGACCAGACCAGGCTGTGGACGCCATCGATCACGACCAGGGCGGCGTTCATTTCCTCGGTGAAGCTGGGGTCGTCCAGGGTGACCGACAAGTAATCCTGGCCGTCCCTGGAGATCTTCGTTCCCGGCCGCGCCGAAGACCGCGGCGCCGGAATGGACGCGCAAGCCGAAGCCCTTGGGGCAGGCCTTGTCGACCGGGCGGGCGCACCGTCGCGAGGTTGAGGCTCAAGCTGCGAATGGCCCCCGAGAAGGTTGGGTTGGCCTTGTCCGCGAAGGGGGCCGACGACAAACAGGTCATCTCTCCGGTGATCTGAAACGAGCGCGTCGACCGCGTCCTCTTCTGGCCTGATCTGACCGGGACCCGTTCCGCCACCGCAACCGCGAGTCCAGGTTTCTTCCCCTGGGCGCGAGCGCCCATTCCTCGCGAGGCAACAAACCCGTGCTCTTTGGTCCTTCGCCAAGGCTGCGGGCTCGCCGGGCGACAGGTCTTCGGCGCGCTGCGGGGCGGGCCTGGGCCCGGTCTCAAGATCGCCATCGAGGCCGCGATCGGCGCGGCTCGGTTCAGATCGGAGAGACGACATGGCTATCATCGGCACCTTCACGGCCAACGCCAACGGGACCTTCTCGGGGTCCATCCGCAGCTTGAGCCTCAACGTTCGGACGGTGCAATTCCGCCCGGTCGACAAGACCAGCCCCAAGGGCCCCGACTTCCGGGTCTATTCGGGCGCCGCGGGGGAGGCGGCGCTGTTTCGCCGGTTGGACCGGATGTCGCGGCAACTCGACCGGCTCGAGCGGGACGTGACGATCGCCAACGAGGCGATTGGGCTCTACGTGAAGACTTGGCTGAAGGTGACGCCGGCCATGTCCGGCGTCGAGGACCGGGCGGCCGCGGCCAAGGGCCAGGAACGGTACGCCGCGTTCATCGACCTGCTGGCGCGGAGGATTTCGGAGGGGAGGTTGCTCCGGGCCGAGGTGCTAGAGGATGTTGGCATAGACCGAGGCTGACGCGGGATTGACAGGTCGCTTTCGGCCTCGTGGCGGGCGGAGACACGCAGATAGAGCGCGACGGGCGTGCCGGCCAAGATCCTTGCAACCTTGCATCGCAAGCTGCACCTTTCCGCAAGGAGTCGGGGAACTCCTTTGCGAACTGGAGCTTGGGGGCCATCGGTGCGATCGATCTTTAAGTGGAGCCCGTGTCGATGACGGGACTAGTGTTCGACGTCCTTATCGACGATGCGCTATCCAACATCACCTCGGCTGCGCAGCTCAAAGGTTTGGTGAAAAAGCGCGTTCTCAGTCTGGTGAACGACTTCGAGGACGCGAAATGGCGCTATCCTAAGTTCAAGAACTTTCTCTGGGACAACATCGCCCAGACGGCGCTGTCCCAAAGGGAGCGCGCCTCGCTCGTTGATCAAAGCCATAGCAGCCTGGTGGCTGCGGCCAAGAACCTGCGATTGACCGACAAGGATGAGGTCGGGCAGGGCAGCGAGATCGCTGAAGTCTTCCTCTATGGGATCATGCGGCACCAATATAAAGCACTGCCGGTCGTTCCGAAAATATTCTACAAGCAGAACGTTCAGGACAACGCCAAGGGTGCCGATAGCGTCCACATCGTCGTTGATGGAGATGACTTCACACTCTGGTTCGGGGAGGCGAAGTTCTACAACTCCATCGAGGACTATCGCCTCGACGCCATCGTTGCGTCCGTCATGGCGTCCCTCTCGACGGACAAGCTGAAAAAGGAAAACGCGATCATCACGAGCGTGTCCGATCTGGACGGCCTGCAGATAGATCCAACGTTACGCGAAAATATACGAGCGGCGCTTAGCAACAGAGAGTCGATCGATAACCTAAAATCCAAAATTCATATTCCGATCCTTATCCTGCACGAATGCGATGACACCGCAAAATCCAAGGATTCTTCGGACGAATATAAGGCGCAGATAAAGCTAACTCATCAGGATAGGGCGGAGGCGTACTTTGCCAAGCAGATGGCAAAGGCGAGCAACGTCCATAAATATGACGATATAAGCTTTCATATCATTCTATTTCCGGTTCCGAACAAGAAGGGCATCATCGACGCCTTCGTCAAAACTGTCGCCTTCTATAAGGAGCAGGGCTGATGGAGGTTTTTGAAACTTGCCACGAGATCAACAACCTTCTTACCGCCCGCAATGAACTTGCGGCGCGAAACCTTCTCATTCGTTTGCTGGCTGACCTTGAGCAAGCCGGAACGCCGTATCCGCAGGTCGTGAACCACATGATCCGGGAGACCGGACTGTTTCCCTACCTTCAGCTCGATGGCGCGTCTTGGGACGTCAAATACGTGCATCAGGCCTTCGAGGTCGACGTCGGTCGTCGCGTCGCAACCTTGCATCGCGAGCAGTCGAGCGTTCTGGCAAAGCTCTTGGACGGCACAAGCATCGCCGTTAGCGCGCCCACCAGCTTTGGCAAAAGCTTCATCATTGATGCGTTCATTGCGGCGAAGAAGCCCGACACCGTCGTGATAATCGTGCCGACCATCGCGCTGATGGATGAGACGCGTCGGCGGATATTTAAGAAATTCTCCAAAGACTATACGGTGATCACCGCGCCAGACACAGCGCTTGGCGCGAAGAATATCCTTATATTCCCGCAGGAACGTGCGTTCGGTTATTTAGATCTTCTCAATAAGATCGACTTGCTCGTTGTCGATGAATTTTACAAGGCCAGCCAAAAGCACGACAAGGAGCGTGCGCCTTCGTTGATCAAGGCGATATTGAAGCTCTCAAAAAAGGCAACGCAGAGGTACTATCTGGCGCCAAACATCAAGAAGCTCGGTGAAAATGCGTTCACGAAAGGCATGGAATTCATTGAGCTTCTAGATTTCAACACCGTATATCTGGATATCAAAGATCACTACAGCGCAATCGCGGGGGATGAAAAGAAGAAGGGCGAAAAGCTGATTGAGCTGATTTCGGCAGGGGATCAGAAGGCGCTCATCTATGCAGGCACCTACGCTGATATTAAGAGAGTTTCCGACCTCGTCATTGATCACTTGCCAAAGGTGGATAACCCGTACACCAAACCTTTCGCGCAATGGCTTCGTGATAACTATAAACCCGATTGGATATTGGCGGACCTCGCGGACCGTGGCGTGGGCGTTCATAACGGGCGCATGCACCGCTGCATAAGTCAGCTTCAGGTTAAGCTCTTCGAGTACGATAATGGCTTCAACAATATCGTCTCGACATCATCAATTATCGAGGGCGTCAACACCTCCGCCGAAAACGTCATTCTATGGCGGAGCAAAATTGGAAAGAACAATCTAAAAGACTTCACCTACAAAAACATCATCGGTCGCGGCGGCCGGATGTTCAAATATTTCGTGGGAAACATCCATTTGCTCGATGTGCCACCGGTATCGGAGGACGCGCAGCTTGAGATCGAATTTCCCGAGGAAATTCTCGGCACTCTGGACGAAGCCGGTGACGCCGAGCAGTTGACTGACCGTCAGGTTGAGAAAATTATCGAGTACAAAGTTCAGATGTCGTCGATTGTCGGCGAGGAGAACTTCGCGCGGATCAAGCGTGAAAACCTGCTCCACGACAGCGATGCCGATTTTCTACTGCGTCTGGCGACGGACATGCGGGACACCCCAGAAGATTGGAGAGGGTTCGCCTTCCTCAATTCCAGCAATTCGTCCAACTGGGAAAGCACGCTGTATAAGGTGCTCAAGTTGAAGCCGAATGGCTGGGACGCGCCGTGGAGCAACGTCGTCACCGTAACGAAGGCCATTGCCAACAATTGGAAGCAGGACCTCTCTCAGATTATCCGCTCTTTGGAAGAATCCGGGATCGATATCGAGGAATTTTTCAAGCTCGAACGGGCGGTAACCTTCAAGCTGTCGGCGCTGCTCAGCGATACGAATGAATTGCACAAGTTGATCATCAACCCGTCCGTGGACGTCTCCGGCTTCGTGGGCCGGATGAGCCGCGCGTTCCTGCCAAGCGCGGTCTACCACCTGGAGGAGTACGGTCTTCCACGGATGATCTCGAAGAAGATCCACCGTGCAGGCCTAGTCAACTTCGAAGATCCTGACATGGACCTGCTGGTCGCCCTGGAGCGGTTCAAGCAGCTTGGGGAGGAAAGGGTTCTGGCGGCGCAAGAGCTGAGCCGGTTTGATCGGTTCGTCGTCAAATTCTTCTTTGACGGCATCACCGTGGACTGACGGCGGGGTCCAAACGTCAGCAACTGGCGCGAGACCGAGGTTAGCCCTTGCACTCATTCATGCGCATATTGGCGACCACCTGCAGCAATGCGCCGATAGGGACAGCACTCAGGACCGCTGGAGCAGCCCGATTGGCTGCGGGCGGGGGTCGGGCGTGAGGGGAGAGGCCGATGGCGGGAGCGCTGAAGGGCGATAGAGAGCTTTGCAGCGCGGCAAGCGCGTTTTTCCAAGGCGCGCAGGCCGACGTTCAACCGCTCATGACCAGCTGGGCGGCCCTGATCAATCATCCTGGAGGCCACTTCGAAGATGGCATTCCGTTCATCACCACCCAGACCACCCAGGATGCCTATGATGCCGTCGTCCAACGGGCCCTCAAGGTTCTCGGGCCTGTGGTCTGCCACGACTCCGACGTGCATGATCTTCTTTGGCGGTTCGCCGGCGCGCGCGCCGCCAAGGGGCATGAGACCGCCATCGAGATCACGGTGTCGAGCTTCCTAGAAGCGCTGGAAGCTAGCGCGGCCAAGGCGTTGGTTTATGTCGATCGCAACTACGTGATGATGCTCGAACAAAATGTTGACCAGATCAGGATCGGTCCGGTTCGCGCCATCCGCACGCGCGTGCTCGACGCGGAGTTTCAGGCCCGTGAACCTGATCGGCAATGGCTCCTGGGTGTTGGTGGGCGGTCTCTGACGCTGTTCGAGAACGGGCCGGTCGCCTTCAACATGAGCGAGGTGGTCTGGTCGGTGGCCCTCGCCGCCTCGCCGCGCACTGTTAAGGAGCAGGCAGCCTGGTTGATAGACGTCGCTTTGAGCCTGTTGCGGCTGCTGCACGAGGGCGTCACCGTCTATTTCCCGCTCATCGGCGACGAAGAAGCCCACCCTCTGGCCGCCAGCGAGGCCCAGGACATGGCTCTGGTCTTCGACGGCAGCTCCATGAGCGGGGACGGCGGCGAACTTCGCGGCTACTACCGCGTCGATAGCGGGCTCGTGGCTATTACCCAGAGCCAAGCTTTCCTGAATCACGCCGGGGCCGTCTTCGATCCGGCGCGCGGCACCGTCGGCGAGCGGTTCGCCCAGGGTCTGGGCTGGATGACCCGGGGACGGCGCGCCATCGACCGGGCTGAGCGTCTGCTCTATTTCTTCACCGCCATCGAGGCCCTTCTGAGCAATGACGACAAGACCGCGCCCGTAACCCAGACGATTGCCCGCCACGCCGCCGTGATCCTTGCGCAGGACCCGGGCGAACGCGCTGACCTGGCGGCTCAGATCCGAAGCCTCTACGGGGCTCGCTCCAGCTTGGTCCACACCGGCAAAAGGTCAGTGAGCAAGTCTCAGGCCGATACGGTCCAGCAACTCGTCGAGCGGCTCTACGGTCAGGTGTTGGAAAAGATACCGCTCAGCACACGGCATCAGGCGTTCAACGCCACGCTGGCCAGGGCGAGCTATGGTGGGACTTGGCCGGTGCCGGAGTCGGGAGGGCTTCAAGCCGAGATTGGCTGATCGGTTAGTCCGATCAGGCGCCCGTTGAGCCTACGCCCTCCTTTGAACGTCGTGTTCCTGGAGGTTCGCCAACGGCCGCTTATGGCGCATCATTGCCTCGGAGCTCAACACACTCGGGCTAGCAATCCCCATGACGGGACGAGGGCTATGATCATTGAGGCCACGGGCCAAAAATAGATGTCGTAAAACATCCAAGAGACGTAATGCACCCTCTTCCAGAAGACGGGCTTTCCCTCTTCCTTGTCGATCTCAATCGTCGTCTTGAGCCAATCTATCCGATCGTGATTGAAGGGGCATTTCTCGATCGCTAGCTGATATTTCGCGTTGGTCGCATCGGACGCCGGCAGCGCTGCCCCGGCCTTATTCGCCGCGTCGATCTCAAGCTTGTAGATATGATAGAGGTTGGCAATATCCTTCGCATTGTCGAGCATATAATTATATCGAAGCTTATCTTCGTCAAATATGCTCATGACGGAGAATACCAGGAGGAAAATAGAAGCGGTCAGAGCCACCAGTCCGATATAATCTCGATGCGCGACCGCTCCAGTATCCTCGATAAACTTAGGAACGACTGAAAGCACCAGCACGTAGGCGGACAAGACGCTCAGCGCGATGCCTTTCCACCAGCCGCGAGATCTGAGGCGATCAGCGGCATGGAAGCGCGAGCTTTTCGTCTTCCACATTGTGCCTAGCAGCGGATGGACGCGCCAGATTGGCGTTGGAGTATCCAAGTGCTCTTCCCCCGTATTTCTCTCAGTTCAACCAACTGCCACGCCTGCCACCACAACGAAATCCGTTCGGTGCCTTATGCTCGTTGAGCGCGGCGTCCCGGGTGGTCCGCGTGAAAACCTTTTGGCAGTAAGGGCATTGCAGCTTGAAGGCCGGCGCCGATCGCATCGTTCTCAGCGCCGTCGCCCGCCGCACGCTCGCGCCAAAGTTCTTGGTGAAATAGCCCTTCTTGGAATTCTCCCCGGCTTTGGAGAGTTCGATTTCGAACCTGGGTTCGAAGTCCTGGTCGGTCAGTTCCAAGCCTTGGACGTTGGCTTGAACGAAGGCCTTGATCCCAGGATCAGAATTGGTGCCGCCGGTCTGATCATAACCGTAGAAGTACTCTCGAGCCGGCTTGCCCTGGGGCTGCTTGTAGGCAAGCGAATAAGGCTCAACTAAGCGCGCGACGCCTCCATAGGTAAGGCGCAGCAGCTTCTGCTCGGCACCCGCGGTCATGATGAGGTTTCGCTGCTCGGACGGAAAGAAAAGATCGTCGCCCCATCCGGACGTTGGGCTACCTTCGAACAAGCTATCGATGGACGCCTTGAAGCCTTCCATCGCCTTGTCGAAACCAAAGCGAACCTGCCGTGGCGCCTGGGTGAATTTCGACCACAGGCCACCGAAGAAATTCACCGGCAACCCCAGTAAGATCTCCTTCGCAGCACCCGGGTTGTTGCCGAAGATGGTCTTCTGAAGAAACACCCTCAGGACAAGCTTGCGATCGACCTCCAAGGAGCGATCCATGAACGTGGCGTGGACGAGGTCGAAAAGATCGGCGGCGTGCCGGCGCTGGATCAGACATTTGAGCTTGAGTGCGACGATCTCCTCTAGCGCCATGCACGTCAGATCAGCGGTGCATTGTCCGGCGTCGGAGTACGCGTGGGTCAGCCGCCTAGTCACAGGGGGAAGGAAAAGACGATCTAGCTCAACGATGTCTACCTTGATGCTGATCGTCAGATCGTCTTCCTCGCCAAGGAAGTCGTGGAAGAACAGTCGCCCCTTGTAAACCGTGCGGCCTCTATCTCCGAACGACCCAATGTTCAGCGTGTTGCGATCGGTGAGAAACTCCACGCCGCACATACGCTGGGCCTCGCCGCACGCGTCGTTGATCGCCTGGAGAAGGCGTGGCTGGTCAATTGCGCCAGGGACGGAAAAGTCCAAGTCGCTGGAAAACCGCGAGTGCGGATAATAGGCCTTCCGCAGGCAATTGCCCCCTTTGAAGACCAGCAGCCTGCGAAGATATTCGTTCTCGTAGAACGCCTTGAGCAACCAGCCAAAGACATAGTCGCGTTCGACATTCACTTGGTGAATATCGAACTCATCTGCTTTTGCCTGAGCCTCGCTGAGGTCGATCATCGATCCTGCCCCCTGGAGCTCGCATTCATCCGAGACAAGCATTAATCGCACCCGCCCTGGGGACGCAACCACGCCGGGAATTGAAATACCGGCTCTTGAGATGAATTTTTAGATTTCGTGCGCCCGGTCATCCCCCTCAGGCGGGGCAGCGAGCTAAGCCGGAGACGACGCAGCAGCAGAGCTGACATCGGCTTCGTTTTTGGACCACGCCGGCAGGTTCTCTTTTGTAGCCGATGATTTCTCGGCCGATTTGGCTGTTGAGGCTGGCGCGAACGCGGTCTTCTTACTCGTCCCCGTGAACAACGGGGATGCGCCGTGGAGCCTTCCAAATCCGATCCGGAGATGTCGCGCAGCCATCGCATGCTGCGCACGGCCCTGGGCCCGCTGCTGCTCGCGCGCCTGGAAGATCCTGGCGTCGCCGAGGTCATGCTCAACCCCGATGGGTCGGTCTGGATCGACCGGTTCGATGTCGGCCTTCGGTCGGCTGATCTGACGCTGAGCGCCGCCGACGGCGAGCGGATCATCCGGCTGGTCGCCCATCACGTCGGGGTCGAAGTTCATGCGGGTCGGCCGCGTCTGGCCGCCGAACTGCCTGGTGGCGGCGAGCGGTTCGAGGGGCTGCTGCCGCCTCTGGTCTCTGGTCCAACCTTTTCCCTGCGCAAGCCCGCCAGCGTGGTCTTCCCGCTCGGCGCCTATGTCGAGCAGGGAGTGATGAGCGCCGAGGCGGGCAGGGCGCTGGCCCTGGCCGTCGCCGAGCGGCGCAACATCCTGGTGGCCGGTCCGACCTCGAGCGGCAAGACCACCCTGGTCAATGCGCTGTTGGCGCAGGTGGCCGCGCTTGATGAGCGCGTGATCCTGATCGAGGACGTTCGGGAGCTGCAATGCCCGGGCCGCAACGTCGTGGCCTTGCGCACCCGTGACGGCGTGGCCAGTCTCGCCGACCTCGTGCGCTCGTCTCTGCGCCTTCGGCCCGACCGGATCATCATCGGCGAGGTCCGCGGGCCCGAGGCCCTCGATCTGATCAAGGCCTGGGGCACGGGGCATCCGGGCGGCGTGGCGACCCTGCATGCCGGCACGGCGCTTGGCGCGCTGCTGCGCCTGGAGCAACTGATCCAAGAGGCGGTGATCACCGTACCGCGCGCCCTGATCGCCGAAATCATCGACCTCGTGGCGGTCATCGCCGGCCGCGGCCGCCAGCGCCGCCTGGTCGATCTCGTCCGTCTGCAGGGCCTTGGCCCCGACGGCGCCTACCAGCTCACCCCCGCCCTGACCTGAAGGAGAGACCCATGTCCCATAGCCTCATCGCGCCTGGCGTTTCGCTCCAATTGCCGCGTCCGCGGCTCTCGCGTCTGACCCTGCGGTCGATGGGAGCCGGCCTCTCGGGGATGGCCATCCTGGTCGCCAGCCACGCCCAGGCGGCCGGTTCGTCCATGCCCTGGGAAGAGCCGCTGCAGCGGATACTGGAATCGATCGAGGGCCCCGTCGCCAAGATCATCGCGGTGATCATCATCATCGTTACGGGGCTGACCCTGGCGTTCGGCGACACCTCGGGCGGCTCGCGCAAGATGATCCAGATCGTCTTTGGCCTGTCGATCGCTTTCGCCGCCTCCAGCTTCTTCCTGTCGTTCTTCTCGTTCGGTGGCGGGGCGGTCATCTGATGGCCGGTGATCGCGCTATGGGGTTCGCCGCGCCCGTGCATCGGGCTCTGACCGAACCGATGTTGCTGGCCGGCGCGCCTCGCGCGATCGCCTTGGTCAATGGCACCCTGGCCGCGGCCTTGGGCCTTGGTCTTCGCCTGTGGCTGATTGGCCTGTTGGTCTGGGTGACTGGTCACGGCCTGGCCGTCTGGGCCGCGCGCAACGACCCGCTGATCTTCGATGTCGGGCGGCGGTCTGTTCGCATTCCCGCCCGGCTGGAGGTCTAGCGATGCTGGATCTTCGCGAATACCAGCGCCGACCCAAGCTCCTGTGCGACTACCTGCCCTGGGCGGCCCTGGTCGCTCCGGGCGTGGTGCTCAACAAGGATGGGGCGTTCCAGCGCACCGCCGGCTTCCGGGGCCCAGACCTGGCTTCGGTTGGTGACGCCGAGGTGGCCGCCGTCGCCGCGCGGCTGAACAACGCCTTGCGTCGATTGGGTTCGGGCTGGGCGCTGTTCGTCGAGGCCCGCCGCGATCCGGCCATGGCCTATCCCGACAGCGTCTTTCCCGATCCGGCCTCGGCTCTGGTCGATATCGAGAGGCGCCAAGCCTTCCTGGAGGAAGGCGCGCACTTCGAGAGCTGTTATTTCCTGACGCTGGTCTACCTGCCGCCGGCCGAGCGGACGGGGCGCCTGGAGAACCTCTTCGTCGAGGGACGAGAGCAGACCGGCGTTGATTGGCGCGCTCAGTTGGCCGGTTTCGTCGAGCGCTCGGACCGTCTGCTGGCGCTGATCCACGGGCTGACCCGCGAAGCCGCCTGGTTGGACGACGGCCAGACTCTCGGCTTCCTGCACGGTGCGGTGACGACCCAGCGCCAGGCCGTGCGTGTTCCCGAAATCCCCATGCAGCTGGACGCGCTGGTCGCGACCCAGCCGCTGGACGGAGGCCTTGAGCCCCGACTGGGCGGCGCGCATTTGCGGACCCTGACGATCGTCGGTTTTCCGAGCCAGACCCTGCCGGGCTTGCTGGACGAGCTCAATCGCCTGGCCTTCTCCTACCGCTGGTCGACGCGGGCGCTCTGCCTGGACAAGGCTGACGCCAACCGGCTGATCGGCAAGATCCGGCGCCAGTGGTTCGCCAAGCGCAAGTCTATCGGCGCCTTGCTGCAGGAGGCGGTGACGCAACAGCCCTCGGCGCTGGTCGACAACGATGCGACCAACAAGGCGGGAGAGGCCGACCAGGCCCTGCAGGACCTTGGCGGCGACGCCGTCGCCTATGCTCTGGTCACCGCGAGCCTGGTCGTCTGGGACGACGATCCCATTCAGGCCGACGCCAAGCTTGCCTTGGCCGAGAAGGTCATTACCGGCCGCGACTTTACGATCATCAAGGAGCGGATCAACGCGGTCGAGGCCTGGCTGGGGACCCTGCCGGGTCAGACCTACGCCAATGTCCGCCAGCCGCCGCTGTCGACGCTGAACCTGGCACATATCGCGCCGCTGTCGGCGGTGTGGGCCGGGCCTAGGTGGAACGAGCATCTAGGCGGTCCGCCGCTGCTGATGGCCAAGACCGAGGGTTCGACGCCCTTTCGACTTTCGACCCACGTCGGTGATGTCGGCCACATGCTGGTCGTGGGGCCAACCGGCGCGGGCAAGAGCGTGCTCCTGGCGATGTTGGCCTTGCAGTTTCGCCGCTATGCCGGTGCACGGATCGTCGCTTTTGATTTTGGCGGTTCGATCCGCGCGGCGACGCTGGCCATGGGCGGAGCCTTTCACGATCTCGGCGGCACCCTGCTCGATGCGGACCGACCGGCCGTCGCACTTCAGCCCTTGGCCGACCTGGACGATCCGGCCCAACGGGTCTGGGCGGCCGATTGGATCGTCGGACTCTTGGCGGCCCAAAGCGTGGACGCGACGCCGGCCATTCGCGATCACCTCTGGTCGGCCCTGGCGAGCCTGGCGTCCGCCCCGGTTCAGGAGCGCACGCTGAGCGGGCTAGTCGCGCTGCTGCCAACCCTCGACCTGAAGAACGCCTTGGCGCCTTACACCCTGGCTGGGCCCTGGGGGCGTCTGCTGGACGCCGAGCATGAAGCGCTCGCCGATCATGCGGTTCAGGCTTTCGAGACCGAAGGGCTCCTGGGGACACCCGCCGCCGCGGCTGTGCTCGTCTACCTCTTTCATCGCATCGAGCGCCGTCTGGATGGGCGTCCGACCCTGATCCTGATCGACGAGGGTTGGCTGGCGCTCGATGATCCGGCGTTCGGCGCGCAGTTGCGCGAGTGGCTGAAGACACTGCGCAAGAAAAACGCCTCGGTGGTGTTCGCCACCCAGTCCCTGACCGACATCGACGCCAGTCCCATCGCGCCGGTTATTGTCGAGAGCTGTCCGACCCGGATCTTCCTGCCCAATTCCCGCGCCCTGGAACCGCAGAGTGGGGCGATCTACGCCCGCTTTGGCCTCAGGGCCCGCCAGGTGGAGATCCTCAGCCGGGCCACCCCCAAGCGCGACTACTACGTCCAGTCGCGGGCGGGCGAGCGTTTGTTCGACCTAGGCCTTGGGCCGATCGCCCTGGCGCTGTGCGCGGCCTCCTCGAAAACCGACCAGGCCGACATCGCCTCGGTGCTCCAAGCCCATGGGCCCGAGGGCTTTGCCGCCGCCTGGCTGCGCCATCGCCGGCTGCCATGGGCCGCCGACCTCCTGCCTTCCATCATGCTTGCGGAGTCTTCCCGATGAGCTTTTCTCGACGCCGTCTGGCGGCGCTCCTGTGCGGCGCGACCGCGATCCTTGGCGCGCCAGGTCTTGTTCCCCACGCCGCGGCGCAAGTGGCGGTCTATGACCCCAGCAACTACGCCCAGAACGTCCTGCAGGCCGCCCGCGCCCTGCAGCAGATCAACAACCAGATCACCAGCCTGCAGAACCAGGCTCAGATGTTGATCGGCCAGGCGAGGAATCTTGCCAGCCTGCCGTATTCGTCCCTGTCGGCTCTTCAAACCCAAGTCGCGGAGACCCAGGCGCTGCTCGGCCAGGCGCGGGCCTTGGCCTACAATGTGCGCGATATCCAGGACGCCTTTCATCGGCGCTACGGGCTGGCCGATCTCCTGGCTAGCGACGCCGACCTCGCGCAGCGCGCCGACGAGCGCTGGACAACCTCGGTCGCCGGATTTCAGGACGCGCTGACCGTCCAGGCCGGTGTCGTCGAGGGGCTGGAGACCAGCCGCGGCGAGATGCAAAGCCTGGTGTCGGCCAGCCAGGACGCCAGCGGAGCGCTGCAGGCCGCGCAGGCCGGCAATCAACTTCTGGCGCTTCAAGCCCAGCAGCTTTCCGCGCTGACGGCGGTGGTTGTCGCCAACGGCCGGGCTCAGGCGCTGGAGGCCGCCGATCGCGCCGCGGCCAGAGCCGACGCCAAGGCGCGCTTTTCCAAGTTCATGGGAGCCGCACCGCAGCCATGACCCGGTCCCTCATCTGGGGGACCGTACTGATCATCTTGCTTGGGGCTGCTGTCTTGGCGGGCAGAGCGTCCCAGGCGCCACCACCGATCAAGGCCGCGAGCACCGCACCGGTCGATACCGAACTGGCGCGATGCCGAACGGTCGGGCAGGGCGACCTTGCTTGCCAAGCGGCCTGGGCCGCGGCTCGCGACCGCTTCTTCGGGCGGCCGGCGTCATGAGCGACACCGGCGTCATCGACAGAATGCTGGACGTCTTCACCCAGCACATCGACAGCGGCTTTGGCCTGCTGGGCGGGGAGGTTGGTTATCTGTCCACCACCCTGGTGGCGATCGACATGACCCTGGCCGCGCTCTTCTGGGCCTGGGCGCAGGAGGACGTCACCGCGCGCCTGGTCAAGAAGACGCTCTATGTCGGTTTCTTCGCCTTCCTGATCGGCAACTTTCACAGCCTGAGCCTCGTGGTCCTGAAGAGCTTTTCGGGGCTTGGCCTGAAAGCGTCGGGAGCGGGCGTCTCGGGTGACGAATTCCTGCGGCCGGGCAAGCTGGCGGCGTTGGGGATCTCGTCCTGCAAGCCGATCCTCATGGCGGCCAGCGAACTGGGCGGTTTCCCGGGGTTCTTCGAAAACATCGTCCAGATCGTCATCCTGCTGGTCGTGGCTCTGCTGGTGATCGTCGCCTTCTTCGTGATCGCGGTGCAGATCTTCGTGGTGCTGATCGAGTTCAAGCTGACCACCCTGGCCGGCTTCGTCCTCGTGCCTTTCGCCCTTTTCGGCCGCACCGCTTTCCTGGCCGAGCGCGTGCTGGGCAACGTCATCGCCTCGGGCGTCAAGGTCATGGTCCTGGCCGTGATCGTCGGCATCGGATCGACCCTGTTTTCGGAATTCACCAGCGCCGCTTCGGGTCAGCCAACCCTGGAAGAGGTCCTGGCCATGGCCTTGGCGGCCCTGACTTTGCTGGGTCTGTCGATCTTTGGTCCCAGCATCGCCTCGGGCCTGGTGTCGGGCGCGCCCCAACTTGGAGCGGGCGCGGCGATCGGCACGGGCCTGACGGTCGCGGGCATGGCCATGGTCGGCGCCGGCGCGGCCCAGATGGTTGCGGGCGGCGGGGCGAGTCTGGCCTCGGCGTCCGGCGCGGCTGAAGCGGCGGGTCCAGGTCCGGCTCCCGGAGCCGCGACGCCGCAAGGCCCGACCGGCGGCGGACCTGGTCCCACATCCGGCGGTGGCGCGGCCGGGGCCGCGGGCGGTCAGCCCAAGGCAAGGTCCAGCACGGGCAGCGATGGCTCCGGCTCGGGAAGCGCGCCCGCCCGAGCGGACGGCGCGGACGCCCCCGATTGGGCGCGCGATCTCAAACACCAGCAGGCCCTGGCCCATGGCGCGAGCCTGGCCGCACACGGCCTGGCCAGCGGCGACGACCACAGCGGCGGCGCCAGTCCCTCTCTCTCGGAGCAAAGCTGATGAACCCCTTCAAGGGCGGCTCGCGCCTGGGCGCGACCCCCGTTCCCGAAACGCCATACCAGCGGGCCGGCCAAGCCTGGGACGAGCGCATTGGCGCGGCCCGGGTCCAAGCCGCCAACTGGCGCTTGATCGCCGTTGGCCTCCTGGCCAGCAACATCGTCCAGTCCGGCGGCATGATCTGGCAGGCCGCCCACGGCACGATCACGCCCTGGGTCGTGGAGGTCGATCGGCTGGGCCAGACACTGGCGGTCGGCCCGGCCACGCGCGGCTACCGGCCGCCGGATCCGGTGATCGCCTGGGCGCTGTCGCGGTTCATCGAAAACACCCGCTCGGTGCCGGCTGACGCGGTGGTCCTGGGCCAAAACTGGCGACGAGCCTACGACTTCACCGACGCGGGCGGCGCGGCGGCGCTTTCCGACTACGCGCGCGGCGCAGATCCCTTCGCTCAGGTCGGCAAGGCGCAGGTCTCCGTCGACATCGCCAATGTGGTGCGGGCTTCACCCGACAGCTTCCGCCTGGCCTGGGTCGAGCGGCGCTATGTCGAAGGCCAGTTGGCGTCCACGCAGCGCTGGAGCGCGATCCTGACCTTGACGATCGTTACCCCGACCTCGGCCGACGCCTTCGTCAAGAACCCGTTCGGCATCTACGTTCGCGCCGTCTCCTGGTCACGGGAATACAACGCATGATCCGGACCATGCTGATCACCGTATTGGCCGCAGCGACGGCCACGCCTGGAGCCGCCGCGCCCAAAGCAACGCAGGCTCGCCAGCCGCAGGTCGCCGCCGCGACGGAATACCTCTTCGTGGATCGAGCGGTCTATGAACTGGTCGCTTCGCCGGGGCGGATCACCGACATCACGCTCGAGGCCGGCGAGGCTCTGGTGGACGCCAATCCGATCGCGGCGGGCGACACCGCGCGCTGGGTGATCGGCGACACCACGAGCGGGGAGGGCGCTAACCGCCGGGTCCATGTCCTGGTCAAACCTGTCCAAGGCGACCTGGCGACCAATCTGGTCATCAACACGACCCGTCGCACCTATCACCTGCAATTGCGCGCTTCGGACCGAGCCTTCCTGTCTCAGGTGGGCTGGCGTTATCCCGCGTCATCGGAAGCCGCGCCGGCCATGATCGGCGCACCTGTCATCGCCGTGCCGGCGCCGTCGGTTCCGCCTGTTGCTGAACCCGCCTCAGCCAATTTCAGCTTTGCCTATCGCGTTACGGGCAATGCGCGGTGGCGGCCTGTGCGGGTCTATGACGACGGCGTGCGCACCTTCGTGGAGTTTGGGCCCGGCGTCGTGCTGAGCGATCTGCCGCCGCTGTTTCTGGTCGGTCCGGACGGCAAGAGCGCCGAGCTGGTCAACTACCGGATTTCCGAACGCCGCATGGTGATCGACCGGCTGTTCGACCGCGCCGAACTGCGGTTTGGCCTCAAGCGGTGGCGCCAGCGCGTTCGCATAAAACGTCTGGCCGCGTCGCCGGAGGGGGGGCGATGAGCGGGACCATCGACGAGGAGCAAAAGGCCATCGCCAAGGACCTGCGCTTGCGCGGCGCGCCCAAGGCGGCGACCCGGGTCTCGCGAAAAGCACTGATCGTCGCGGGCGGCCTGATGGCGGTCGGGGTCTGCACGGCCTTGGGCTGGTCATTGCGTGAGCGCGGCCACACGATCTCACAGCCCGTCTTTCAACCGGCGGCGCCACCGCCCGAGCAAATTTCGGCCTTGCCCAAGGACTATCTGCAGCGCCGCGATACGGTTCCTGTTCTGGGGCCGCCGCTGCCAGGCGATCTGGGTCGGCCCATCCTCAGTGCTCAGCGGGCGCATGGCCCCGGCGAGGTGCAAGCGGGCCCGGCGGACTTGGCGACGCCGAACCTGGCCAATCCGCCTGGCTATGTCGCGCGGCCCGTCGCGCCAAAGGAGGCCGACCCACGCGTTGCCGCCAGGACCGGCCCGTGGGCCAGCGATCTGTTCGCGATCCGGGGGCGATCGGGAACGGCTGCTGGGCCTGTCCTCACGCAGCAGACGCCGGTGCCTGACGAGCGTCTGACCAGCCCCGAGCGATTGCAGGCGCCGGTCTCTCCCTACCTGCTTCAGGCCGGCGCCGTCATTCCTGCCGCCCTGGTTACGGGACTTCGATCAGACGCGGCGGGCTTGGCCATTGCTCAGGTCACTCAGGACGTCTTCGACAGCTTGGGCGGCCATCACCTGCTCATTCCGGCCGGCGCGCGTCTGATCGGCGAGTACGCGACCACGACCCAAGCCGGACAGAGCCGTCTGTCCGTCGCCTGGACGCGGCTGATCCTGCCTTCGGGCCGATCGATCGTCCTGGACAAGCTTCCAGCCACGGATCCGCAAGGCATGGCGGGGCTGCAAGATGGCGTCGACCGGCATGGAAGAGCCGTGCTCGCCGCCGCGGCCCTTAGCACCTTCTTGGCCATCGGCGCGGAGACCGGGCAGTCGAGCGACGGAAGCGAGCTCGAACGCGCGATCCGCCGCGGAGCTAGCCAGTCGGTCAGCGACGTTGGCCAGCAAATGGTCGGACAAAGCCTTGCCTTGACGCCCACCCTGGCCATTCGCCCGGGCGCGCCGCTCAGGGTCCTGTTGACCCGCGACCTGGTGTTGGAACCCTATCTGGAGAACACGAGCCGATGAGCAAGCTCAAGCTGGGGCCGCTCGAAGACGAGACACCTGTCAAACTCAGTCTGGATCTTCCGGCGGCGATCCACCGCGATCTACTGGCCTACGCCCAGGCCCATGCCGCGCAAAACGGTAGCAAGGCGGTCGAACCCGCACGCCTGATCGGACCCATGCTGGCGCGGTTCATGGCTACGGATCGCGTGTTCGTCCGTGGGCGACGGGGGCGAGGCGAAAAGTAGGGCGCGCAATGGCCAACGCTAGCCGACATGTTGTCGGGCGTCAGACGAGAACGCTAATCGGCGCGCCCGGCGGCTGCGGACTAATCGATGTTACCGGTACGGCGCTCGTGCTGGACTTCAACCACGTGGCGGTCAGGCAGAGTAAAAGCTTCGCCGCCAAAACACGGGCCGTGATCGAGGCGCTGGTCGCCGACCTTGCGAAGGGCTCCGCACCCCCACGACGGGCAGGGTGAGCCTTGAAAAGTCCCGTGTGTTGTCACCAGCGACGCGAGGAGGGCGACGTGTGCACCCGGCGCTTTGGCGCTTCATTCTTGCCAGTGTGGGCCCTTGCGGCCAGCGGCTTCGGGGGGCAGCACCAGAAACGTATTCTTCAACGGGCGATCCAGGGTCGGCGCGACACCGACGTGTTGAGTGGTTTCGTCGTAGGCCCAATGCTCGTCTGGCGGACTCTCCGGTACGAGATAGTGACAGTAGATGTACTGCAGCGGTTTACCCTTCGGATCGAAGCGCTTCACGGCCTTGATTATCTTGTCGTAGCGAGCCTGTTCGACGGCGTCGCCCTCGACGGCTTCAAAGCCGATGTGGATCACGCTTGGAACATCGTCGGGAAGCTGGTCGACGGCTTCGACGATTTTTTTGAAGATGTCTTTGGCCCGCCCGTCGATTGAGGCCGGCGCCAGCGCCTCCCACCGCAGGACGATGGCTTGGCGGCAATCTTCGGCATAGCGGGGGTTCCCCGCGGGCTTGAGATCGAGCGCGGTGAGATAGCTGGCATGGCGTCGATACTCGCCCGTCAGCAGTCGTAGCAGATAAGTCCCATGTGCCATGATCATCCGCCCCTTCATCGCCTTTCGGACCGGATCCAAATTTAGCGGGCGGACCCAGCCAGAGCTGATCTCGTCGTCCCATTCCAAGCCGCGTTCGCCACTTTGGCGGTAGGCGACCAGATGATCACGCAGATGCTCGTAGGGGATTTCGTCGATTGGTTTTTTGAAAGAGACCTTGGCCGTCAGGTTGCGGCCAGCCTGGATCAACGCACCGGACAATGGACTCCAAAGCTCGCGCATGCGCGTGCGTTCGCGGTCTCCGAAGTCGCCCACTTCCTGCCGTTTGCATTCGACTGCCCAGCTCTGCCCGTTCAGTTTGACGTCGATGTCGTGACGCCTCGACACGCCCGGCGCTTCGTCGACGAAGGCCACCTTGGCGCCGACGCGCTTGTATGCAGCGGCGACGAGAAGTTCGAACAATCCGCCGTTGGGTTGGGATTTTTCAGAGCTAACTATCCTCTTCGCGCGCTCCGCCACGCCATCGACCTCTAGAAGAAGATCGAGATTTCGACCAATGGCCTTGAAGATCGGCACGACGCGCGAGCCATAGACCGGCTCGTAGTTCGTTGGATGGTCGAGAATTGCTTCGGCCAAAAACAAATACCAACCGAAGGTGTCCTTTTCGGCGAAGAACCGCCCCTTACCGACAGGGGGTTTAAGGATCGCGTCATAGAGCTTGTAAGCGGCCGCAAGTCGCCGCTGCTTCCAATCCTCGTCGGACATCATGTTCCGAAACCAGACGACCGCGCGGCGCAGTTCGGGATCGTCTGGCCAGTCGAGCTCGGGCCCCGGCGGGTCGAAGAGGTCCTCGGGGAGCTCGTAGTCCATGGGCGCAATTTCTCTTTCGAAGGCCGGGCCGCTTAGCAGGTGAGCGACAGTCAAGCCCCGCGGAACTGCGCCGGCGAGATCTCGAAGCTACTTCTTCAGCCTTTTGCCCAGCGCCATAAAGCGTCGGTGAGGTGAATCGCCAACCCTCCGACGAAGATCTCGGCCAGGAGAAAGATCGCGGGCACGTCCTCGTAGTGCCACTTGGCGGCCCTGTCCGGCGCCGCGACGAGCCCTAGCTTCCCGATCCCCAGCCGCCGGGGTTGGCGTAAAAAGCGTCGCGCTCGCGCACGTCGATCGCGACGCTGAAGACGTCGACCAGCTTTTCCGTTTCCTGACCGATCAAGTCGTCGAACGCCTTGAGGCTCGTCCGCAGCGGCTTGGTTGCGTCTTCCAGTCTCGACACCATCGGCTCGACGACCTCCTCGACGAAGCCCGCGACATCCTCCACGCCGAATGCGGCGAGAAACGCCGTCATATCCTCGGGAGCCATTTTGTCGAAATACTCGGCCGCACCGATGTTGAACGCCAGCTGGTGCGTATAGCGGTTGTCCTGCCGGATCGGCAGGAGATCATAGAGCGGTGTCAGGCGCGGCGTGGCTCCCGTTGCATAGAGCAGTCCGTGGTTCTTGGCGTGGTTGTCGGTATTGCCGATGCAGAGATTGAAGAGCGTGGCCGTGACGAAGGCCAGGCGCGCGCCGACCGGGTCGGCCGTTTGGTCTAGCACCGAAACGATCGCCTCGACGTCGAACCGTCGCCCGGGGCGGCCGCGGCGCTGGTATTTGAGATCCGAGGGAAAGCCCAGCGCTTGGGCGAAGTCTTCCTGGTGGATGCGCGTGACGATGTTGCCCTCTACCCGGCGATCGAAGCGCTCGATCAGCAAGGCCTCGTAGTCGCCGACCTTGATGGCTGTCGGGATACTGACGTCCAGACCGACGGCCTTGGCCAGCAAGGCAGAAGCCTCCTCAAGGCGGGCGTCGCGGCCGTGGCCTCGCTCGGGCACCTTGAGAATATGCGTCGTGGGAACGCGCATGCCCGACTTGGGCAAGGCGAAGCGACCATCCCGCAGGCGGGTCAAGGCGATCTTGCCTTGTACGCCGGCGACGGGAGAGGGGTCGCCGACTTCTACCGGCAAGCGGCGCATTTCGGCCAAACTCTTGACGATGAGCGCCAAGGTTTCGTCTTCGAGGATGGCGTAGTCGCTCGTCAGATCGCCCGGCGTCTTCACCGGCGGCGCGTCGACCGGCAAGCAAGACACCGAGCCGGCGCAGTCGGCGCCGAGATGACGAAGAAGACCCACGACGTCGTGGCGCTCAAGACCCTCGCGCTCCATGATCCGCTGCAGCTGAGTATTCTCGGGCAGCAGATTGCCAAAAAACGCCCGGGCCGGTCCGTCGGGGAATTCGCTCGCGTCGAAAGGCAAGGCCAGCGACAGGGGAAGACCCCCAGCCTCTACGTAGGCTTGCTCGTAAGCAAAGCCGATCGCGCCGGTATCGGCCTTGTAAAGATAGCCGGCCGGAACCCGTATGCCATCCATCCATACAACGAGGACGTCGTCGTCGCTCATGAACTTGCCGTGGCGAAAAGGTTCAGGTCCAAGACCGCGCAGACGCTCAGGGCGCGGCCAAACTCGACTGTCGGTTTGCCCGCCTCCAAATCCGAGATGAAGCGGCGACCCGTGCCGGCCGCGTCCGCCAGTTCTAACTGGGTCATGCCAAAGCGATCGCGCGCTTGCCGGATCAATCGCCCGAGATCCGCCGGCGTATCGACGCGATAACCGCCACCGACAGGCTCTATGACAGGAGAGCCAGACGAAGGCGCAATTTTTCGGCGGATGATCTCCGGAATGTTCGCGGGCTCAAGGCGATCGTTGTCCTTGATCTGGACGAGTCTTCGGGGCGACTCGTGGTCGAAAGTCTCTATCGCTTGGGCTAGGTGCCGACGCAGAGCGTCGCCAGCGGTCGAGGTCTTGATGACGCGCTTGCGGTCGGTCTTGACCTTGATCGCCGGTACCGCTGTCGGCGAGCTCGTCGTCTCGCGTGCTTTGCCAATGGGCTCGGCTCTGCCGCCGCCATAAAAGGTCATGGACTTTGGGGAGGCCTTAATCACCACGCTGCCGATCGGCTCGGCCTTATCGCCACCGTAAAAGGTGGCGCGCGTAGGGCCCGCAAGGCTACGCGCGGAAACAGTTTTAGTGGTCACCTCGCCGCCGGCGTAGGTCGGAGGCATGCGCGCGCCCTCCACGGCCTTGAGGAGGCGGGACGACAAGGCTCGTGGAGGTATGTTCTTTGATTTGACCATCGTGGCGTTCCCGTACGGGAACGGATATTGGCTTTGCGGGCCCAAGAGTCAATAAATTTGAGCCCGTACGGGAGCGTGATGTTCCCGTTCACGGCCATCATGACACCGTACGGGAGCTTCGTGATCCCGTATTGTGTCTCTCGGCTAAATTGCCTTCTCCGCCGCTTGCCGCGTCAGCCACCCTGCAGATCGTCGATCATCTCTAGCATTTCCCGTAGCTTCTCGCGGGCGCCTGCGAGCTTGCGGGCGGTGATCAGGTCGTGACGGCCGGCCAGGAAGAGGACGGTTTCCAGGACCTCTTCGGAGTGGCGCAGGAGGACGACCAAGTTTTCGCCGCTCGGGCCGTTGTTGGCGGCGAACCAGTTGCGCACGGCCCTGGGATTGGCGCGTGTCAGGCGAACCACGACCTTCACCGCCGCGGGACTTTGGCCGTACTCGCGCCGCAGCGCTTGGGCGATCGCCTCGACGAAATCCATACGATGTGGGTCGGGACTTTGCGGAAAAGTTTTTCCCGAATCTGACCGAAGTTTTCGGTCTTTCTGCGAACGCGACATTCCCACCATCCCCGACCTAGGGTCGCAGCCAGAGCCACGGTGCTCCGGCTCGGTGACGTTTGGCGTGGGGACTTAAGACAGATGGAAAATGTAACCGGCGATGAAAAACCCGCCGGCGCTACCGTGCGGGCGGCGCAGTACGTTCGGATGAGCACCGAGCACCAAAAGTACTCGACCGAGAACCAGGCCGAGATCATTGCCCGGTACGCCGCGCGCAAAGGTTTCGAGATCGTTCAGACCTATGCCGACGAGGGCAAGAGCGGCCTGCGGCTGGATGGCCGCGATGCGCTTAAGGGCCTGATCGCCGACGTGAAGGCCGGCCGGGCCGACTTCCAGGCGATCCTTGTCTACGACGTCAGCCGCTGGGGCCGCTTTCAGGACGCCGACGAGAGCGCTTACTATGAGTTCCAGTGCCGGGAGGCCGGCATCATCGTCCACTACTGCGCCGAGCAGTTCGAGAACGATGGCAGCCTTTCGGCCACCATCATCAAGAGCATGAAGCGGGCAATGGCGGGTGAGTACAGCCGCGAGCTCTCCGCCAAGGTCTTCACGGGCCAGTGCCGGCTGATCACTCTGGGCTTTCGCCAGGGCGGGCCGGCCGGCTTTGGTCTTCGCCGCGTGCTGGTCGACGAGCATCGCCAGCCCAAGGGCGTTTTGAACCGCGGCGAGCAGAAGAGCCTGCAAACCGACCGTGTGGTTCTAGCGCCGGGACCGGCCGAAGAAATCGAGATCGTTCAGCGTATCTACCGAATGTTCGTGCTGCACCGGCGGTCCGAGCGGGAGATCGCCATTCTGCTCAATGAGGAGGGGCTGGTGACGGATCTTGGCCGCGCCTGGACGCGCGGGGTCGTCCACCAGGTATTGAGCAACGAGAAGTATGTCGGCAACAACGTCTATAATCGCGTCTCCTTCAAGCTGAAGAAGAAGCGGGTGGTCAACGAGCCCGACCATTGGGTGCGGGGCGACGGCGCCTTCGACGCCATCGTCGACCCTGACTTCTTCCTGGCCGCGCGGCGGATCATCGAGGAGCGCACGCGGCGGTTCACCAATGAGGAGTTGCTGGAACGGCTCAACGGATTGCTGAGCGAGCGCGGCTGTCTGTCGGGGCTGATCATCGACGAGGTCGAGGACATGCCCTCAAGCTCCACCTACCGGCATCGGTTCGGCAGCCTTGTCCGGGCCTACGAACTGGTCGGTTATGCGATCCCTCGGGACTATCGCTATCTGGAGACCAACCGCGCCTTGCGAGCCCTGCACCCGAAGATCGTCGAACAGACGCTCGGGGCCATCCGCGGCCTGGGCGGCGCGGTGCGGGTCGATCCCGCCACCGACTTGATGACGATCAACGAGGAGTTCACCGCCTCGCTAGCGATCGCTCGCTGCGCGCCGACCCCGAGCGGTGGTCGCTGGAAGATCCGGCTCGACGCAGGCCTGCGGCCCGACATCACCATCGCCGCGCGCATGAACGCCGACAACGCCACCGTGCGCGACTGGTATCTTCTGCCATGGATCGATCTGGGCGAAGCATCGAGGCTGAAGCTCGCCGAGGACAACGGCGTCTTCCTCGACGCTTACCGCTTCGATGACCTGGAGCCGTTCTTCGATCTGACGCGGCGCTTTCGCCTGCGGAGCGCGGCATGAGCGAGCAGGAACAGCATATCCGCCGCGTGCCGATCGCGGCGATCACCGTTCTCAATCCGCGCTCGCGCAACAAGCGCATCTTCCAAGAACTGGTCTCCAGCATCGCCAATCTTGGCCTGAAGAAGCCGATCACGGTCAGTCCGCGCGAGGACGGCGGCTTTGACCTGATCTGCGGGCAGGGGCGGCTGGAGGCCTTCATGGCGCTGGGCGAGACCGACATTCCCGCCGTGGTCATGGAGGCCAGCGTCGAGGACTGCTTCGTCATGAGCCTGGTGGAGAACCTGGCGCGTCGGCAACACAGCCCGATGGAGTTGGTGCATGAGATCGGCGCGCTGAAGGAGCGCGGCTACTCCGTCAGCGAGATCGCCCGCAAGACAGACTTCAGCCCCGAATATATCTGGGCGATCGTCTTCCTGCTCGAGAACGGCGAGGTGCGCCTGATCAACGCCGTCGAGCGCGGCGTCATTCCCCACACCATCGCCATGGAGATCGCCAAGGCCGGCGACGGCGAAGTCCAGAGCGCCTTGGCCGACGCCTACGAGAACAAGGCCTTGCCGGGCAACCAAGTGGTGGCGATCCGCAGGATCATCGAGCAGCGCAAAACCAGCGGCAAGGCCGGTCATAGCGGCGCGCGTGGTCATGGGGCAGGGCGCGTTCGGGTCACCGCCGACGCCCTGGTGCGGGCCTATCGCAAGGAAACCGATCGCCAGAAGCTGCTGATCAAGAAGGCGTCGCTCGCCCAGAGCCGCCTGCTATTCGTGGTCAACGGTCTTCGCCGGCTTCTGGACGACGACCATTTCGTCACCCTGCTGCGGGCCGAGGCCATGCACACCTTGCCCAAGCCCTTGGCCGAGCGCCTCGGCGTGCACGAGGCCTGACATGGCTCCTGTTCGCGCCGCCTTCGAGCAGGACCTCGTCATGGTTCGGCTCGACGAGATCCTGCCCATGCGCAAGACGCCCGAGAAGGTCCTGACGTCGGTGAAGTTTCGGCGCATCGCCCAGTCGGTCGCCGAGGTCGGCGTCATCGAGCCGTTGGTCGTCGTCCGCTCACCTGGTGGCGGACCCTACATGCTGCTCGATGGCCACGTGCGGTTGGCGATTTTGAAGGATCTGGGGGAGCGGGAAACCCGGTGCCTGATCTCCGACGACGACGAAGCCTTCACCTACAACAAGCGGGTCAATCGCCTCGCCACCATCCAGGAGCACTACATGATCGTTCGCGCCATCGAGCGCGGCGTTTCCGAAGAGAAGCTTGCCCGCGCCCTCAATGTCGACGCCAAGGCCATCCGCCGTCGGCGCAGCCTGTTGGAGGGCGTCACGCCCGAAGTGGTCGAACTACTGAAGGACAGGGCCGTCAATCCGGTCTCGTTCGACGCTCTGCGCAAGATGAAGCCGATGCGGCAGATCGAAGTGGCCGAGTTGATGATCTCGGCCGGCAACTTCACTTCCGCCTATGCCAAGGCGCTGCTGGCGGCGACCCGCCAGACTGATCTCGTTCATGCCCACAAGCCCAAGAAGGTCGGCGGCATGACCAGCGACCAGATGGCCCGCATGGAGCGGGAGATGGAGTCGTTGACCCAGGATTTCAAAGCGCTCGAGACATCGTACGGCGATGACGTCCTGCACCTGGTGATCGCGTCGGGTTATCTGTCGCGGCTGGTCGGCAACGCCGAGATCGAGCGCTATCTGCGCGGCCGACATCCTGAGATTCTAGACGAGTTTCGGGCGATCGTGGCGGCGGCGTCGCTGGATCGGGCGGTGACTTTGGGCAACCCGGGCGAGGCTTGAGACTTGGTAGCCGGCTAGGACCGTCGGTGACGGTTTAGCGCCCCTAGCGTGCGCCAGTCCATTCGCCAGAGCCGGCCGCCCTCCGAGGCGGCGAAGGCGTAGGCCTCTTCGAAGGATCCGATCTGGTAGTACTCGACTTTGCGCTCGTTTAACGCCTGGTCGCTGTTCAGAAGCGGCAGAACGTGAGGATTGGCTTCCAGAGCTCGATCGACGCACGCCTTCCGTTCGGCCGAGCGCCTATTGGTCCGAATTGCGTGATAGGCGTCAAGCCAGAGCCAAAACGCCTTGCCGTCGCTCGTGAACTCACCACGCAAACTCTCGAAACGCTTGAACCGCGGGGCCGCCAAGAGGATCACCGCGAGCAAATAGCGGACGCCAGCATGATCGGCCCGGTCGTACTTCAGCAACTGCTCCAGTTCGGTGATGGCCGTATCGTGCTCGCCGCGGCGAAAGCAGCATCGAGCGTAGCCGATGCTGGCGCGAATGAACGGCCGGCAGTCGAGATGATCCCAAGCATGGCCGTCCAACTCCTCTAATCGTGAACGGGCGAGCATGAACGCCATGCCCTTGGCGGCCAGCCACAGGAGTAGCGCCTCGTCGCTGTCCGCGGGCATTTGATCGGCCGCCGCCGCATAGATCTCGCCGATCTCCGGCGCCATTCGCGCCGCGTGGAGCACGAGCGCCAAACCGTCGGGTGCGGGAAGGGCGTTGGCGCTGTCGATCAAGTCGAAGGCCGTGTCCCGTTTCATGCTTTCGAGAGTCCGCGTCGCTGCGCTGACCTCATCGTCCATGGCGCGGCCGAACACGTTCGAACGAGCGGCTTAGCTGGTTGGGCGGCTTGACGCCGCGGCCCGCGTCGGGCGAGCGAGCAAGCGTCTGCATGGCCTGGTCGATAATCTTGGATGCGAGCGAGAGGGGCTCGCCCGTGGCGGGATGGCGAAACATGGGTTCGGCGCCGCCACGGCCGTCCCAGGTCATCCGGTGAGTGTCCACGATTTTACCGGCGTCGGGACCCTTGGCCGAGGCTTCTCGGCGGATCGCCGCTCCGACGAAGACTGGACGGTCGTCTTCAAAGACGACGTCATATTCGGTGACGGTGGGAACGCTGACACGAATGACACGACGATCCATTTGGTGCTCCTGAGCGTAGCAGCGAGCCAAGCCCTTCCCGGCATGGCAGCTTGGTCGCCCTAGCGAATGGTCCAGGGTTTGATGGCGGCGATCATCAGGCCCAACGACAGGGCGTAAACCGCCAGGCGAACGAGGGGCGACGCATCGGACAGCATGACGTTCCAGAATGACAGCAACACTCCGGCCGGTAGCACCGCCACCAGAAGGCAGCCGATCCACGCCATCGGCGTAGGCGCCCAATCTGGCCACCATGTCTTCTCTTCGTCGTCGTACCAGCCCATGCCACGCCCTCCGCGCTAAGCTTAACGATACCGACGCTCGACGCGCGAGCGGAAAAAGCATGGTTTTAGACGCGTCGGCCTCGGTTGAGGCTTAGTCTGGCGAGGCGGCGCCGGCGATTTCTCCAACGAGCCGAGCTTCCAGACCCTGTCGATCGCGCAGGTCGCATTCCCAGACCACGAGCGGTGTCCAGCCTTGGGACCGGAGGCAGTCGACGGCTGCCGCGTCGCGGCTCCTGTTGGCGCTGATTTTCGCCTCCCAGAAAGCCGTGTTCGTGCTGGGCAGGCGCCCCGCTCGGCAGTCGTGTCCATGCCAGAAGCAGCCATGAACGAAGAGGGCCACCCGATATTTGGGCAAGACGATATCGGGCGTTCCGGGAAGATCCTTGCGATGGAGCCGGAAACGATATCCCAACGCGTGTAGCCATCGGCGTAGCCGGACTTCCGGCTTGGTGTTCTTCTGACGGACCCGCGCCATGCGCGCCGATCGCCCTGCAGGCGTCAAAATATCCAAGGCCGTGCTTTGCTCGTGTTTTCCGCCCGCCTTGCCTCCTGTTTTAGCCGCGCAAGGCGGTTGCCGCACGATCAATATCGCGTCCGGTCGACGGATGCGTTCGGCCCGAAGCTGCGAGGGGGGGGCGCCTCGCAGGGCAGGGCGTCACGCAAAATGAGCCGGGGCACTGGTTAATTTTTTCTTGCCAACCACTGCCGGGTAACGGTCAAGTTTGCGAAGTGCATCCTGGGCGGAGAACCACCATTCCGCGACTGGCGCTGCCACGGGGGCAAGGGGGGAGGAAATGTCGGAACCGTACAAGTTCGAGATTTCACTAAGCGTTCTCAATCATCTGGGCCGAAATCTCTATCGAAACTTCGTCACCGTCCTGGCCGAAGCAGTCTCCAACGCGTGGGACGCCGAAGCCAACAACGTGTGGATCGACATCGACGCGGCCAACTCGAAGTTCTCGATCAAGGACGACGGAATCGGGATGTCGCCGGACGACTTCCAGAACAAGTTTCTCAAGATCGGCTATTCGAAGCGCAGGGAAGGCGGGCAGGGCACCAAGAGCGGTCGGCCCTACATCGGCGCCAAGGGCATTGGAAAGTTGGCGCTGCTTTCGTGCGCTCAGCGCGTGTCGGTGTTCTCGAAAACCGAAGGCGGCGCCTACACGGGCGGCGTGATCGACAACGCTGGCCTCGACCAGGCTATCAAGAGCGACAACACCGCCGACCAATATCCTTTGGAAAACCTGGACCTCTCGCTGATCGAGAAGCTGACCGACGACCACGAACACGGGACGATCATCGTGTTTCAGGGAATGAAGGAGCAATTGAAGAGCTCGCCGCAGCACATCAAGAAGATGCTGGCGCTCAGCTTCAAATTCTCGGTTCTTGATGAAGACTTCAACATCTACATAAACGGGAGCGCCGTGGGCGAAGACGATCTCAAGGATCTTGCTGAGTCCACCGAATTTCTATGGCTGGTGAACAAGTACGAGGATAAATACATACAGGCGCTGACGAAGTTAAAGCGCGAGCCGGTGATGGTGACGACGGAGCTGGATGTAAAAGGTTTCGCCGCTACCGTGACAAAACCCCGACATCTAAAAATAACCGGAACCGACGAGAGAGCCACGATCGATCTTTTCGTTAATGGCCGGCTGAGGGAGAAGAACATCCTTCGGCACATTCCGACCCAAAAAATCGTCGAGAGTTACGTCTACGGGCAGCTTCATTTCGACATACTGGATCGCGAGGGTGTTGACCCCTTCACCAGCAGTCGAGAGGGCGTCGTCGAGGATGACGTTCAGTTCAAGGCGCTGATGAAATTCCTCGATGAAGACCTGCTGCCCATGGTCATCGACCAGTGGGACCAATTCCGTCTCGAGCGTGATCTAGAGGGTGATGACGAAAATCCGCGAAAGACGAAGAAGCAGCGAAAGGCGCGTGACCTCTACAACCTGACTGCCGAGGACTTCACGCCTGACGACGGCGATGCGGGAAAGGATGCGGTCGCCGAATGGATCGGCGATCTGAGAGGAGACGCCGAGTTTAACCTCCAGGCCTATGTCGATTGCTTCCTCTCGGAAAATCTCGCGCGGAAATACATCACCTATCGTGGGGAGAAACTGAAAGGCCCGATCGAAAGCGAGGCCAAGAAGTGGCGTTCCAGGGAAGAGGTCGGCAAGGCCGCGGCAAATATAAGTTTCGGCCTGAGGAAGTCGGAAGAAGACATCGATTACTTGAGCATGGACGAGCTCGCGCAAACGATCGAGGGAGGGAAAATGAACGTCGGGCCCTCTCTCTGGCGAGACGCCGTTTCTTACAAGCCCGTTCGAAACGCCGTGGGCCACACGGGTCTGCTGAACCAGGTGGCGAAAAATCACCTCAGCATGACCTACGAAAACATAAAGGCGCGCATCCGAAATCTTCTAAAGGCGATGCAATAGCGTACGGGAGCGGGCGAGGTCCGGCGACCGCGGTGACCTAGCCGAGACCGATGGAGTCAACGCCGTGAGGGCGTCGCTGGGCTTGGCGCTCTTCGTCGTACGCGCCCTGCGCTCCGGACGTCGGCGCGGCAATATCCAACTTGGTGATTTCGTTGGACTTGCCGGCCTCGCGCTGTCGTGCTGACTCGACTCCCAGTTGGGGTCGGGGGTTCGGATTGGCCAGTCGCGAACATATCGCGCAACTTCTCTCGGGCGCGCCGTTCGCTTGGGTAGAGATTAGCGATTTCAAGAACAAAGAGCCCGGCAGCGCCTGGGATCTGGGCCGACGGCTGTGGAGTCCGGAGCGCGCCCGCGGCAATCGAGATCGCTACAAGACCATGCGCGAGCCGAATCAAGGCGATCTCGTGCTCCATTTCATCGACATGGGCCCCAAGCGCGGCGGTCGCGTCCTGCTCGGCGTCTCGCGAGTGTCTGCGCCCGTTCGGGTCGACGACGAGATCCCGCCTCGCGCGGGGGAATGGGAAGCGCGGGGACCGTTCGCGGTCATTGAACTGGAAGGCTTCGAGCGGCTGGACGAGCCGCTGCCTCTGGTCGCCTTCGTCAAGGACTTCCGCGCCGAGGTCACGGCCGCCAAGACGGCGTCGGCCTATCCGTTCGCCTTCAAGGCGGACGGGATCGAACCTCAACTTCAATATTTGACGCGTGCCCCACGTCCCTTGCTGGAGGCGTTGGCCTCGGCGTTGCGTGGCCGCGTCGCCTTTCGTCGAGAAGGAAATGAAAGCGTGACGGGCGTTTGGTTGGACGACGGCGGGCAGGGCCTGGCCAGCATTCTGCGTATGAAGCTCGAGGACACGCCCCAGTCCACCAAGTACGTGGCCGAACTGCGAGCTTGGGTCGAGCGGACGCGTGCGCTGACCGGTGATCTCGAAACCAACGTCCTGGTTCTTAGTCGGAAGGGATACACCGCCCGCACCGGTTCGGTGAAGGAGCACCACCGGCGACTGATCTGGCTCGTTCGCCCCGAGGAAGTGGGTCTAGACGCGCGCAAGGCGATTGTCGGCGTGATGAAAGACAGGCCCGAGCTCGTCTCGGTCTTGTTCTTCGAGCCGGACGATACGGCGATCGGCGGCTTCAGGCTGATCGACTACGGGCTGAAGGGGGAGGACCCTTTGCTGGAGGCCTTGTCCGACGAAGGGGTCCAACTGCCGCTCATCGAACCCTATCTGTTGCCGCGACGCGGGAGCCAGCAGGTCGAAGGAATCATTTCCGATCGAGCAATTCACGTCGGTCGTGCTCGGCCGGCTGGAAAGTTGGACGACATCGATTGGTCGAAGATCACCGTCGCGCAGGTCATGGCCCAGGCGCGGATAGATGGAAGCGAGGAGCCAATCCTTCGGGCGCTTGCGGCGCTCTCGTCGGGAATGAACGTCATCTTCGTCGGGCCGCCCGGGACGGGTAAGACCTCGTTGGCCAGGGCGATCTTCGCGGCCGCGAACGTGACGACGGACGTCCGTTGCGCCAGCGACCATTGGACCACCTACGACACGATCGGAGGATATTTTCCCGAGCCGAACGAGGACGGAGGCCAGCGCCTGGTCTTTCGGCGTGGCGCGATCTTGGAGTCGATCGTGGCCGGACGGGGCCTGATCATCGACGAGATCAATCGGGCCGACATCGACAAGGCGTTCGGCGAGCTCTTCACGGTGTTCGGCTCTGTCGAGGCCGTCGAGTTGCGGCTGCCGATGAAGGTCGAGAACGATGAAGGCGAGCTCGAAGAGCTGATCATCGCCAAGGCCGCTGCCCGCGGCGGGCCGGTGCTCGGCGGGAGCGGCGCGCGCGTGGAGATCCCGGCCGGCTGGCGTTTGATCGGTTCGATGAACGACGCCGACCGGGCGAGCTTGAAGCGCTTCTCGCTCGCCTTCGCCCGGCGCTTTGCCATGATCCCGGTTCGCTCGCCCGCCCGCGACGTCTATGCCGGGCTGATCGAGAGCCGGCTGCGTACCGAGGCCGACCGCTTGGCGGTGGACTCGATGTCGCCGTCGTTCGTTCGGGTGTCGGAATTGGTGGTGGCCTTCTTTGCCGAAACCACCGGCATCGCCGCGCTCGGCGCGCCGCTTGGTCCTGGCTTTGCTCTCACCGTGGGCGAGCAAGCCGTGGCGGAACTGTCCAAGGACCCTACGCGAGGTGGCGAACGCGCCTTTCTGTCGGCGCTCGAGCTCTATGTCGCGCCGCAGTTCCAAGGCGCCGGCGCCAAGCACCGTGACTTTGTCGAACTGGCGCGCGACCTCGTCGACGACGAGGAGGCGGTCACCTCGTTCGACGAGGCGTTGGCGGCTTGGACCGGCGGAGCGGTGATTTACTAACGTGACCAACGACTGGCTGGCCCAGCTGAGAGGATCGCCGAGTTTCGCGACGCGGCTGCTGCCGGCGACGGCGTCCGTCGTCGGCGGCGAGGCCGAGCGAGCGGACTTGGACGTTTTTCTTTCGAAGCTTCGGCAAGCCGATCGGTCGCTCGTCGTCGAAGGCCTCGACCTGGTCGTTGGCGGCTACGACTTGTTCTTGAAAGAAGAGTTGCCGCGCCTGCTCGACGAGCTGCGCTCGACGCGTGTCGACGCCCTGGTCGAGGTGGGGCCGGCGCTAGAAGGAAAGCCCGACTGGGGGCGAACCGTTCTGGGCTGGACGTCGGGCGCGCTGGCGCCTGGACGCATGATGTCCAGAACCGTCGTCCGATCGCTGGAAGTTCCGGAAAACATCGCGCTTCGCATGTTGCTTCAGCGACTTTCGTGGGCTTCGGTCGGAATTCTGCGCAGGCTCGGATCACGCGCGCACCAGACCGTCAGGACGATCTCGGGTTTGGCGGCGCGCGCCTTGGCCGATCCGCTCATCCAGGCCATTCCCGACGTGGGCGGCGTTTCGGAGCGCACCATCGCCGCCGCCGAGAACGCCGCCGCTTCCGGCTATCGCCGTGCCGGGCGGCTGCTTCGACGCCGGCTCGGTCTGATGGCCGTGGACGATCTATCGCGTTGGCGGCGTGGGGCGTTCGTCGCCGATCTGGGCGAATACGAATTTATGCCGTTAGAGGACGAGGAGATTTTCGAGCTTCTGGCGCTCGCCACCGTGCTGGACGTTCTCGAAGCCGATCTGGCCTTGGGCGCGCCGACGTCCTTTTGGATGCGGATCGGGACGAACGCCCGGAGCGGGCCGGTGGCGCGGTTCGAAGACGGGCAGGGCGGAACCGTCGACGTGTTCTTCGATCGATCGCCGGCCTTCTTGCTGGAAGCGGCCACGCCCTACGCCGAGGTTTTTGCTCGCCACGAAGGCCTGGGTCGAGGCGTCGATCGCCGGCCCGATATCTGTCTGGTCAGAACCCGCTCGGACCATCGACGGCAGGTGCTCTTCGTCGAGGTCAAACTGCCGGGCTCCCAAGAGCCGTCCGCCTACCTCCGTGACTCGATCTACAAGGCCTTTGGCTACTTGCACGATTTCGGGGCCATGTGGACCGAGGATCAGTCGCCCAAGATCGTTCTGTTCGCGCCCCTGGACGCGGGCCCCAAGCCGATCGCCTGGGACGTCGGGGCCGACCTGGTCGTCGTCTCGGCGCGCCGCCGTCACGACCTGGTGACCGCGGTCACGCGCGGATTGGGTTTCGGCGGTTTCTAGGCTGCTCGTCTCGCCGGCGGCGGGGCGTCGGAGACGCGCTCCAGATGTCGTTCGACCGCTCGAATAAAGCCGTCTTGGAACCTGAGCTTGGCCACGCGCGTGCGGCCCAGGAAGCCGGCCGTCGCACGCTGGCTGAGGGGCTCGCCGGGATATTGCAGGAAGTCGGCCAGGTGAGGCGCGACGATACCGAGCGGGTCGGCGCCGATGGACACGGCGTGGCGGGTCTTACCGTCATAGCGCGCCGCTCTAGGCAGCTTGCCGACGTTGGGGAAAATACCGTCGCGCTCCATGTCGTAGGCGCCGGGCGAGGCCAGGCGCTGGCCTACCCATTTGGCGACCGGTATGGAAACGGCGCTGCCGACGAGACTCCAACGCGCGCTTTTCTTTCCCACGGTTTCGGCCGCGAGCGTCCAGTCCGCCTCGAAGCCTTGGAGGCGTTCGGCGTCGCGGATATCGGGTTTGATGATCTCTTTCGACGGCAACAGGATGGCTGGTGGGGAGGGGATGCCGATCGTCGAGCCGTTCTTCAGCGTCGGCACGGCGTCGACCGCCCAACCCAGGCCGCCACGTCCTTCGGTCCAGTAGAAGCCGTGGGCTAGCTTGCCGATCGCGGTCTGTGGTCGAGCAAACGCGACGTCGTCGGACAACAGAACGTCGGCCGGGTCGGCGACGCGCGAGGCGACCAGGTAAACGCGCTCACGACGCTGCGGCAGGCCAAAGCCAAAGGTGTCCAGCACGCGCCAAGCCCACCGATAACCTTTGACGTCCTCGATCGCTTCGACGATCCGCCGCATGGCGTCGCCGCCATTCAGCTGCAGCATGAAGGGCACGTTTTCCAGCACCAGCCATTTTGGGCGCTCGGTGCGCAGCAGCGTCAGGACGTGGTCGACCAGGCCACTGCGTTCGCCGTCCAGGCCCCGGGTCTGGCCGGCCTGGCTGAGATCTTGGCAAGGAAACCCCGCGCACAGCACCTCGACGTCCGCCGGCAGCGACTTCAGCCTCCGCACGTCGTCCTTGATTTCGACGTCTGGAAAACGTGCTTTCAGCACCGCCTGGGCGGAAGGCAGGATCTCGCACAGCAGCTCGGCGTGATGGCCGGCGGCCGCCATTCCGGACTCGAATCCGCCAACGCCTGCAAAGAGTCCCGCGACCTTCATTCCCACTCCGATTCGACACGGACGAGCCTAGCACGCTCGCCCGGTTAACCACGGCTCAAGCCGACGGCTTGCCGAACTAGACGCACGGGACGTCCAAACCGGACGCACGGCGGTCGGTCGCCCGTGTGGCTACGTCGAGAGGTCGTTCCCTGATGTCGCCTGGTCATCTCTCGGTGGTGTTTCGAAGACCGGCGGTTGACGAGCGTGGCCGTGGAGCCTATGTGTGTAGAAACACTGTGTGAATGTTCTACTTTTGGTCTGGCCCGATGATCGACCTTTCCGGCATGACGCTCTCGGATCTTCGTGACGCTGCCGACAAGGCCAGCGTTGTCGATGTCGAAGCCGACGTTGCTCGCCGGGCCATGGTAGCGTTTCTAAAATCGCCCGGAGCGCCGCAAGCCAAGGCGGTCGGCATTGCTTCGAGCGGCAAGTCCTATGTCGCCCTGTTGGGCGGCGAGCGGATCGGCGCGGTTTACCGCGTACGTAACGATCTCCAGCTCAAGCGTCTGAGGAGAGTACCCGAAAGCGTAGCGTACTTGGCCGAATTGGTTCGGAGGAAACACGCGTGAACCAGAACGAGCGTTACGAAGCTATTGGCGTGCATGACTTGAATTTCCACGTCACCAAGAGCATCGACACCTGCCCTCGCGGTCTGCAGCAGCGCGAACTGGTCAAGAACGGCATCGAAGCCGAGCTCACGCCCGAAGAAAACGGGCAGCGCCGGATCGTGTTGCGAGCCATCATGGTCGACGGCGTCCGGAAGCTTTCGGTCTTCAACACCGGACGTGGCATGACGGGCGAGGAGCTGCGACAGGCCACCGATCTATCCTCCTCGATCCGCAAGGACCACGGCCTCGAAGGCCGCAAGAACCGCGGCGAGGGCGCCAAGGTCGCTTCGCTGCCCTGGAACCACGAGGGCGTACGCTTTCGGTCCTGCCGCGAGGGCCAGGTGAGCGAGACGCTGCTCAAGCGGGTGGGCGAGTGTTACGTTCGAGTGCGCGCCGAGATCGAGACCGACGACGGCGAGAGCGACTACGACTCGGTGTGGGACGCGACCCAGGAGGTCTTGGACGAAGGCGGCCGAGTCGATATCGACTGGACCGAGGTCGTTTGCCTTGGCCAATCGCCCGATCAAGACACCACTAAGTTCCCGTATGGCGCCAACACCGGCGGCGGCACCCAGCGCGAAGTGCTGACCGAGATCTTCAACCGGTTCTACGCGATCCCCGATCACGTCTCCTTGGAAGCCGACGTGTCGTTGCACGGCCGTAAGGGTTCGAGCCGCCTTCGTCTGCTGTCGGACGGGATCGCCCATTGGGGCGGCGATCATGCCAAGCTCCGCGCCGAACGTGTCGAGCTCGACGATGGCGTCGCGATCGAGTTCGTCTACCTGCCCACGCTGGGCGGCAGCAACAACGTCTTTGGTGGCCACGAATTGGCTGGTCAGCCGAGCCGGGCGGCGATCGTCTGGCAGGGCGAAATGTACGACGCCAAGATCGGCGTCGATTGGAAGAAGATCGGGGCGGGCTACGGGCTGCCGTACGTCCATACCAACGTGACCGTGCTCGTACACCTGCCCGACGACGCACCCGTCAAGGAAGGGGCTTATCGGCTCGACCTCTACTGGGAGGAAGACGGGTCGCGGGTGGAGGTCGAAAACTTCCAGCTTCAAGTCCGCGAGGCCATGCCCCCTTGGCTCCGGGCGATCGTCGACGACGCCACGCGGCCCAAGCGAGCCTCCGACATGACGTCGGTGCGCCTCGAGCTGGAAAGGCTCCTGAAGGCCGCCTTGATCAAGATTGGCGATCATGATCAACCCGGCTCCAAGCGGCCGGCCGAGCCGAAGTCGGGCGCGACCCTGCGTCTGGCCGAGGCCTTGGAGCCGTCCGACGACGTAAACGACGAACTCGGCGAGGTGGAGGCGCCTGCGCCCCGCGAGGCTGGTCCCGAGCCCGAGATGTTTATCGTGGACGAGGACGTGCCGCCCGATGCGTCGCCGGAACCTGATCCGGACGCGGAACCCGACGTGCCGCGCAAGCCGCGCACGACTTCGAGCGAGCACCGCGCGCCCGCGCCGGCCAAGCCGGTCAAGAAGCGCAGGGCCGTGCAGCTGGTGTCGAACGCGCCGGAGATCACCTGGCTGGACTTGCCCGACCAGATCGAGAGCGAGGGCCTCGTAGATCGCGCGGCCAAGTACGTCCGCACGACCAACGTCCTCTACCTCAACGGCCTCTACGACGCGGTCGCCGGCAAGATCTCTGATCTTGAACTACATTACCGAGGCGGGTTCGATTGGGAGCAGGTTCAGGATCTCGTCCTGGAAAAGGTTCGAGCCGACATGGCCTTGCACATCGGCAGCGTGGTCGTTCACGCGCTGGCCAAGCAGCGGGTCAAGAGCTGGGACGCCAATGATCTGGAGAAGGCCTTGACTCCGGAGGCGCTGACCGTGGCCGCCGACCAGAGCGCGCACTTGGTGGGCGAGCTGAAGACGGGGCTTTCAAAGACCGGCCTGTTTCAAGCGGCCAAGCTCTTGGAAAGCGCCTGAGGCCGGGTCCGTCACGCGTCGAGCCAAACCTTGTTGAGTACGGTCGCGGCGAGGGCGGCCTTGTCCTGCGGCAGGAAGCGGCCGTAGTGCTCGACGATGGTGTCGGGGGTGTCCTGGATCGCGTAGCTGGCCTGCTCGTAGGAGCCCGTCTGCTTGAGCACGTGGGTGGCCAGGACGTCGCGCACGTTATGCGGCCCGTGCGGCAGCAGGCCCTCTATCGCGCCGTGGCCGGTATAAGGATTGTAGATTCCGTAGCGTTGGATCGCCAGCCGCCAGGCCTCGTAGAAGCTCGTCGAGTCGTAAGCCGCGCTCCGGCTCTTGGCCTTGACCGTCTTGACGAAGAAGGTGCCAGGATCGTCGGCGCTTCGTAGAAGCACGGCGCGGTGCGTGAGCAGCCAATCGTCGATCTCGCGATAGAGGCCGCCGAGATCGGGAAGCGCCAATCTGAACGGGTTCTTCCGAAAATAGGAGGAGCCGGCGTTCTTGAACGCCGCGGCCGGCACGAGCACCTCCCACACGCCCTCGCGCAAATTCCAGCGAAGCTCGCCGCGCTTTAGCGCTTCCAGCTGCCGCTCGTTGGTCGGCGCCTGGCCGCGCGGTTTCACCAAGAGCTGGCGCAGGTTCTTCTGGCGAAGGCCAAGATGCAGGCCCAACCTCAACATCAAGAAGGCCCGGGTCGCTTCGGCCGCCGACTGGGGATAGAGCCGCGCCTGGGGGCGCCGGCGCAGGATCTCCTCGGTGATCTTGCGATATTCCCCAACCGGACTTTCGGCCTCGAGAATGGGCAAGATGGGTTCGAACGGGTCGCGGTGAATTCGGCTGACCCGTGCGATTTCCTTGGCCCTTAGAAGCGCATGCCGATGCTGGATATCACATAGACCCTCCCAGTCGTCGTTCGCCGCCTGGACGTCCTTGGGGGTGATCAGGCCCTCGATCGGCCGCAGGCGTTCGGCCAGGCCGGGCGTTTGGCGAAGCCAGCCCGTCTCCGCCCGCGTCAGGCTAGCCCCGATGGTCAACATCTCGGTTTCCCATTGCGTGTAGAAACCGCGCCTGGCTTCGCGCCATCGAAGGTACCAGTCCCAAACCGATGGAAAGACCAGGAGCGCGAAGGTCAGGCAACGCGTCGGCGCGCCGTAGCCCTTGACCGGGCCGTCTGGAGAAGCGGCCAGAGCCCCGAGCAAAAGACCAAAATGTTCCATCTTCTGGTCGGCCGTCTCGCCATTCCAGATGCCGTTGCGTCGTCGACCACGTGACGACAACGTGGCGGTCTTGAACTCGAATAGGTCCGCGGCTTCCTCCGCCAAGGCCGGCGGCGCCGTCATCGCGCCGGCGGGCCGATCACGTTCGATCGCGCCCGGATCGGCCAATCTCTCGGTCAGCGATGGGCTCGCCGATAAAGTGACGGCGGTGGGGCGAGCGGCCACGTCTCCGAATTGAACCGCATAGCGCTGCTTCACGGCGGCCGCCTGATAGCGGCGATAATCGGTCGTGCCGCTGATCACGACCGTCTCGACCCACTCGACGATTTCCTCGCGCTTGGCCAAGGGCAGGCGATCGAAATCGTCGGGCAGGTGCCAGGCTAGCCGTCGTCGTTGGCATACGGAGCGGGGCAAGATCTCCGCATTGGTGACCATGCGTCCCGGGTGGGGGAGCTTGGTCGCGAAATAACCGCTCGGCAGGCCATAGCGCCTCTCCAGGGCGGCCAGGATCCGCAAGCATTTGCTGCTGCGAGGCGCGTGTTCGCCGCGACGCCAAACATAGAAGGTCGACGCCGCGATCGTTTCGCCCGGCTCGCAGATAATCTTGGCCAGGCCGTGGCCGGTGTCGCCGTGGCGGCGGATATGCAGGTCGAGCGCCGCGGGGAAATCGGGAGGATCGATCCAGTCGGTCCACAAGGGCCGCGGAAACGCGGTCGCCGGCGGCGCGGGCCGTTTGGACCGAACCCGGAGCGATCTCGGCGTGGGTTGCGGTCTGGGTTCGGCGCGCGCGGTAGGTGGGGCGGCCGAAGGGACGTCGGCGTCTTCGTTTCGGGCCTTGGCCCTGAAGTAGCCCGCCGGTAGGGCGTAACGCCTTTCGAGCGCACTCAGAAACTGCAGCGCGATCGCGCCGCGCGGCAGCGAACGTCCTTGCCGCCAGGCGCGCAGGGTCGAAAGCTCGATCTCTTCGCCGCGCCGACAGAGCATGCGTCGAACCTTGCCGCAGTCCTCGTCGTGGCGTCGAAGATGCAGGTCGAACGCGTCCCCGAAGCTTGGCGGGTCGTCCCAGGTATCCCAGAGGGCTCGCGGCAAGAGGCCAAAGCCTGAGCTTCGAACGCGTCGAGGCGCGATGCGGCGTGGTCTTGCGCCGTCTTCGGTCTTGTCTGGTCGAGACATCAGGCGAGGCGAACCCGGTCGATCGGCGGGGGCGACGACACACGGAGGGGGGCGGCGCCGGCGACCCGGAAGCGGCGGCAAAACGCAAACACTAGCAATGGGGTCCGAACTCCAAGCCGACGATAGGCGTCGTGCTGTTCGGTGACGACCGAGCAGACCGGTTCGGGCACCGGCGCCGATGAAAATATTTCAGACCGGGTTTGGAAGGGGCGGCTCGCCGCCGGTTAGCGAGACTTGGGGCTCCGCCCCCGGCGCGCTTCGGATCGCCTTCCGCCCAGCTTCGGGCTTTGCCCTGCAGCCGGGTCCCCGCGAAGCCGCCCCTCCGCTTGCACCCCCGGTCTCGCCGACGGGCAAGGGTTCATGCTGAACCCCTGCTTGAAGGATGAGGAAGATGGGACAAGCCGCTGAAAAGCTGGAGCCTCGCATCTATGTCGCCTGCCTGGCGGCCTATAGTAGCGGCCGGCTGCATGGCGCCTGGATCGCCGTGGAGGATGACGCCAAGGCCGTGCGCGAGGCGGTGGCCGCCATGCTGGCCGCCTCGCCGGTGGCGGAGGCCGAGGAATACGCCATTCACGACCATGAGGATTTCGGCGGCGTCGAGGTCAGCGAATATGCCGATCTCGACCACCTCGTCGAGATCGCCGGCTTCCTGCGCGAGCGCGGCCATCTCGGCGCCTTGGTGCTCGAGCATTTCAGCGGCGACCTGGAGGCGGCGACGAGCGCCTTGGACGAGCAATATCGCGGGCTGTTCTCCAGCCTCGCCGACAGCTTTCAGGAGCTGACGGAGGAGACCACGGTCATTCCGGACGCCTTGCGCCTCTATATCGATTGGGAGGCCATGGCCCGTGACGCGCAGTTGGGCGGCGAGGTGTTCACGGTCGAGACCGGCCATGACGAGGTGCATGTGTTCTGGACGCGCTAGCGGAGGACTGCTTGCCGCCTAAGTCTCGGCGGGAGGGACGAACCGTTCTGAAGGTGACCCAGTAGCGTAAGGGCGTTGACGCCGAGACCGGAACCAAGGTCGCCGAGCCGGTCACGCTGATCGCGTCGGTGCTGGCCAGGTTCATGGAGACTGACCGGGGTTTCACCTTGGGGCCGCAAGACCCGCCGGGGGCGAGTCTCTGGCGCCGTTTGGTTGCTGATGCGGATCGGCCACAGAGGCCGTTTTTAGCGCCCGATGATACCGATCGGTCTCGCAACCGCGTCGCGGCTTCCCATGTTGGTTGGGTCCAAGGAAATCCGCCATGCATTTCGATCTCGCCCCGCTGTCCGCCCTGATCTCCGACCACCGCGCCTGGGCCGGCCTGGTGCTTGGTTTGGCGACCTTCCTGGAGTCGCTGGTGCTGATCGGCGCCTTCGTGCCGGCCACCGCCCTGATGCTGCTGGCCGGCTGTCTGATCGCCACCGGCGCCCTGGATCCGGTGTCGGTGGTGTTGTGGTCGGTCGCCGGCGCGGCGCTCGGCGACGCGGTCTCCTATGGCCTGGGCCGGCGCCTGGGCGGTGGGGTCCTGGCCCTGCCGTTCCTGCGGCCGCACCGCCGGACGATCGCCCGCACGCGGCTGTTCTCGCGCCGCTATGGCGTCGCCTCGATCTTCCTGGGCCGTTTCTTCGGCCCGCTGCGCGCCTTCGTGCCGGTGATGGCCGGCATGGCGCGAATGAAGGCCCACAGCTTCCAGGTCGCCAATGTCGCCTCGGCCTTCGTGTGGGTCGGCGCCCTGGTCTCGCCAGGCTATCTGGCCGGCAAGGGCCTGTCGGTCCTGCCGAGCCTGGATGTCGCTCAGGTCGGTCTGGTGGTCGCGGCCCTGGCCGTGTTCGCGGGCGGGGTGGTGCTGATGCGCCGCAAGCCGGCCCCGAGCACCGCATCCGTGGCGCGCCCCGTGGCGCAGGGGTCGGCGATCGCCGCCTTCGAGCCGCTGGACCGCTGCGCGGCCTAGAGGGTCGCGCGGCCTGAAACTCAGGCTGGTCGCGGCGGCGCTGTCCGGTAGCGGCGGTCCCGACTATTTCCAGGAGCGTCCGCCCCGGGCGATCGCAGATGGGCGCGGCGGCGGTGGTGCGGCGCCATCAAAGCGTCACCGATCCTCAGTCAGGCTTGGCCGTCGGATTCCCCGACCGGAGAGACTGATCGATGCGCCGCACCCTGGCCCTGGCCGCCGCCGCCCTGCTGACCCTGGCTGTTTCCAGCCCGTCCTTCGCCGCCCAATGCCGCGACGCCAAAGGCAAGTTCATCAAATGCCCGGCCGCCAGCGCCCCGGCCAAGCCGACCAAGTGTAAGGACGCCAAGGGCAAGTTCGCCAAGTGCGGGACGCCGGGCGCCAAGCCGGCCTAAGGCGCATCGAGGGCGTTTCTGGCGATCGCGGTTTCGGTCGCCAGGCTCGCGCCGGCTTTGGCCTGGGCGGGTGAAGGATAATGCGCGGACATTCGGGTCGGTGGTGTCGCGCCAAGGCGCTTGGACCTAACGCGGCGTGAACACCGTCAACAGGGCCATGCCGGCCCCGCCTGCCAGTCCGATGATCGCCGCGATCCCGGCCCAGCCGGCGGGCGTCAGGATCCGGGCGCTGGGGCGACGGCGGGACGACATGGTCTGGATCCTAAGCAGGGTTGAGGGCCATCGACACGCCGCTGGGCGCCACGTCAAGGCCAAGGCCTAGCTGTTCGTCCTTCAGGGCGATGGCCTGGTCGAAGTTCGATAGGGTCACGCCCACCAGGCGGATGCCCAGGCGCGGCGGATAGACCGAACGGATCAGATCCAGGCTGGTTTGGCGCAGGGTCTCGCGATCGGCGATCGGCGCGGGCAGGGAGCGGCTGCGCGTGGCCTGCTGGAAGTCGGCCCACTTGATCTTGACGGTGACGGTGCGGGCCCGGGCGCTCGTCTTCTCACACCAGGCCCAAACGTCGTCAGCCATGGCCAGGACGCCGGCCTCGATCGGCTCGGGCGCGGTGTGGTCCTGGTCGAAGGTGGTCTCCGAGCCCGACGACTTGCGCACCCGGTCGGGATTGACCGGCCGGTGGTCCTGCCCGCGGGCGATGGCGTAGTACCAGGGTCCCGACTTGCCGAAATGGTGCTGCAGGAAGGCCAGGCTCTGGCGATGCAGGTCCTCGCCGGTATGGATGCCCAGCCGCTTCATCTTGGTCTCGGTGACCGCGCCCACCCCATGGAAGCGGCCGATCGGCAGGGATTGGACGAAGGCCTCGCCCTTGCCGGGCGGGACCACGAACTGGCCGTTGGGCTTCCTCTGGTCCGAGGCCAGCTTGGCCAGGAACTTGTTGTAGGACACCCCGGCCGAGGCGGTCAGGCTCGTGGCCTCCAGGATCCGCGCGCGGATCTCCCGGGCGGTCTGCGAGGCCGTCTCCAGACCGCGCCGGTTGGCGGTGACGTCGAGATAGGCCTCGTCCAGCGACAGGGGTTCGATCAGGTCGGTGTAGTCGGCGAAGATCGCGTGGATCTGGCGCGAGACGGCCTTGTAGACCTCGAAGCGGGGCGGGACGAACACCAGCTGCGGGCACTTGGCGAGGGCCGTGGTCGAGGGCATGGCCGAGCGAACGCCGAACTGGCGGGCCTCGTAGCTGGCGGCGGCGACCACCCCGCGCCGGGCCCCGTGCCCGACCGCCAGAGGATGGCCGCGAAGGCTGGGATCATCGCGCTGTTCGACCGACGCATAGAAGGCGTCCATGTCGATATGGATGATCTTGCGAATCCCGGGCTCGCCCATGGTCGCAGTCTAGCGGGTTTGGAACTAAAGGGGAACGTGTGCAGCTAGTCGGCCAGCCGGATCCAGGTCGGCGCGTGGTCGCTGGCCTCTTGCTCGCCGCGCGCCCAGCGGTCGACGCCGGCCTCGACCAGGCGATCGGCGAGATCCGGCGTCAGCAGCAGGTGGTCCAGCCGCAGGCCCTTGTCGCTCGGCCAGCGGTTTCGGAGATAGGCCCAGAAGGTCCAAAGCGGTCCGGTCGGATGGAGCTGGCGCAGGGCGTCGCTCCAGCCTTGATCCAGTAGGCGCTGGTAGGCGGCTCGCACCTCCGGCTGCAGCAGCGCGTCGTCGGCCCACGAGTGCGGCTGATAGATGTCGGCCTCGGTGGGCACGACGTTGTAGTCGCCGGCCAGCACCACCGGCGCGCCGCTGGATCGCAGGTCTTCAGCGTGGGCGATCAGGCGCTCGAACCAGGCCAGCTTATAGTCGAACTTGGGGCCCGGCCGAGGATTGCCGTTGGGCTGGTAGAGGCTGGCCACCAGCACGCCGTTGACCGCCGCCTCGATGTAACGGGCTTGCGTGTCGGCCGGATCGCCAGGCAGGGCCGTGCGGGTGACGATCGGCTCGGCCTCGCGCGCCAGGATCGCCACGCCGTTCCAGCTGCGCTGGCCTTTCCAGACGGCGTTGTAGCCCAACTGGGCCAGCGGCTCGGCGGGAAAGGCGCCTTGCTCGGCCTTGAGCTCCTGGAGACAAACGACGTCTGGCTCGGCCTCGGCCAGCCAGTCGATCAGGTTGTCCAGGCGCTTGACGACGTTGTTGATGTTGAAGGTGGCGATCTTCACGCGGCGGCGCCGACCTTCACGGACATCACGCCTCGATAGGCTGGAAGCTGTCCGGGTCTAGGCCCTCGGGCACCCCGCGGACATAGAGCCCTTCGGCATGATGGCGCTCGAAGTCCTCGACCTCGTAGACCTGCCCGCTGTAGACGCCCAGATGGGGCAGGTTGACGCCGGTGCGCAGCACCTGGTCGCCTTGCTGGTAGGTTCGTTCGATCATGCTGGGTCCTCCGTCCCCGGCCCCAACGCTGTCGCGCCGTTTGGGGTTTCGCCAGGGGCCAACACGTATCCGTCAGTAGCTTGGCCTTGGCGTGCGCACGGTCCGGAACGTCACCGAATAACGCAGCGCCTCGACCGGCGGGATGCTGTGCTGCCAGTCGCTGCGCGCCGGGCCGCTCATCAGGTAGGCCGAGCGCGGCTGGGCCTCGATCGTGGCCCGGTCCCAAGTCTGGCCGGTCTTGCGCCGTAGGCGAAAGCTGCAGGGCGAGACCAGCGACACGCCGGCGATGGCCACGGCCGGCGGCCGATCGCGATGCCAGCCGATGCCGGCGCCGGGGGCGTACTCGGTGACCAGGGCGTGGCGGAAGCTGTCGCGGGGCAGGCCCGTGAAGGCGGCGACCTTGTCGAGCAGCGGGCGCAGAAAGTCGGGGATCGGCTCGCCGGTCTCGATCATCTGGCCGCTGTCGTCCCGCCGCCAGCCGAAGCTGGCGACCCGGCGATTGCCCAGATAGCCCAGGTGTTCGTAGGGCTTGAAGGCCAGGCCGTCGAAGCGGCCCACCAGGTCGCGCTCCTCAGCCGGGCCGATCAGGTCGGGCTGGTAGGCGAAGCCTTGCGGCATCGGCCGGCGCGGCGCGGGCGGCAGGTCAAAGAGGCTGGGCTGGACGCTCATCGCCGCGCCTCGTCGTCTCGTCCGGCGGTCGCGGGCGGATCGACCTGGCGCACGGCGCGCCAATAGGACCAGGGGACGCCGGCCGTCAGCGCCATCTCGAACCAGGCCTCCTCGCCGTCGAACTCGGGGACGTGTTCGGGCGAGACGAAGGTCACGTTGCTGCGCGAAGCGCGGCGGGCGCCGGGGAAGGTGAAGTAGAGCGTGCGGCTCGAAAGATCGCCCGTGTGTTCGCGCTTTCGCGTCAGTTTCTCGATGCTCTTGCGCCAGACACGGGGCGGCTGGCCGGCGGGCGCGGCGAGGCGCCCGCGACGCGGGGGAGGGGGCATGGCGGATGTCCAGGTTGTTCTCTAATTGTTCTCACTGGCCGCCGGGAGTCAATCGACCGGAACGCGAAGTGGGGATCGATCCGCATGAGGCCTTGGCTGGCCTGGGAAACGGCTCTGATGCTATGCGGGCGGTATGGAGGAGCCGGCTCTGGATCTGGAAGCGATGGCCGCGGCGCTGCAGGAAAGCGGCGACTACCGGGTGCTGCGCCGGCTGGTCCCGCGGCCGCCGGTGGCGATCCCCGACGGCGTCGTCGTCCGCACGGGCCTGTTCGTCGATGTCGAGACCACGGGCCTGGACTGGCGCCAGGACGAGATCATCGAACTGGCCATGGTCCCGTTCCGCTATGGGATGGACGGGCGGATTTACGAGATCGGCGAGGCCTTCCACGGCTTTCGCCAGCCGGCCCGGCCGATCCCGCCGGAGATCACCGCCCTGACCGGCATCAATGACGCCATGGTCGCCGGCCAAACCCTCGACCTGGACGCGGTGACGGCCGCCGCGGCGCCGGCCGCGCTGGTCATCGCCCACAACGCCGCCTTCGACCGCCGCTTCCTCGAGCGCTTCTGCGAGGTGTTCCGCACCAAGCCTTGGGCCTGCTCGATGAGCCAGGTCGACTGGGCCGCCGAGGGGCACGAGGGCGTAAAGCTGGCCTGGCTCGCCGCCGGGGCCGGGTTCTTCTACGACCGTCACCGGGCGGTCAATGACTGCGCCGCGGCCATCGAACTGCTGGCGACCGACCTGCCCAGAAGCGGCGTTCCGGCCCTGGCCGCCCTGCTGGAGCGGGCGCGCCTTCCGACCTGGCGGATCTGGGCCGAGAACTCGCCCTTCGCCATGAAGGACAGGCTCAAGGCTCGCGGCTATCGCTGGAACGGCGATGACGCCGTGCCCTCGCGCTGCTGGTATGTCGATGTCGCCGAGGCCGACAAGGACGCCGAGCTTTTGTTCCTGCGCCAGGAAATCTACGGCGGCGAGATCGACCTGCTGGCCCGGCGCATCGACGCCTATGACCGGTTCTCCGAGCGTGGCTAGGGGCCAGGGACAAGAGGGGAACGGCATGAGGGTTTCCAGGCGCTCGACCCTGGCCACGGGCCTGGCGCTGGCGGCGGTTGGTGGGGCAGGCGAGGCGGCGTCCTCACGCCGCCTGAGCAATCCTCGGCCTTCGGCGCAGGCCCGCGCCCTCTACGACTTTCTCTGGAGCCTCTACGGCCGCAAGACACTGACCGGCCAGCAGGAGTTGGGCGTGGCCCGCGCGGGCCCTCGGGTCGAGCTGGATTACCTGGCGCGGGTGACCGGCCGCCAGCCGGCCATCCTCGGCCTCGACTACATGGATCCGCGCGACAACGCCGCGGTCAACGAGCGGGCCACGGCTTGGCATCGCTCGGGCGGGATCGTCACCCTGTGCTGGCACTGGGGGGCGCCGGACGTCGGGACGGGGTACGAGAACTCCAAGAAGGACTTCGACCTGGTCGCCGCCTTGAAGCCGGGGACGCCGCAGAACCGGGCTTTGCATCGCGACCTGGACGCGATCGCCGACCTCCTGACCGTGTTGCGCGACCGACGCGTGCCGGTGCTCTGGCGGCCGCTGCACGAGTTCAGCGGCGACTGGTTCTGGTGGGGCAAGCACGGGCCGGCGGCCTTCAAGGCGCTGTGGGCGCTGATGCATGACGAGTTCACCCGCCGCCGGGGCCTGGACAACCTGATCTGGGTGTTGGGCTGGGCCGGCCAGAACGTCGATCCGGCCTGGTATCCGGGGCGTGAGCGCGTCGATGTCGCCGGCGCCGACATCTATGTCGAGGACCACGGCGCGCTCGAGCCGATGTTCGGGGCGGTCAAGGCGATCGTCGGCGACAGCGTGCCGATCTGCCTGCATGAGAACGGGCCAGTCCCGGATCCAGCCCTGCTCGGACCCCAGGCCGATTGGCTGTGGTTCATGACCTGGCACACGCGCTGGCTGATGGATCCCGGTCAGAACGACCCGGCGCGCTTGAAGGCCTATTATGGTTCGGGACGGTACGTGACCCAGGACGAACTGCTGGCCGCGGGTCTGCCCAAGCCCGGTTGAGGCGTCGCCCGGGGCGGCCCGTCCTGTCCTCGAAGGCGCGGTTCGGGCTTACGCCTCTATGGCTTGGCCGAGGTCGCGCCGTTGGCCCATTGCCCGCGACCGGCCGCCTTGGCGTCCGCTTCGGCCTTGGCGTAGGCGCCCTTGCTGTAGCGACGATACTCGGTGGTGAGCCCCGAGCGGATGAGCGCGGCGTTGACGTCCGGACTGGCGCTGGACCAGCACTTGCCGACGAACCGGCCATAGCGGTCGCGCTCGACGAACCGGCAGGCCACGCGGCCACGGGTCAGGCGGATCAACTCATCCCGGGCCTCGTAGGCGAGGGGCTCGGCTGGGGTCTGGCCGCGGCGCACCTCGGGCGCGTCGACGCCGAAGAGCCGCACCCGCTCGGAACCGCAGCGCAGGGTGTCGCCATCGTGAACGGTCGGGGCGGTGCAGGCGATGAGGGCGGCGGCGAGGGCGGCGGGCAGAGGCATGGAGCGGCTCTAATCCGCTTTGGCCCGCGGAGGTAAGCGCGGAAATTCGCATGCTGAGGGCCGACGCCGGTCCGAGGGGCTGTGGCTCATCACACACCGTGGCGCACGCCGGGCAAAACCGGGAGCGGCGCTTGATTTGCCCAAGCTACACCACGGAGCAAGTCTCGGTGCTGCCTGCCATTTCACGACATTTTACCAACGTTGCCGGACCGACCGCGCTAGCCAGCGCCGCCTATCCGCCAGCTGCTTTCCGACGTCGTCGGCCCTGCTGGCGGTCAACGCGCCACGAGCTCGTCGCGCGAACCGGAGTATTATGGTGCAGTACACATCACATGAGATCGCGACAGACCTAGAAGCGGGCGGGGCACCGAGCGCCGCCGTGGACGGGCCGGTCGCGCCGACCCAGCGCATCGCCGCGCTCGACGTCCTGCGCGGCTTCGCCCTGCTGGGCATCCTGGTCTTGAACATCGAGAGCTTCAGCGGCCCTGCCGCCCTTCACGACGTGCCCCTTGGCGTGGCCAAGCCCGCCTTCGTCGGCTGGCACGCGACGCTGGACCTCGTGATCTTCGCGATCAAGTGGCTGTTCTTCGAAGGCAAGATGCGCACGCTGTTCTCGATCCTTTATGGCGCGGGCATCGTTCTAATCACCAGCCGCATCGAGGCGCGCGGTCCCTCCGCCAAAGCCGCCGACATCTTCTGTCGTCGCAACATGTGGCTGCTGCTGTTTGGTATCGTGCACGGGACGCTGATCTGGCAGGGCGATATTCTCTCGCAGTACGCCCTAGTGGCCTTGCTAGTGATGTTTCCGCTCCGCCACGTGGCCGCCAAACGCCTGATCGTGGTGGGGCTCGTCATCGGGGTGCTGGGCGGTACCTTGGGCGTCGTGCGGGCCATGGACGTCCCGCAGGTTCTGAGCGCCGAACGTCTGCGCGCCGAGGGCGCGGTCGCGCTGGCCGAGGGCTATGCGCCGTCGCCGGCGCAAAAGGCGGCCATCGAAGACGAGGCCAAAGCCAAGGCGGCCGAACCTGCAGGTATTGAGCGGAGCATCGCGCAGGGTCGCCAGCCTTACCTGGATAGCGTCCCGTCGCGAGCTTCGGGCTATTTCGATTTCGTCGTCATGCTATTCCGCTCGGGTTGGATCCTCGAAGTCACCGGCAGCATGTTGCTGGGCATGGGGCTCTTCAAGTCCGGCTTCCTGACCGGCGCGCGGTCCCGAGCGACCTACCTGACGACGGCGTTAGTGGGCTATGGCGTCGCCGCGCCGATCGTGCTGACCGGGGTGGCGATGGTCGTCGCCAAGGGCTTCACCGTGGCTTCGGTGACCCGCTGGATCTATCAGCCCTACGCCGTGGAGATCTTCGCTGGCGCGATCGCCAACGCTTCGGTCGTCCTGCTGGTCGTCAAGAGCGGGTGGCTCAGGGGCATGACGGCGGCTCTGGCCAATGTCGGACGCACGGCGTTCAGCAACTACATCCTGACGAGCCTGCTTTGTCAGGTCTTGTTCGCCTGGGGGCCTTGGAAGCTCTATGGGGCGCTCGATTACTATCAGCAGATTTACGCCATCCTGGGCGTCTGGGCGGTGAATCTCGTGGTCAGCGCCTTGTGGCTGCGCGCCTTCACCTATGGCCCGCTAGAATGGATGTGGCGCTCGCTCGTCTATTGGCGCCGGCAGCCGATGCGCCGGTGATCCTCTTCGGCTTGGTCTTGGGCCCGAAAAGCCCGCCCAGGACCAAGCCGTCGGATAGCCGCCGGCGTGACGCTCGACGGGGTGAGGCCCATCGGGAGCCTCGGCATTTTCACTGCGATTTGCCGGCATCGAGGAGAGTTTGAGCTTCTTGTTCGTCCTTCGTCACTAAGACGAAACTCGAACCCTCCTCAATTTACGCCCCCCGGTCTTCACCATAGGCGATGACCGGGGAGAGATGTCATCAAGACCTGATGAACGAGAGCAGGTCGGCGTTCAGGACATCCGCATGCGTGGTCAGCATGCCATGCGGGTAGCCGGGATAGGTCTTCAGCGACCCGTTCTTGAGCACGTCGACCGCACGCGGCACGGAACTGGCGAACGGGACGACTTGGTCAGCCTCGCCATGCATCACCAGGACCGGCACGGTGATCTTCTTGAGGTCTTCGGTATAATCCTCGAGCCAAGAGGCGACAGTCGCGTAGTGAGCAAGCGCGCCGCCGGCCATGCCTTGGCGCCACCAGTTTGCGATGATCGCCTCCGAAGGCTCGGCCCCATCGAGGTTGTAGCCGTAGAACGGATTTTCCGGGACGAAACGGAAGAATTCCGCACGGTTGGCCAGCATCCCCGCGCGAATGGTTTCGAACCACTCCGGCGGCTGACCGGACGGGTTGTCCTGGCTCTTGTACATGTTCGGCGTCAAGGAGGCGACGAGCACGGCCTTGGCGACGCGCTCGGGGTAGCGAGCGACATAGCGAGCCACCTCACCGCCACCTGTCGAATGCCCGATATGGATCGCGTCGCGCAGGTCGAGGTGTTCGGTCAGGGCCGCTAGGTCGGCAACCCAGTGCTCCATGTCGTTGCCGGCGCTGGGCTGGTCGGACCGGCCGTGGCCGCGCCGGTCGTGGGCGATCACCCGATACCCGTGATTGAGGAAGAACATCATCTGGGCATCCCAGTCGTCCGCCGTCAGCGGCCAACCGTGGCTGAAAACGATCGGCTGACCTGATCCCCAATCCTTGTAGAAGATGTTTACGCCGTCTTTTGTAGTGATCGTGGACATCGAAACGCTCCATATAGGCTTTTAGGCATCAGCCGGTTGAAAAGATTCATGCGTTGACCTGAGAGGTCTTTCGCTCCGACGAGCCTTGCCGTGGCAACACCCGCTCGGTGATGCGGAAGCGTTATCCTCCGAAGTGGCCCGGCAGTATTCGCCGTTCCTGCGCATTTTCGTGCGTTTCCTGCTGAATGGGAAAAACCACCCTCAATCGCGCTGCTCGGTCCGGAACTGACGCGGCGTCATTCCCGTATGCCGGCGAAAGAGGCGATTGAAGTTGCCCTGCGAACCGAACCCCGCCTCAAGCGCAACCTCGCTCATTGACGCGCGGCCCCGCGCCAAGCGGACCTGAGCATCCCGGATGCGCCGCTCGGTGACATATCTGTGCGGCGAGAGACCCGTCGCCTTCTTGAACAGACGACAGAAATGATACTCGCTGAGACAGGCCTGCTCGGCCAATTCTGCCAGTGCTAGCGGTTCGGCAAAGTGGCTCTCGATGTAGTTCATGACCCGCGCGAGCCTTCGGGGATCAAGGTCCGGTTCGGCGCCGTGACGCTGCCATCGGTCATATCCGTACTTTGACAGCAGATGGGCGACGAGCATCGAGCGTGCGCCATCGACGAAAAGCCTATCTGTAACCTCTTCTGGACGCGACACGATCGCCCGCAACGCGAGCGCGATTTGCACCAACAGCGGGTCCCTTATCCCGCCCGCAAAGGCCAGGCGGGTCTTGGCTGGATCGAGGTCGAAGTCTGCCTCCGCGCTGAGATCGAATGCCGCCGGCGCCAGGTACATGTGCAGGAACTCGACCGGCGCCTTGATCTGCGACACCGTCTCCTGAAGCCCGATGGGATCGATCGACGCCATCCCCTGTTCGATGAACCCCCGACGGAGCACCCCGTTTGCTTCCCGCTCAAACGGGGCGCGACCTGCCAAAGCAACTGTAGCGACAACACATTGCATCGAGGCGGGCTTCAACGAACCGGGGTCGATCCGTCGATGTTCGACCCGCAGATCGCCCCACTCGCGGGGAGGATGAAGGTGTGTGTCAGCCCCGAACCGATCATCAAGAGAGGGCATCACCGCGCTGGTCACTCCTTTCGATCCGTTGTCTGGCGGGTGGGGACACAAGCCCCGGGGGCTGTCGCCAGCCCCCGGGGCGCCGGGTCAATTGGCCGACCCGGCCGCCGTCTCGATGGCGGTGGTGACCTCGTGGGGGTGCGAGATCATGATGGCGTGGCTGCTTTTGACCTCGGTGGTCTTGGCCGAAGCGCGCTTGGCCATGTCGCGTTGGGCCGATGGCGGAATGATCAGATCGTCGCCGGTGACGACATAATAGGTCGGCTTGGCGCGCCAGGCCGGAACGATGATCTTGGTCGCCGGCGCGGCTTGGCCCCACGGCACCTGCGAGGCGGCCATGAAAGCGGCCACGTCTCTGGGCGCATCGGGCGCGAACTGGACCAGGAACTTGTCCTTGTCCAAGGTCAGAAAGCCGTCCTTGGCCACGATCGGCACGGGCGGGGCATCCTTGGGAAAGCCGCCCAGCAGCGACTGGACGGACTCGCCCGCGTCGGGCGCGAAGGCGGCGAGATAGACCAGGCTGCGCACCTTGGGATCGCCACCGGCTTCGGTGATCACCGCCCCGCCATAGGAGTGGCCGACCAGCACGACCGGGTACTTTGCATCGGCGATGGCGCGCTTGGTGGCGGCCACGTCGCCAGTGAGCGTCTCGGTCGAGTTCTGGACCACGAGCACCTCGTAGCCGTCGTTGGTAAGTTCGTCGTGGACCGCCTTCCAGCCGGCGCCGTCGACGAAGGCGCCGTGGACCAGCACGACGCTGGTCGAGTGGTTGGGCGGGCCGGCCAAGGCGGCGCCGGCGCTCGCCAGCAGCGCCAGGGTGAGAGCGGAGAGCTTGCCTTTCATCTGGTCGGTCCTTCCTCGTTGGCGGCCCTCCGGCATGGAGACGGTCGCAAAGTGGCCCGGCGGGGCCTGGGGCGGGCTCTTCCGGTTCACGAGGGATGGTTCGAGGTTGGGGCCAGCTTCGCCAGTAAGTTCTGGTGAATCTTCGGCGTGCTTGGCCAGGCGTCAGTTCTCCTCGATGTGACGCTCGCGATCGTTGCCCAGGGCGACCTCGGTGAAGTCGAGCTCTTCCTGGATGATCAGGAAGGCGTCGGGGCCGACCGCCTGAGCAAGGCAGAGTTCGTCTAGCCGCGTGCGCTGGCGACGCGTTGTTTTGAGGCCCAGCGCCCGCCATTGGGCCAGCTTCACGCAGGGAGCTTCGAAGTTCGCCGCCGTCTCGCGCGCCTGAAGCGCAAAGCGCCAGTGCTCTGCGGCGGGCCCGGTCTCCTGCGCGAAGGTTTCGAGCGCCGCGCTTGCCATGGCCGCACGTGTACTGGCCAACTCCACCGAAAGGTCACTCTGGTCGTTGAGACCCAGGAGCTTGACGAGGGGCGCGAGGCTCAGGCCCTGGACCACGAGCGTGGCCAGAACCACGGCGAAGGCGCAAAGGACGATAAGATCGCGTTGCGGGAAAGCAGCTGGCAGGGCGAAAGCCGTCGCCAGGGTGACCAGACCCCTCATACCGCACCAGCCGATCAGCACTCCCTGCTTGAAGGGCGCGGGCTCGAGCGAGCCGCGGAAGAACCGGTAGCGCGCGGCGAGACGGTTGTAGGTCAGGAGCCAGGCCATGCGGATAGTGATGACGCAGGCCACCACCACGGCGCTGAACCAGGCCGCCTGCTCAAGCCGCGCGGCCGACATGTCGGCCACGATGGTGCGCGCCTGCAGCCCCATCAGCAGGAAGGCCAGGACGTTGAGCAGGAAGACGGCGGTGTCCCAGACGGCATAGCTGTGGATGCGCGAGCGCGGCGGTGTCGACAGGCTCGCCGTCCGCGCGATGGTCATGGCGAAGGCCACGAGACAGAGGATGGGCGAAAGGCCCAAGCGCTCGGCGATCAGCCAGACGGCCAGCGTGCTGACGAGATCCAGGAGATTGCCGCCCAGCGTGCCGTGCAGATGCGGCGTGAACCAGCGGAAGAGACGGCCCACCACGATCCCGAAGACAATCCCGCCGGGCACGGCCAGCGCGATCTTCAACGCCAGCACCCCGTCGACCGCGCCATGGGTCTGGGCGGAAGTCGCGACGCTGAAGAGCAGGAGCGCCGAAGCATCGTTGAGCAGGCTCTCGCCCTTGAGAACCGTCACCGATCGCCTGGGCATGCTGACCTGGCTGAGAACCGCCGTGGCCGCCGCGGCGTCCGGCGGCGCCACGATCGCTCCCAGCGCCAGAGCCGCCCAGAACGGCAGGCCAGCCAGACACACACCCGCCGCGGTCACCGCCGCGGCCGTGAGCAGGACCGCCACCACCACCAAGGCGACCAGCGGGCGCCAGTAGCGGCGAAGCGCCGTGAGCGGAAAGTCGAAGGCGGCGTCGACCAGCACCGGCGCGATGAAGAGCGGTAAGGCTGTATGCGGATCCAGGTGGATCCGGGGCGCTTGCGGAAGCAAGGCCAGAACCACGCCCGTGGCCGCCAGCATGGCCGGGTAGGGCGCTTTGGTCCGCCGCGCGAGCTGCAGAAGCAGGATCGCGACCGACAAAAGCGCCACCATGCTCTCGAAGAAACTCATCTCGCGCCTCCGCCTTGTTGGCGGAGGCTAACGGTCCGACGCGAGCGCCTGAAATTAAGCGCGGTGAAATTTCGACAAGAACCCGGGCGGGCGATTGCCCTGCGCAACCGTGGCTGGCTGGCCGCTGATCCTCACCGCAATTGACAAGGCTTTACTCGCCCCCCGCAGGCGACCCAATAAGCTACGGTCCGTAAACCCGCGTCCCCGACGGCCTCCACGCGTCGCGTGCAGGCCCTTCCACCGCCGCCAGAATCCGCCGCGCGGTCTTTGCGACTGGAGTTCGCCAGGATGAGCCAGGATATCGCGGGCGCCGGGGCCGACGACCGCGATGTCCTTATCCTGGGGCAGATCAACATCGGCTTCCACGACGTGGTCGCCGCAGTCGTGCAAGAGGTTCTGGCGCGGCTGGGTCATCGCGTAAGCGTCGTCGCCGACGAGTCCGAGACGATCTTCCGACGGCTCGGCGAAAGGGCGATCGACCTGATGGTCACGGCATGGCTGCCGGAGGCCAACGCTACCCAATGGGCGCGGTATGGTCCCGCCGCCGAGGTGGTGGCCACCCTCTACAGAGATGCGCGGTTCTTCTGGGCGAGTCCCGACTACGTCCCCGAGACGGAGGTCTCATCCATCGCCGACCTGGCGCGCCCGTCCGTGGCGGCGCGGATGACCAAGCTCATCCAGGGCGGCGCGCCGATGGCGGCGATCAACGCCATGTCCCAGCGCGCCATCATCGCCTACGGCCTGGATGATCTTGGCTACACGCTGCGCGCCGGGTCGCAAGCCGACTGGATCGCCGCCTTCGACGCGGCGACCGCCGAGCGACGGTGGTTCGTCTTTCCGTGCTGGACGCCGCAATATCTGAACCGGGACGGCCGTTTGCGCCCCTTGTCCGATCCTCAACGTGTTCTGGGAGGCTTCAACGACGGGGTGCTGGCCGCGCCGCGTGGGCGGCTCGCCGACATTGCCCCGCGGGTTCGCCAGGTCCTGGAGCGCATGACGATCGGTCTCGAGGGCGTCATCGAGATGGATCGCCTCGTCAGCCTCGACGCCTGCACGCCCAGGCAAGCCGCGCGGGCGTGGATGAGCGCCAACAGTCGTCGCGTGGAGGCCTGGTTGAAGCCTTGACCTAGCGGGCGGCCACCTGCCTGGCCAAGGCGCCGTCGAGCGCGCCGAGCAGTGCGAACGCCTGGGTCAGATCGGGGTTGGCGCCATCCTGATCGACCCGCGCGCATAGGTCCCGCAACAAGACTGCCGCGTCCGGAAGGCCGCCCGTTCCGCGCCGTCGCTCGACCAGGCAGACGGCCGCCTTGAGTGCGAACGCCCAGGCGCCAACGGCTTCGGCCAGGCCGATGGCCTGGCGCAGCGTCGCTTCGGCCTTGTCGTGATCGCCTTCGCGCCATTGGATCAGGCCAAGGACACGCAGAACCTCGGGCATGCACCACTGTTCGTCTTGGCGCAGCGCATGATCCTGGGCGAGGTTTATGCCGGCCAGCGCCACTTCGGTTCGGTCGCTGTCGAGCGCGGCCTGCGCCAGCGTCAGGGCGTAATAGGGCAGGCGACCCAGGAAGTTGCTCGCCGTCAGCGCCTCCACCGCCGAGCGCATGACGTCCACGCCGTCGGCGTCGCCGAGCGCATGTTGGATCGCGCCGGCGAAGAACCGGCTCACCGGGCCGAAGACGCCGATGTCGCGGCGGTGATGGCTCTCGATCAGCGCCGCCAGGTGCGTTTGCGCCTCGTCGATCTGGCCGCTCCACAGCGCCACCGGTAGCGCCGCCAGAGCCAGGGCGTTGGCAAGAGAGACGTCGTGACCGATCTCGACGGCGCCGCTCACGGCCACCGCGGCGACCCGCCGGGCCTGCGCCGCGTCGCCGCGTATCCAGGCCACGGTCGCCAGAGAGGCGCGAATGGCCACGAAACGGTCGAGCTGAAAGCGGGCGATCCCCGGGCGATGACCCGCTTCCCGGTGCTCGCGCGCCAGCGCGCCGAGCCTGGCGTAGGCGCCGTCCAGATCTCCGCGATAGAAGGCGGTCATCGCCGCCAGGCGCTCACCGTCCGGACCCGCATCCGGCTCGTCCTCGTCACGTACGATCGCCGCGAACGCCTCGAGCCTTGCCTGGACCTGGCTGTGTCTGCCGGTGAAGGACTGCAGCACCGCCCAACCCCAAAGGGCGCGAAGTCGATACTCCACCGAGCCTGCGTTCTCGGCCAGGACTAGGCTGTCGCGCCAGGTCTCGTCGGCCTGCGGTCCCAACTGCTCGGCGAAGGTCAGCGCCCAGGCATAAGCCAGGCTCAACTTCATGCGCAGCACCGGATCGAGATCATCAAGGTCATGAGCGCAGGCGAGCGCCCGACCGACGCGCAGCCGGCTTTCACCCACCAGTGACAGACCCTCCCACAGCGGGATCGCCGCCGCCGTCAGGCGCAAGCCGATCCCGGCCGTCGACGGCGCGCTCAGGGCCCAATCGACGGCCTTGCGTAGGTCGTTCAGTCGCGCGGCATAGACCGCGCTCCAGTCGCTGGGCAGGCGCCAACGCCAGTCATGCTCGGCGCGTTCGAAAAACTGCAGGACGAGCTCGGCGTGGCGCATTAGGGCCCAGGGCTCCTCGCCCGCCTGCCGTAGCCGTTCGGCCGCATAGCTGCGGGTCGCCTCCAAGAGCCGGTAGCGCAACTGCCCGTCGGCGAAGCTCGCCGCGAGCAGCGACTTGGCGGCCAGATTGCCAACGCACCAGGCAAGGTCGGCGTCGAGCAGCTGGCTGTCGCCCGCCAGACCGACGGCGTCTTCCAGGGAGAAGCTCCCGGCGAACACCGACAGGAGCCGCAGCACCATGGCTTCGCGATCCGAAAGCAGCCGGTAGCTCCAGTCCAGCGTCGCCAGCAGGGCTTGGTGGCGTGCCGGAGCGTTACGCGGACCGTAGTTCAGCCACTCGAAGCTCTGCTCCAGCCGCTCGAACAGACCCCGGACGTCGTGCGAGGCCAGGCGAGGCGCGGCCAGCTCGATGGCCAGCGGTATGCCGTCGAGCCGCCGGCAGATCGCGGCGACCGCGGCGACATCGGCCTGGTCCAGTTCATAGCCGACCGCCTCGTTGGCCCGCGCCACGAAGAGCGCGACGGCCGGAAAGGCCAGCGCCGCGTCCCGCCCAAGGCTCTGTCCTTCATGCGGGTAGGCCAGCGGCGCTAGGCTGTGAACGCTTTCGTACTGCGAGCGTAGCGGCTCGCGGCTCGTGGCCAGGATGCCGATCTCCGGAAGCAGCGAGCGAAGATGATCCGCTACGACGCAGGTGGCGCAGACGACATGCTCGCAATTGTCGAGGATCAGCAGTCGACGTTGATGGCGCAGAGCCTCGACGATGCCTGCGAGGAGGTCGCTGGCGTGCCCGCCCGCGCCGAGCGCCGAGGCGATCGCCGGACAGACAAGACGAGGATCGCCGATCGTCGACAGGTCCACGAAGACCACGCCGCCGTCGAAGCGCTCGGCGGCGCGGCGGGCCACGGCGAGGGCGACGGCGGTCTTGCCCACGCCCGCGGGGCCGACGATCGTCAGGAAGCGGCTCAAGGCCAGGCTTTTGGTGAGGGCGGCGACATCGTCGTCCCGTCCGATGATCGCCGGCGAGGCGGGCAGGACGAGGTCCGACGGCAGGGTCAAGTGCGGGACGACAGCCGCGCTGACCTCCGTACCGATCCGAACCTGGGCGGTGAAGCGGTAGCCGCGGCCTGGGACCGTGGCGATATAGGGCAACTGCGGGTTCGGGGAGGGCAGGGTCCGCCGCAGGGCGGCGATGTTGACCTTGAGATTGCTCTCATGGACGTAGGTGTCCGGCCAAGCAAAGCTCATCAGCTGCTCCTTGCTGACGAGCTCGCCTCGCTGTTCGACCAGCAGGCACAGGATGTCGAGCGCGCGCGTGCCGACCCGCACCGGGCTTCCGGCGTGCAGCAGCAACCGGCGCTGAGGCACCAGATCGTAGTCGTCGAAACTGAGGACGCGCTCGCCACAGGAGACGCGTTCGGCCGCCTGTCGATCGGCCAAGGTCCCTGAGGTCGTCGCCTCGCTCGCCTGGTTTCCGGTTTCCAAAGTCACGTCGCCAACGTGGAGCTGCAAGACCGCGCCGTGCGGGTGCCTCTAAAGGACGGTCCTGGCGCGCCCTGCCTCCAAGTCGCGCAAAGAATTTTTGCGATGCCGGATATCCAGGGCAGGATCACCTTCCACACATATCTCGCCGAAGGCCGACAGCGCTGTTCGCGCGAGCTGGTGAAATCGGGTAAACAGGATGGCCGGCCACGTCCCCGCCGGCGTCGACGCGCCAATGACGGCGCCTCTTGCTGCAGGACCCGCCAGGCCCGTGTCGCACCTTCGGCCGATCGATACCTGGTTCATCGAGCAGGTGCTGCCGCTCGAACCGGTTCTGCTGGCCGCTGCCCGCAAGCTGGTCGACGACGCCGATGCGGCCGGGGACCTCGTGCAAGAAGCTTTCGTGCGCGTGCTGGCCAGCGAAGGGTGGGCGCGTATCGAGGCGCCGCAGCCCTACATGCTGCGCATGATGCGCAACCTGGCGATCGAGCGGTTACGGCGCGCCCGCATCGCCCGTTTCGATCAACTCTCCCAACTGGAAGGTTTCGAGGTCCCCGACGAGGCGCCCGACGCCTATCGGGTCTTGGTCGGGCGCCAGCAAATGGCGGCCCTGAACGCGGCGCTGAAGCGACTGCCTGAGCGTTGCCGACGGGTTTTCGTGATGCGCCGGATCGAAGACCATTCCCCTGGGGAGATCGCCCGACGCCTTGGCGTCAGCGTCTCGACCTTGGAAAAGCGCCTGGCCCGCGCTCACCTGTTGATCGCCCAGGCGCTGGTCCCGGCGGTGGAGGAGACCCGAGCCGCTCCCGTCGCCAAGGCCGACGGCGGCTCGCGCGCGTCGCGTAAGGCCGCCCTGCGCTAGGGGCCTCGACGTGCCCAAATGTGCGACGGCAAGGTGGTCGCGAAAAACGCTGTTGTTGGAAATGCAATCGTACGAGGCTGCCGATCATCCTTGGTATGGGGCAAGGCGCGTTCGGACATGGAAGCCAAGACCATGAAGCCGGGCGCCTTCGCATCGCGCACGCCGTTGTTGGCGTTGTTTGTCACGTTGACGATGCTGGCCCCGACCGCCGCCCTCGCCCAGGCGCGCGACTTCGACATTCCGCCGCGTGCACTCGGCGAGGCGCTGAACCTGTTCGCGGGGCAGGCCGGCGTGCAGATTTTCTTTCCGGGGCATTTGGTGGTCGGACGTCGTACTCCAGGTCTCAAGGGGCGCATGGAGCCGCGTCTGGCGCTTGCCAAGCTGATCGCCGGAGCGGGACTCGAGGTGGCGCAGGACGACGGGCGGATCATCATCCTACGCGTCGGCGCGCGGCCGGCCGAGCCGGTTGTCGCCAAGACGAGGCCTCGGCGGTCAAAACCCCAGAGGCCGCAGGGCGACACGGCGTCCCCGCTCGAGGAAGTCATCGTCACCGCGGGCATGCGTTCGGCGGACCTCAAGCGCCATGGCGACACGGTCGGCGACACCGTCACCCAACTGGAGATCCAGCGCCTGCCCAACCTCGACGCCTCTGACGTCCTGGCGCGCTTGCCAGGCGTGCGGCGCAACGAGACCCAAAGCGGCGAGAGCCGATATGTCCAAATCCGGGGGCTCAACAACGCCGCCGCCTCCCAGTCGATCGACGGGGTCTTGCTAAGCGACTACGTCAATTCCTCCCACGCGACCTCGACCGAGCTCCTCCCGGCCTACTTCATCAAAACCGCGACCGTGACGACGACGGTAACGCCCGACCTCGACGAGAACGCCAACTCCGCCCACGTGGCTTTCACCTCGATCACCGGCCTGGACAGCCAGGGCCGCCGCGTCGGCGACCTGCGTGTTCTTGCGGGCGCAGCCAGCCGCGCCGGTGAGCTTGGGGGGGGCCTGCGACCTTTGCGCATCGTCGGAACCTGGAGAGGCGCGCTCGACCAGGACGGCCGCATCGGCCTTGCGCTCGGCGCCAATCTCGACCGGCTGGAATCGCGCCAGGACGCCGTATCGGTGACAGGGTACGACCAGAGCGGAGGTCGTCTCGTGCCGATAGGCGCCTTGGGCCGCGGGGAGACCCACACGCGCACCGAGCGCCGATCGGCGATGATCAGGCTCGACCTGCGCCCTTCGCCACGCCTGTCCCTGTTCGGCGAGTATTTCTTCCTTCAGCACGACTTCATCGCCGACCAACGCACCGCCACGGTGAGCATCGTCGCCGGCGAGGCCATCGACGCGACGGCGGGCGGCGGTCAGATCGGCGCTGGCGCGGTGAACTACGGGTTTGGCCGTAGCCACCCCAAACTGACCGACCACATCGTCCAGCTCGGCGTCAACTACGAAACCCCTGGCGGGGACGCGGTGCTCGTGCGGCTGGGCGTCACCCACAATCGGGTGACCGCCCAGCCGATCACTCTGAGCGGCGGCTTTTCAGCGCCCTCGGCCCTTCTGAGTCGCCCTTTGGTCTACGCCTTCGACCACGGCGCGCTTTCGTTCATGCCGCTCGGCGTCGCACCGGCCGGCGATGTGAGCGACTATCGCCTGGCCTCGAAAGTGACGATTGGCGACGCCCTCAACCGCGACCAAAACTACTTCGCGCGCGCGGACTACGCGCACAACGCCTCGGCCGCCGACGAAGGCCTTGGGGTCAAGGTCGGCGTGCAACTCAAGACCCAGGACCGCAGCACTATTCAGCGCGGTCTTTCCGTGCTCGCGCCCATGGCTGGCCTTCAGCTTTCGAGCGTCTCGGCGGCCACATCGGTGACGCTGTTGGAGCCCGTGACTTGGGACCCCGCCGCAGTCCTGGACCACCTCGCCCTTGAGGGTAGGCCCGCACCCGACGGCGGCGGCCTCTATGCGCGCGATCCGGCCGATGGCTTTGGACAGAACTTCAATGGGTCTGAAGTGATCGCGCTCGGCTACGGCATCGCCTCCTACGGCTGGACGCGAGGGCGCATTTCCGGGGGGCTGCGGGCGGCCCACACCCATCGCGAGCTGGACGAATACGATCCCGATAGCACCGGACGCTACAGCCTGTCGCACTACCAGCAGACCTACTGGCACGTCCTGCCGAGCCTCTACGGCTACTACGACGTCACCTCGGCCCTGAAGCTGCGCGCGGCGATGACCAAGACCCTCGAGCGGCCCGCCATTACCAGCGCCGGACGCCGGCTGATCACGAGCTACGATGCGCCCGCAACGCGTTCGATCAGCTACAGCAATCCCTATCTGATGCCGATCCGCTCGACCAACTACGACGCCTCGGTCGAGTACTACTATGGGCGCAGCGCCTACCTGTCGCTGGGCGCCTTCGCTAAGGACCTGCGCGACATTCCCGCCGCCAGCAGCAGCCAGACGATCGCCCCGGACGGCGTACGTGAGGTCACCACCTACACCAGCAACGTGCGCGAGGTGAACGGCAAGAAGGTGTTCGGCCGGGTGCGAGGGGTCGAGGTCGCCTGGTCCAATCCCCGGCTCTCGGTGCTACCGCAGGCCCTGGGCAATCTCGGCGTGACCCTGTCCTACGTCTATCTGGACTATCGGGTGACGGCGCTTAATGGCGGCGGTGGCGTGGCGCCCACCGACGTGCGGCTCGTCGCGGCCGCGCCGCACGGCTTCGCGAACCTGAGCTTGGCCTACAACCGCGGTCCGTTCGCCGCCAACCTCGCCGTCCAGAAAATCTCGTCCCTGCCCACCTTCACCTATGATCCGACCAATGATCGCCGCACCGCCTACGGCGCGCTCGTCGACCTGCAGGCCAGTTGGCAGGTCAGTCGCGCCCTGCGTCTCCTCGTCGAGGGCCGAAACCTCCTGGACGACGGCGAGATCGATCGCGCGGGCGTGACCGGGTATGGGCCCGCCTATCAGGTCCGCAGGAACGGCCGTACGGTCTGGGCTGGATTTCAGATGACGTTGTTCTAGGGGGCGCCAAGTCCGGATCCGCGGCTTGCGTGCGGAAAAGGACAGGTTGGCGAACACAAATGTGGTGGTGTTGGCTGGCGTAAACGTCTTCCTTTGTATGCGGATGAAGGGCCCTGTTCCGGCGTGTTCAAGAATCGGCGATCAACCCTCAGGGGCCAGGCGGATCCCGCACTCGCTGAGGCCGCGCAGTGGTTGGCGCGTGCCGACCTTGGAACGCTCGACGAGGCTGCTTTCGAGCAATGGCGCGCGGCCGATCCACGTCATGCTTTGGCTTTTGCGCGTGTGGCCGATGCGGCCCGGAAGGCGACCTTCGCAGGCCAAGATGGGCGCGCCGCCACTCACGAGTTTCAAGTCTCGCGCCGAGCCGCTGTCGCCGCGGGCCTTGGCGTTCTAGCCTTGGGCGGTGGCGCTCTTGTAGCCGGCAAGGTCAGCGCCCGCGACCGCGCCGCAACCCCCGTCGGCGGAACCCAGCGGATCGTGCTCCCACGCGCCGGCGATCTCATCCTCAACACCGACAGCGCCGCGTCCTGGCGGAGAAACCGTCAAGGTCTGAGCCTGTGGCTCGAACGCGGCGAGGCCGCGCTAGACCTGACCGATGGCGCTGGGCCGGTGCACCTTCGAGGCAAAAGAGGCGGCGCGCGCCTGGGGCCGGGGCGCTACAACGCGCGACTGCGGGAAGATCTGCTCGATCTGACGATCCTGCGTGGCCAAGCCGTAGTGGACGAAACCGGCGGCGGCGAGGCCATCCAGAAACCGAGCGCCCTGCTACTAGGGTCTGGTGAGCCACTGGTCCGTGGGCTCTCCGACCAGGACATCGCCGAAACCCTGGCTTGGCGTGATGGCGCCATCCTGTTCGTTGACGAGCCCTTGCCCGCTGCGGTGGTCGAGTACAATCGCCACCTCGTTCGAAAGATCATAATCGCCGATCCTCGCCTCAAGGACCTGCACGTCGGCGGACGGTTCGACGCCGACGATCCGCGTGGCTTTCTCCGGGCGCTGGAAACGGCGATGGACGTCCAGGTGAGCATGTCGGATCGCGAGATCCTACTCTATCGCAAGCGCGCCTGAGCAGCCGGCGGGCGCGCCGCCGTTTTACTTCATTTTACCGCGCAGCGCCGGGGGGCTGGGCAATAACCCCGCGCACCTGGCTCAGGCGAACTGTGCCGGGTCTGCGCGCAGCGTCCACGATGGCAAGGCCCACCGCGGTGACCGCGTCGCAGGCGATCGCCCACCCCTGACCGAAACCCCAAAGTCCCGGAGACCCCATTGACGAACAGGTTCGCGTTCCTCGCCAGCATGACCCTGGCGACGGCCTCACCCTTCGCTGCCCAGGCCGCCGGCCCGGACATCCAAGCCCTGGAGGCGCAGTGGGCGGGGGCGTTCAACGCCGGCGACATCGACCACGTCGTCGAGCTCTATGTCGCCGACGCCTGGCTCGTGGTCCCCGGCGCAACGCCGGTGAAAGGGAAAGCCGCGATCAAGGCGGCGCTCGCCCAAATGGCCAGGCACGTCACGAAGATGGATTTGCGCACGCAGTCGGTGCAGGCCCTCGGTGCTGGCGTGCTGGTGGAGAACGGCGTGGCGAGCTTCGACGCCGACGACGGGACGGCCAATCCCAAGAGGTCCAACTACCAAGTCATCTGGAAGCGTGACCGGCAGGGTCATTGGCGCATCGTCCGCGACGTCGTCAGCCCTCTTTAGGGCGTGCGCTTTGCGGCGGGCGGCTGACCCGGATTTATGGGTCTCGCGGTGACGGTTCCGTCGCCTGGTCAGCTTAGATCGCTAGTAGCCACTCATAGTTCTCCTCAGCATCTGTACCAGCGAGGCAAGGTCACGGCGTGCCGAATGTCCGGCTTCCGCGGTGCGGCCAATTTCCGCTTATGGCGCGGCCCGGCCGCCGCGACGCTTCGTGGGCGCGGCGGCTTACCTCAGACCGTCTCGCCCCGCACGATGGCAGCGACTTCGTCATCGGTGAGCGGAGGCCCGACGATGTCCATCCCCGCCTCGTTGGCGCATTCGATCAGCGCCTCGACGTCGGTGATCGTGAGATTTCTGGCGACGATCCGCCCGAAGAAAGTCTCAAACTCCCCCGGCGCCACCGTCACCTGGAAGCGTACCGGCGCATCGCTATAGGCGCGCCAAGTATGCGGCATGAGTTTCGGCAGCAGGATGACATCGCCGGGGCCTGCCGTACGGCAGGCTGTCGGGGTCCAGAGCACGATGTCGCCCGACTGGATCAGGAAGATCTCGTCGTCCTTGTGGTGGAAGTGACGCGGGGGCCCAAATCCGGGCGGCGCCCGATAGTCCATGATCGCAAGCGCGCCTTGGGTGTGGTCGGGAGACAGGCGTGTCCGGGAGGTCTCGCCCCAAGATGTTGTCGTAAAACCCTCGTCGGTCTCGGCATCCACCAGAAGATCGCGAGCGTCGTTCGACTTCGACACGGTCATCACTTCAAACTCCATTTACTGATATTGGTCGCAGACCGCCAACGCGCATGGCGCTGGCTTGAAAATGCCGACGATGCGGCAGTCTCAATCGGTATTCAGCGCATCCGGAGGACCGGCTTCACGCGCCGTTCGTTGCGACCCGCACGCCCGTCATGGTCTCGCACAACGACCAAAGTCGATTGGCGACACTCAGGTCGAGGGCCCAGGATTTCACGCCGTAGGGCGCACGACCCTCGTCGGGCACGACCGGCGCGATATCGCAGTCCTCCAGATAGACGCCGCCCTTGCCGTCCAGGTCTCGACTGACGGCCGCCCATGTGGCCGTCGCGCCGCCCTGCTGCACGGTCTTGTAGAGGTCGCCCCCGTTCTTGGGGCGACGCCTGAGGTTGAGAGCCTCGGTGACATGCAGGGCCCGAAGCGTTGCGGCGGCGAGGCGCCCGAGCGCGACCTGGCGGCTTGGCTTCTGGCCAACACCGCCCGCGGCAAAGAGGTCCGACGTGGGCACCGGGCCCGGCGTGGTGGCGAAGACCCGGATCTGCTTGTCTCGCCACAGCTCGTCCTCCTTGATCGACAGGAGGATCAGCGCCGTCTTGGACTGCGCGTAGGCGCGCATTCCCGTGTAGGGCGTGTGATGGAAGTTGATGTCGTCGAGCAGCACGCCACCCGCGTGGTGACCCCGGGAGGCGACATTGATCACTCGGGCGCCCTTCGCCCGTTCCAGCGCCGGCAGAAGCCGCACGGTCAGCTGATAGTGCCCAAGGACATTGGTCGCGAACTGTCGCTCGTAGCCACGATCGTCACGCTCGAGCGGCGTGCCCATGATGGCGGCGCTGTTGATGAGGATGTGCAGCGGTCGTCCGGACTGGACATAGCGGTCGGCGAAGGCATCGATCGAGGCCGGCTGCAGGAGGTCGACATATTCGACGCTGGTGTTGGCGATGCCAGACAGTCCGCGCCGCGCACGATCGACATCGCGGGCCAGGACGATGACGCGTGCGCCAGCGCGAGCCAGGGCCCGAACCGCTTCCCGACCCGTGCCGCTATGGCCTCCTGTGATCACCACGACCTTGCCGCGCAGATCGACGCCCTTCACGACCTCCATGGCCTTGGTGCGATGACCAAACGGCGACGGGATTCGGTGTTGCCGCGCGTCCGGAATATCGGGCGCGACATAGAGCGGAAGGCTCGCGGACGGGTCGCCCAGCGCCTTGTAGAAGAGGCCGACGATCCCGCCATAGGTCGCGGTCAAGATGCCGGCCGCCGCCAGCGTGAGGATCAAGGTTTTCTGCATGGCGACAAGGTCGTCCGCCAAGCCGGTTCCATCAAGTAGGATGGATTTTCAGACCTAGTCTGGAAGAGCAGACCGCTATGAAGCGATGTCCTGGCCGGTTCCGAGCAGGCCATCATACTTCAGAGACCAGTCCAGCATCGCCCTGAGCGTTGGCATTAGGTCTATCCCTGCCTGGGAAAGCTCATATTCCACGCGCTGCGGTATTTCCGGATAGGCGTTGCGTATCACGATGCCGTTGGCCTCGAGGTTCCGAAGCTGCTCGGTCAGCATGTGCTGGGTGACGCCGGGAAGCGCGCGCCGCAAGGCGCCGAAGCGCGTCGGGCCCTGGATCAAGGTGCAGACGATCTCGATCTTCCATTTGCCGGTGATGGCGCGGATCGTGCGCTGGAATCGGAGGATGTCGGTCGCCTCGGGGCCTTCGCATCCGTCGCAGTCATCTCCGTAGACGCGCGGCTCGACAGTCTGGTCTCTCATTCGAACGTCCTGAAAATCCCCATGCGTCTGAAACGCAGCACAGGAAACCTTAGGTGAGGATGTTCGGCCCCACCTTGTTGAGGCCGAACATTCCCTATGCGAGTTGGCGCCGCTACGCGCCAGTCAATGCGCCAGCGCCAGCGTGCTGGTGATCGCAGCGGCGACCGCTGGACGCGACAAGATCTCGTCGTGCCAGCGCTTAACGGCCGGGAACGGGGCGAGGTCCGCGCCGAAGGCCTTGTGGCGCCAAATCCATCCGAAATGGGCGATGTCGGCGATCGTGTACGCGTCACCCGCGACGTAAGGGTGGCGCTGGAGGACGCCGTCGAGAACCCCGAGCACGCGTTCCACTTCCTTGCGCGCCGCCGTGCGGGCGTCGCCTTCGGGCGCCTTGCGCATCTCGAGCAGGAAGGCCAGCAGGAAGGCGGGGCTGGCGGCCGAAGCGTGGAAGAAGAGTTGTTCGAACACCTTGCCCCGACGCTCCGGATCGATCGGCAGCAGTTGGCCGGTCTTTTCCGCGAGGTAGACGAGGATCGCCGCGGACTCGCTGAGCACGACGTCGGCGTCCCCGGCCGGCGCGCGATCGATCAGGACCGGCACCTTGCCGTTCGGATTGAGGGCCAGGAAGGCGTCGCTTCTTTGCTTGCCCTGGCGAAGATCGACGGGGACGAGGCTGTGGGACAAGCCCATCTCTTCGGCGGCGATGGCGACCTTGACGCTGTTGGGCGTCGCGAAGGCGTGGATCTCGAGCATTGGGAAGTTTCCTTAATGATGCTGGCCGGAACGGTGCTGGCCGCTCCGGCCTGTTCCTCAGCCGCGGCGAGCGTCGAGGCTGATGCGGCCGCCGCCGAAGGCGACGACGTGCAGAAGGCCGCCGGCCATCGCGATGTTCTTGAAGAAGTGGATGAACTGGTTCTGGTCGCCGAGCGCGTTGTGGAAGACCGCCGCGGTGACGAGCGAGAACAGCGCCAGCACGGCCGCGATGGCGCGGGTGCGATAGCCCAGCAGCAGGGCCAGGCCCCCAGCAAGCTCGACAAACACTGAAAGGCCGAAGGCGACGCTGGGCATCGGCAGGCCGACCGATTGGATGTAGCCGATGGTCATGGCCGGCGCGGCGATCTTCGATAGGCCCGACAGCAGGAAGATGGCGCTGATCATGCCGCGGCCGACGAGCGGAACCAGGGTCGAGGTCAGGTTGGAAGCCGTAGCGTTCGGCGCATCGGCAAGGGTCTGGGTATTCATGGCTTTAGTCCTTGATTTGGGTTGCAAGGGTTGTGTCCGGGCGTGAGGGGGCATGCCGCCGATCCGGACACGGGCCCGGCGACACGAAGGCTGTTGGAAGGTGTGTGGAGCGCGGGAGCCGAAACGCGGTGGCGCGCTTAGCCGCCGCGGATAGTGACGAACGCTTTGCGCATCTCGCTGGCGAAAAGCGCCGGCTGCTCGAAGGCGGCGAAATGGCCGCCGCGATCGACCCTGTTCCAGTAGATCAGGTTGGGCCACAGCGCCTGCGCCCAGGCCTTGGTCGTCGTGAAGATCTCACGCGGGAACACGGTCGCCGCCATCGGCAAGTCGATGCGCCCGGCGTTCACGCCACGGCCGTTGCGCGCATTCTCCCAGTAGAACCGGGCGGAGGAGGCCGCCGAGTCCGTGAACCAGTAGATCGAGATGTCGTCGAGCATTTCGTCCAGGCTCAGGGCGTCTTCCGGGTCGCCGCGATTGTCGGTCCAGGCCTGGAACTTCTCGTAGATCCAGGTCGCCAGCCCGACCGGCGAGTCGGCCAGCGCATACCCGATCGTTTGCGGGCGGGTGGCTTGTTCGCGGAAGTACCCATGGCCATCGCCCGTGAACCGTTGGAAGGCCTCGATGGCGGCCCGTTCCTCGGCCGTCGGGTGCTCGGGCAGGTGCTCGGGAATGACGAACTGCCAATTCACATGCGCCGCGGCCAGGCCTTCGGGCCGTTGATGGGCCAGCGCATGCGTGACGCCCGAGCCCCAGTCTCCGCCTTGGGCAACCCAGCGAGTATAGCCAAGGCGTTGCATCAGGGTGGCCCAGGCGCGGGCCGTCCGCTCGACCGTCCAACCGGTCTCGGTGGGCTTGTCCGACCAGGCAAAGCCGGGCAGCGACGGGATGACGACGTCGAACGCGTCCTCGGCGCGACCGCCGTAGGCGGTGGGGTCGGTGAGCGGTCCGATCACCTTCAGGAACTCGACGACCGAACCCGGCCAGCCGTGCGTCAGGATCATGGGAAGCGCGCCCGGATGCTTGGACCGCACATGGATGAAGTGGATGCCCAGGCCGTCGATCTCGGTGCGAAATTGCGGGACCGCGTTCAGACGCCGCTCGAAGCGCCGCCAGTCATAGTGGTCACGCCAGTAGGCGACCAGCGCCTTGGCCTTGTTCAAGGGCACGCCTTGCGTCCAGTCGGTCACGGTCTCCTTTTCGGGGAAGCGAGCCATGCGCAGGCGTTGCTTGAGATCGTCGATCGCCGCTTGCGGAACAGCGACGCGAAACGGGGTGATGGCGGCTGTTGCGGGCGGGGTGATGGGCGCGCCGACGTCCGCGCGGACCTCCGATGAGAGGCCAGCCAGTGTGACAACCGCAAGCCCTTCGGCCAGGCCGCGCAGGGCTTGCCGGCGCGAGGCTGAGGGCAGGTTGGGGGAGAGGGGCGTGAACACAGGGCAACTCCTTGCTGCCGGGGCTCGCCCTGGTGAGGGCGAGCGTGTTGTCGGGAATGCGGATCAGACCGCGGGGTGGGCGGTGGCCCGTCGAAACTCATCCGACGTCTCGTCCAGGAAGACGTAGAGCGCTGCGATCTTGCCATCGCGAACGATCAGGACGTCCCAGCCGGTGTATTCAGGCGCCGCGCCGCGCGGCCCCGACCCCCAGGCCAGACGCCCGGCGTTGTGGAGCACCTGAGGGTCGCCGTGCGGCGTGTAGACGTAGTGCGGATGCGTCGCGCGCAGGTCGCCGGCGAACTTGTCGATCGCCTCGCGCCCGACGATCGCGCCGGGCGGCACGTAGAGGACCGCGTCCTCCGCCCAGAGTTCATCGATCGCCGCGCGGCGCTTGTTGTCATCGCCCTCGCCGAAGACCTCCTGGAGGTTTCGATCGAGCAGTTCGCGGATACGCTCCGCCGATTCCGTGGACTGGATCATGATGGTCTCCTTGGAAGGGAGCCCGGCCTCGGGCTGCGACATCGCCCCGAGGCAGGCTCTATGATGGCTCAGATCTGGGCTTGGCCGCCGTCGACGAAGAGCTCGATGCCATTGATGAAGCTGGCTTCGTCGGAGGCCAGGAACAGCACCGCCTTGGCGATCTCGTCGGGCTTGCCAACGCGGCCGGCGGGGATCAGGCCGGCCAGATAGTCCCGGGTCCCTTGCGCCTGGTCGCCGCCGCCGAACAGGTCGTCCAGGCCGGCGGTGTCGGTGACACCGGGGCTGATCGCGTTGACGCGGATATGACGATCCTTCAGGTCGAGCATCCAGTTGCGGGCGAAGTTGCGCACCGCGGCCTTGGTGGCGGAATAGACGCTGAACGCAGGCGTGCCCGAGATGCTGGTGGTCGAGCTGGTCAGGATGATGGACGCGCCGTCCTTGAGCAGGGGCAGCGCCTTCTGGACCGTGAACAGCACGCCCTTCACGTTGGTGTCGAAGGTGCTTTGATAGTGCTCCTCGGAAATGGCGCCGAGGGGGACCATCTCGNGGCAGCGCCTTCTGGACCGTGAACAGCACGCCCTTCACGTTGGTGTCGAAGGTGCTTTGATAGTGCTCCTCGGAAATGGCGCCGAGGGGGACCATCTCGCCRCCGCCRGCATTGGCGAACAGCACGTCGATCTGGGCGTGCTTCTGCTGGATGGCGTCGTASAGCCGGTCRATGTCGGCCAGTTTCGACATGTCGCCCTGAACGGCGGTGACCTTGCCGCCGATCTGCTTGACGGCGGCGTCGAGCGTTTCCTGCCGGCGGCCGGTGATGAACACMRAAGCGCCTTCGGCGGAGAAGGCCTTGGCGGCGGCYAAGCCGATGCCGCTGGAGCCGCCGGTCACCACCACGACCTTGTTGCTGAACTTGTTCGTCATCGTCTGTCTCCTTGGGGCCGGCCGTGCGCCGGTGATGASGAATAGATGCAGTCAGAACGATGATGCGTGTAGTCAGCGAATATGGCACTTAGCGTTCTACTGGAGGAACGCTGATGCGGATCGACCTCAACGACTACGCCTACTTCGCCGAGGTCGTGGCGCACGGCGGCTTCGCTGCCGCCGGGCGCGCCTTGCGCGAGCCCAAGTCCAAGCTCAGTCGACGGATCTCCGGCTTGGAGGAGCGAYTAGGCTTACGCCTTATCGAGCGGTCGAGCCGGCGGTTTCGCGTCACCGACACCGGCCTTGCGTTCTATGARCGATGCCGGGCCATGCTCGCCGAGGCCGAGCAGGCTGAGGCGCTTGTCTTGCAGGCCCAGGCCGAGCCGCATGGACGGATCCGTTTCAGCTGCCCGACGGGCATGCTGCAGCCGATCAATGGCCTGATCTCGTCGTTCCTTGCGCGCTATCCTCGCGTGCGRCTGCAACTCGTCGCGACCGATCGTGCGGTGGACTTGATCGAGGAGCGCATCGATCTGGCGTTGCGCGTGCGCACAAGCCTGACCAGCGACGCCGCGCTGACGATGCGCTCGCTGGGCACCTCGACCCGTATCTTGGTCGCCAGCCCGCAAGTGGCCAGCCAAGTGGCGACCATCGAGCAACTGGCCACGCTGCCGGCGCTGGCGACGAGCGACTCGGCCGACGATCTCGAGTGGCATCTGGAATCAGATGATGGCCGNCCAAGTGGCGACCATCGAGCAACTGGCCACGCTGCCGGCGCTGGCGACGAGCGACTCGGCCGACGATCTCGAGTGGCATCTGGAATCAGATGATGGCCGYGCCCATGTCGTCCGCGTCCAGCCGCGCATGGGCTGCGAGGCCATGACGACCATACGGGACGCAGCGATCGACGGCCTCGGCGTRGCGATCTTGCCCGATCACGTCTGTCTCGAGGCTTTGGAGGCCGGGCATCTGGTGCGGGTGCTGCCGGCCTGGCGCGGGTTTCAGGGCATCGTGCATCTGGTCTTCACGACACGCCGTGGTCTCTCCCCGGCCGTCCGAGCGCTGATCGATCATCTCGCGGCCGGATTTCCGCGCGATGTCCTGAGCAAGCGAGCTTAACTCCATAAGGCAAGTGCTATAGGCAGTGACGCCGCATATGTAGTTTGTGGATGCCGCAAACTCGCCGGGGTGCGGTTCCCTGATGCCGGCGCTAGCGGCCTGATTGACCGGTGCATCCGTCTTTTATTGTAGTCACGGTCAGTTGCCGAAGGCAGGCCCTAAGCTGTCGTTTCGTGCCTTGAAAACCATCTGCGAACGCAGGTGGACGAGGCTGGACGCGAGGTTAAATTCAGCAAAAAGTGTGGGTAGGAGTGTGGGTAGAAAGTCTCCATTCTAAGGGGATTATTGAATATAAACGATAATTTAGATGGTTCTGGCGGGCTCCGTCTCCGCCATCCCCCCATTCGATCGCGCTAGAAGCAGAGTCGAGGTCCGGACGTCCGGACTCAGCCGCTTCAAGCCTTCGATCAGTTCGGCCCCGGCCCGGCGCAAGGCGTCGATCGGCATCGGATCCAGGCGCTCCAGGACGAACCACATGCCGGTGGTTTCGGGCCCGATGCGGGTCCGGACGCCCTGGCGCCAGTTCCATCGTCGGCAGGTGACGCCCAGGGCGTCGCGCCAGACGACCTCGCCGGCTTCGACCGGCTCGACCTTCGGCTGGCCGTCCTGGACGGTGTCGAACGGCTCGCCGCCGACGGCGCGGACCAGCGACGGCGCGCCGGCATAGACCCCCGCGTCCTCGCCGCCGACCGGGACCGCGTAGCGGACGCTGACGGCGTTATAGAGGTCGACGACCGCGTTCACCGTCGGCAGGCCGCCATCGCGGGCGGCGCGCCGTCGCAGGGCTTCGGCCGAACAGGGCGTGCGCTGGGGCTTGGCGCCGAAGGCGCGGTAGGCTTCGCGCCAGGCCTCCAGATGCGCCTCCGCCCACGGCGCGTCCAGCGCCGCGCAGGCCGCGTCCAGCAAACCGGCGCTGTAGGCGTCGCTCTGGCTGTTGCGGACGTTCTCGGCAACGATGCTCAGCGCCGTGAAGTCCGGACGCAGAGCGAAGACGGTCGGCGAAATGGCGGGAATCAGGGACATGGCGATCCGTCTGGCTTGAAGAGTGGAAAGGCCTGTGGCGGGGCTATGGGAACAGGGCGCCGTGGACGAGGCTGGCGGCCAGCGCCAGCATCATGACGCCGATGCCCAGGTCGAGGACCCGCCAGGCCGCCGGGCGCGAAAACAGCGGGGCGAGGAACCGCGCGCCCAGGCCCAGGGACGAGAACCAGGCCAGGCTGGCCAGGGCGGCGCCGGCCATGAACAGCGGCCGCTCCGTCGGCGGAAGCGCCGCGCCCACCGCGCCCATCAGCATGACGGTGTCGATATAGACGTGCGGGTTGAGGAAGGTGAAGGCGGCCGTTCCGGCCAGGGCGGCGCCCAGGGTCATCGACGCCTGGTGTTCGACGATCAGCACCGAGGGCCTGGCGGCCCGGCGCAGCGCCGAGATCCCGTACCAGGCCAGGAAGGCCGCGCCGCCCAGGCTCAGGGCCAGCGACAGTCCCGGGAGCAAGGCCAGGACCCCGCCCAGGCCGTTGACCCCGGCCACGATCAGCGTGGCGTCGGCCGCTGCGCAGAACAGCACGATGGGCAAGACGTGCTCGCGCTTCAGGCCCTGGCGGAGGACGAACATGTTCTGCGCGCCGATGGCGATGATCAGGCCGGCGGACAGGGCGAAGCCTTTGAGGAAGGCGGAGATCAGGGAGGCGGTCATGTCGCCTTTGATGGCGGCGTCGCGTGATGTAGTACAGCTAAGATCCCTTATGCTGATTAAGGTGTTCTAATGCTCGACTATGCGTCGCTCGCCGCCCTGGCCGCCGTCGCGCGCGAAGGCAGTTTCGAGAGGGCCGCCGCCGCGCTGGGCGTGACGCCGTCGGCGGTGTCCCAGCGCGTCAAGGGGCTGGAGGAGCGGGTCGGCGCGATCCTGCTGACGCGGGGCGTTCCGTGCCGGCCGACCGAGATCGGCGCCAAGCTCTGCGCTCACGTCGAGCAGGTCCGGTTGCTCGAAAGCGACGTCGTGAATGATCTTCCGGGGCTGGCCGGCCCGGCGCCCGGGCCGCCGACGATCCGGGTCGCGGTCAACGCCGACAGCGTCAGCACCTGGTTCCCGGCCGCCGCGGCGCTGTTCGCGGCCGACACGGGGGCGATGCTCGATCTCGTCCTCGAGGACGAGGCCCACACGGCCGACCGCCTGCGTTCGGGCGAAGTCATCGCCGCGGTCACCGCCGATCCCGCGCCCGTCCCGGGCTGCAAGACCTACCCGCTGGGCGCCCTCGACTACGCGGCCGTCGCCAGTCCGGCCTTCCTGGCGCGCTTCTTCCCGGACGGGGTCGATCCGGCCGGCCTGGCGGCCGCGCCGATCCTCCGCTTCGACCGCCGTGACCAGCTGCAGGCGCGATGGGCCTGGGAAGCCTGGAACGTTCGGATCCGCCCGCCCGCCCACTGGACGCCGTCCACGCCGGGCATGCTGGACATGACCTTGGCCGGACTGGGCTGGGCCATGACGCCCGTGGTGCTGGCCGCGCCGCACCTCGCCGCCGGCCGCCTGGTGGAACTGCCGCCGCGCGTTCGCATCGCCGTGACGCTCTACTGGCAGCGCACGCGGTTGACGGCGCGGCTGCTCGACCGATTGACCCACGCCGTGAGGTCGACCGCCACCGGCGTCCTGACCGGGATCGCCACGGCGGATGGCGCGGCGGCTTCAGATCGGGACGGCTAGGCAGAACCGCGCGCCGGCCAGCGGAGCGTCGGCGCCGATGTCGGCGTCGGAGGCGGCGGCCAGCAGGGTCAGCGCGCCGCCGTGGCCCTGGGCGATCTGGCGCGCCAGGATCAGCCCGACGCCAGATCCGGTCGCCTTGGTGGTGAAGAACGGCAGGCGCACCTGGTCGGCGTGGGCCGGCGGCACGCCCGGCCCGGAATCCTCGACCACGAACCGGATCTCGGTCTCGATCTGCCGGACGCCCAGGCGGACGCGGGGATCGGGGCGCTCCAAGGCGGCTTCGGCGGCGTTGTTGAGCAGGTTGCCGATCGCCAGCCACATCTGGTCGGCGTCGATCCGGATCTCGATAGCCGGCGGCGGCGGACAGTCGAGCGCCACGCCCCGGGCGGTCCACTGCGCCAGAAAGCTCTCCCGCGCCACGTCCAGCCAGGCCGCGAGGTCGACGAGGCGGGGCGCGGGCGGCGGCAGGCGGGTCAGCGTGCGGTAGGCGTCAATGAAGTCACGCAGGCCTTCGGTCCGGGCCACCGCCCGTTCCAGCGCCGAAATGGCCTGGCCGGTCGCGGCCGGACCGCCGTCGCGCAGCAGGTCCAGGGCGCTGCGGCTCATGGAGGCCACCGGCGTCAGGGCGTTCATCAGCTCGTGGTTCAGCACCCGCAGCAGGTCGCGCAGCGCGGCGGCTTCGGCGGCGCGGACGTCGGCCGTCATGTCGGTCAGCACGACCAGGTCGGCCTGGCCCGCCTCGTCGACGATTTCGGCGCGGCTGACCGCATAGCTGGCGTCGCGCCAGCGCAGGGGCGAGGCCAGGTCGGAGAGCGATCGTCCGCCGGTCAGGGCCAGGCGGGCGGCGTCCGACAGCAGGTGCGGGGTGTCGAACGCCCGGCGCGCGGCGCGATTGGCGGCGATGATCCGGTCGTCGCCCGCGCCCAGCAGGATCGGCGAGGGGGTCTGGTCCAGCAGCAGCTCCAGCCGCCGGCGGTTCAGCTCGGCGGCGAAGCCGCTTGCGGCCTGCACCGGGACCAGCCGCGCGGCGCGCCAGACGCCGAGCTTCTGGACCAGGTCCACGGCCAGGGCCGCGCCGGCCAGCGCGCAGAGCAGCGCCGTCGCGTACAGTCCGTGCGTGACCGACAGCCAGGCCAGGACGCCCAGCGCGAAGATCGACGCCTGGGCGAGCAGGCGCAGGGCCAAGGCCTTAGAGCCCATGCTTCTCCATCCTGCGATAGAGGGCCGCGCGGGTCAGGCCCAGGTCCTTGGCCGCCTGCGAGACGTTGAACTGCCGCCGCGTCAACGCCGCCTGGATCAGCGTCTTCTCCGAACGTTCGAGGTTCAGGTCCTGGGGCGGCAGGTTGGCCGGCACGCGCGCGGGCGTGTCGATGGCCGCCCGCACCGAGGCCAGCAGGCGCTCGTTGTTCCAGGGCTTGACCACGAAGTCCTGGGCGCCCAGCCGCATGGCCTGAACGGCGATGGCCATGCCCGAATGGCCGGTGACCACCACCACGGGCAGGTCCGGCCGCGCCGTAAGCCGCTTCTGCAGGAACGCCAGCCCCGCTTCGCCGGAGGTGTCGCCCCGCCGGAAGTTGAGGTCCAGCAGCAGCACGTCGACCGGCGCCCGGTCGAGGCGCTCATGCGCCGCGTCGGGGGTCTCGACGCCCACGAAATCGAACCCGCCACGCACCAGGATCAGCTCGGCCGACGCCAGGATGTCCGGGTCGTCGTCGAGGAATAGCGCGCACGGGCGACGGCCGTCGGACATGTTCGGAATCGGACACATTGGCGATGTCATTGAGGCCAAAACTCACGCCAAACTGACAATAAGTCAAATAAAACCAGTAACTTATTGAAATTGCGCGGTTCGTATTAGCCTGAGAGCATGAGCAGGTTCGCCTCGACTTCCTCGATTGCCCCCGGCGGCATGGACCGTCACGTCGAACGGCGCTGGCGGCTCACGCCCGCCCGGCTGTGGGCGGCGGGCCTCGCGGTCCTGGCCGGCGCCGGTCTGCTGGCCTGGGGCCTGTCGCCCAAGGCGGGCACGGTGGACGTGGACGCCGCGGCCCTGTCGTTCGGCCAGGTGGTCCGTGCGCCCTATCTGGACTATGCGCCGTTGCGCGCCGAGGTCGCGCCGGCGGAGACCACGTTCATCGCCGCCGAAACCTCCGGTCGGGTGGAGGCTGTCCTGGCCGCCGACGGCGACCTGGTCGCGGCCGGCCAGGAGCTGGCCCGCCTGTCCAATCCGCAGCTGAGCCTGGAGGTGACGGCGCGCGAGGCCGACATCGCCGCCCGGCTCAGCGAGAACACCGGCCGGCTGATGAGCCTCAAGGGCGCCGAGGAGAGCCGCGAGCAGGCCCTGGCCGACACCGCCCACGCCCTGAGCCGGGCGCGGCAGGACCTGGACCGGCGGCAGATCCTGCTGGCCAAGGCGATGCTGAGCCCCTCGGCCGTGCAGCCCTATCTCGAGGAAGTCGACTATCAGAAGGATCGGCTGGCCACGCTGCGGGCGGCGCAGCGTTCGGACGCGGCCTTCTATGCCGAGCAGCGCGCCCAGGCCGCCCGCAGCGCCCAGGACCTTCGCCGCAGCCTCGAAGAGACCCGCGCCGGCCGTTCGGCCCTGGTGGTTCGCGCGCCGACGGCCGGCCGGCTCACCGCGTTCGATCTCAAGCCGGGCCAGGCCGTGCGGATGGGCGACCCGCTGGGCCAGGTGGACGCCGAGGGGGCGTACAAGCTGCGCGCCAAGCTGGACGAATTTTACCTGCCCCGGCTGTCGGTCGGGCAGAGCGCCCAGGCGACGGTCCGCGACCATGCGGTCTCGGCGCGGGTCACAAAGGTGTTCCCGCAGATCGCCGAAGGACGGGCGACTCTGGAACTGGCGTTCGACGGCGCCGCGCCCGGCGGTCTGCGGCGCGGCGAGACGATCGACCTGCGCCTGTCGCTGGGACGGCCCCAGGCCGCGGTGATCGCGCCGTCGGGCGCCTGGCTGAACGACACCGGCGGAGCGTGGGCCTTTGTCCTGACGGCCGACGGCAAACAGGCCGAGCGGCGGGCGATCGTGGTGGGACGCCGCAATCCCGAGCAGGCCGAGGTGCTGAGCGGCCTCAAGCCGGGCGAGCGCATCGTCACCGCCGGCGCGCAGGACGTGGCCAAGGCGAAAATTCTCCGGATCCGATCGAAGGGACGACCATGATCGAACTGCAGTCCATCTCCCGCCTCTATCGCTCGGACGAGATCGAGACCACGGCGCTCCACGGGATCTCGCTGTCGATCCGGCGCGGGGAGTTCGCGGCCGTGATGGGACCGTCGGGATGCGGCAAGTCGACCTTGCTGAACATCCTGGGCGCGGTCGATCGCCCGACGTCCGGCCAGTACCTGTTCGAGGGCGAGGACCTGGCCAAGCGCGGCGAGGGCGCCCTGGCCCAGCACCGGGCCCGGCATCTGGGCTTCATCTTCCAGAGCTTCAACCTGGTCGACGACCTGACCATCGCCGAGAACATCGAGCTGGGCCTGATCTATCGCAAGGGCCGGTCGGGCTCGCGCCGGACGCTGGTGGAGGCGGCGATGGACCGGGTCGGCATCGGCCACCGGGCTCGGCACTTTCCCCACCAGCTGTCGGGCGGACAGCAACAGCGGGCGGCGATCGCCCGCGCGATCGTCGGCGACCCCGACCTGATCCTGGCCGACGAGCCCACCGGCAACCTCGACACCGAGAACGGCGCCCAGGTCATGGACATCCTCAAGGGCCTGAACGCGGCCGGCGCCACCATCGTCATGGTCACCCACTCGCCCAGCCATGCCGACCAGGCCAGCCGGCGCATCGACATGCTGGACGGACGGCTGGTGGCCTCCGTCGCCCAGGCTCTGTGAGGCGCGCCGTGCTGCAGTCCATCCTGACCGCCTTCTGGCGTTCCTTTACTCGGCGCCCGCTCTACGCCGCCCTCAACCTGCTGGGCCTGAGCCTGGGCGTGGCGACCTTCGTCACGCTCAGCCTGCTGCACCGTTTCGAGACCGGCTACGACCGCTGGACGCCGGAGCGGGACAAGATCTACGCCGCCGGCATCGCCTTCAACGTCCCGGGCATAGCACCGGGCGCGCGGGTCGGGTCGATGGGCGGATTGCTGGAGGAGATGAAGCTCGACTATCCGCAGGTGCGCGGCGTGCGGGACTGGAACCAGGCGGCGGTGGTCCACAGGGGCGCCACGGTCTCAAGCGAACAGATCGAGCTGGTCGACGCCGACTTCCTGGCCTTCTTCCAGGTCCCCCTGGTCGCCGGCGACCGCGCCTCGGCCTTGCGGGACCCAGCCAGCCTGGTGCTGTCGGAGACCATGGCCCGCAAGTATTTCGGCGCCGTCGACGTGGTCGGCCGTCGTCTTGAGATCAGCGATCTCGTCGGGCGCAACGCCTACACCGTCACCGCCGTGCTCAAGGACCTGCCCAAGAACAGCAATCTGAAGCTGGACTTCGTTCGTCTGCTGACGCCGCGGGACGTCGCGCCGGAGGTCCCCTGGCACGGCTGGGGCGGGGTTATTCTGCAAACCTATTTCAAGTTCGACGATCCCGCAGCGGTCTCCGCCCTGGAGGCGCAACTGCCGGCCTTCGTCGATCGCCGGGTGGGCAAGTCGTTCGGCGACGCCGTCACGCCGCACGACCTGCTGAGGCTGAGCTTCGTGCCGCTGGGCGATGTTCACCTGGTCGACCCCAAGCAGCGCGCCGCGATCGAGACTTTGAGATTGGTCGGCTGGGTCGCCCTGGGCCTGGCCCTGATCAACTACGTGAACCTGGCGACCGCTCGCGCGGGACTGCGGGCCCGCGAAGTGGCCGTGCGCAAGGCCCTGGGCGCCGGAGCCGCCGTCCTGCGGCTGCAGTTCCTGGGCGAGGCAGCGCTGACCCTCGCCCTGGCCTTCCTGATCGGCCTGGCGATGGTCGAGCTGGCCCTGCCGCTGGTCAACGCCGCCGGAGGGCTGTCGCTGGGTCTGGACTATCGCGCGGACGGCGCGTGGGTGGCCGGAGCCTTCGCCCTGGTGTTGGCGGTCGGCTTGGCGGCCGCGATCTATCCGGCCTTCATGCTCTCGGCCTACCAGCCGGCCCAGGTCCTAGCGTCGAGCCGCACGCCGTCGGGCGGCCGGTTCGGGGCGCGGCTGAGGGAGGGGCTGATCATGGTCCAGTTCGCCGCCGTGGTCGCCGCGTTCGTGCTGATGCTCGGCTTCCTGGGCCAGGTCCATCATATGCAGAGCCTGGATTTCGGGTTCCGGCGCGACGGGCTCTATCTCGTCACCGCTACGCGCGGCGTCGGGGTGACTCCGCAACAGCGCCAGGCCTTCTGGAGCGCCGCCCAGCGGATTCCCGGCGTGAGCGGCGTAACGGCCAGCACGACGGCCCCGGCCGACGAGGCCATAAACGTCAATACGAGCGCCATACGGCTGGACCGGCCCGTGGGTCCCGCGCTCGCGCCGACGCTCCTTTGGTCCGCGACCGGTCCGGACTATTTCCAGACGCTGGGGATTCGTCTGGTCGCCGGGCGGCTGCTCGACCTCGCCCATGGCGGCGACGAGCAGTACGTGGCCAATGCGGGTCCCGAGACGGTGACCAACGCCGTGATCAGTCGCGGGGCGGTGCGCCAGCTGGGCTACGCCTCGCCCGAGGCCGCCCTGGACAAGCTGCTTGACTACAACGGGCGGAAAACCCGCATCGTCGGCGTCGTGGAGGACACGCGCTTCTACAGTCCCACCGAAAAGACGCCGGCCAAGCTCTATACGTTCAACGGCTACCCGGCCTATTGGCCGGCGGGCTGGCCCATCACGCTGGTGCGCTATTCGGGCCTGAGCGAGGCCGAGGTCCGCGCGCGCCTGGAAGCCGCCTGGCGCCAGGCGGCGCCGGACGTCCCGTTCGAGGGCAAGACCGCGCTGGTCAACCTGGACCGCTACTACAAGCCCCAGCGCGACCGCACCAACCTGTTCAGCCTCGGCGCGATGGTCGGGGCGGGGATCGGCTGCATCGGGCTCTACGGCCTGGCGGCGTTCAACGCCTCGCGCCGAACGCGGGAGATCGGCGTGCGCAAGGTGCTGGGGGCGACCCGCGCCCAGGTGGCCCGATTGCTGGTCGGCCAGTTCCTGCGTCCGGTGGCCGTCGCCTGCCTGATCGCCTGGCCGCTGGCCTACTGGATGCTGCGGCGCTGGCTTTCCCAGTTCGACGACCCGGTCGCCGTCGGCCCGTCGATCTTCCTCGCCGGCGCCGCGGCGGCCATCGTCATCGGCCTGGCGGCGGTGGGCGGCCTGGCCTGGTCGGCCGCGTCGGCCGAGCCCGGCAAGGCGCTACGGCATGACTAGCCGCGTCGAAGGACCAGGGTGACGATCGAGCGGGGCGGGGCGACGGTTCCGGCGATCGGCTGCAGTCGGCGCGTGGCGTCGGTGACCGCCATCCGGCTCGACCAGCCCGTCAGGGGCGTGACCAGGTCGCGCGGCATGATCCCGCCGTTGACATGCACCAGGACCAGCTCGGCCCCGTCGGGAGACAGGGCGCCGACCGTGTCCAGGTCGTCGACGGGCGTCAGCCGATAGCCGGGCCGGATGTAGCGGCTGAAGTGCGCCATGGCGTGGTATTTGGCCGTGACATGGATCGCGTGCGGACCCTCGGGAGGGCCGCGCAGGTCGGCCTTGACCAGGCCCCAGTTCGAACCGGGCTTGCCCTCGCGCGTGCTCAGGTCCTCGACCGCCTGCCAGAACACCCAGGCCGCCGGCTCCAGCCGCTTGAGGTCCATGACCACGTGTTCGGCGAAGGCCAGCGGCGAGTTCATGCCGTCCAGGCTCTCGGGGTCCTTGTCCAGCGGCGTGTCGTTCTCCGACATCCACAGCCGAATCCCCGAGGCGCGGGCCACGTCGCGCACGCCGGTCTGGTTGACGACGCCGTAGCTGTGCACGTTCAGCTGGCCGATCGCCGCGCGCGCCGCGTCCGGATAGGCCTCCCAGTCGGCCAGGAACAGGTGCGAGTTGGTTTCGTCGGGCGCGCTGATCACCGTCTTCAGCCCCCGGGCCCGCATGGCATCGGCCGACGCCACGATCATGGCGGCCTGGCGAGCGGGGGACCAGTGGGCGCCCTCCTGGGTGTTGGCGGCGAACCAGTAGTCGGTGTTGGGCTCGTTGACCGGCGACAGGGTCCGGAAGGCGATCCCGTGACGCCGCTGCAGCTCGTCGACGACGCGGGCCAGATAGGCGGCGAACAGCGGCTCCAGGCCGGGGCGCAGATTGTCGTCCGTGCCTTTCACGGCTCCCGACACCTTGCCGCTGACGGTCATGAACCAGGGCGGCGAGTTGGAGAAGGCCTCCAGGATCGGCTGGTCGACCCTGGCCTTGATCGCGTCGAGCCACCAGCGCTGGTTGGCGTCGGCCGACCAGTCCCACATCGACTCGTCCTCGGGACGCCACCAGTCCTGGCCGGCGGCCCCGGCCGGCTGGCGCCAGAAGCCCGGAACCGCCGCGCCGGTCCGCAGGTGCGGCGGATCGCCGGGCCTGGCGCCGCCGCCGATATTGTAGCGCCCGATCGTCCAGCCCAGGCCGCCCGGACCATAGAACAGGTCGGCCAGCCGCCGGCGTTCCGCTTCGGGCCAGCCTCCGGTGACATTGGCGAACCAGGCCAGGGCCGTGCCCCAGCCTTCGAAGGCCGGGCCGGCGCGCTCCAGAGCCGGACGCAGGGTGACGCTCACCGCCGGAGCCGGTGGCGCGGCGAGGGCTCGAGGGGCCGCCGCCAGTCCCGCCAGCAGGCCCAGGGCTCCACGTCGCGACAACATCATGAGGCCCCCAAAAGTCCGACCATACTACGTCTAGTTTTGTAGAATAATTGATACATTACATCAAGCAAACCGGCGTCGAGAGGCTGCAGCGTGAGGATCAGGCGGTTCTCCCGCCCGCTGAGCCGGAACTGGTCTGGACACCTCCAGGGCGGTCCCAAGCACAGCGCGGCCGGGACGGCGAGCGTCAACGGAGCTTCGCCTCACGAGCGGTTTCGTCGCGACTTCCGGGATGAGGCCTTCGTCGAGGACCCCGGTTTTCATTGTTAAGCTTGAGTATTTCGCAAACCCCATCCATCGCGCTCGGAGACTGCGGCGGCGAGGCATCGGCCGTTCGGCCACGGCTGAGCTTCGACTCCCGTGTTCGCCAGCCCGGTCCGGAGCGCGGTTCATTTCTCTCACGGGCCTCCCGCGGACGCTCACGCCGAGGCGGGCGTCATTTAGTGGCCTGACCGCTTAAAATCGTACTTGTAGTACAAATGGTAGCAGCATATGTCTGACATGAAGTCGCGCCGTACGAGAGCGTGACAAGGTGAGAGCAGGAGGAAAAACGAGATGAGGGGTATTCAGTTCCGGTTGATGGTGAGCGCGTCCGTGGCGGCCCTCGGGGTGTGCGCGGCCGCCGGCTCGGCCACGGCCCAGGCGGCCGGCGGGGCCACGGCCCAGGCGCCGTCCGACACGGCCGCCGTTTCCGAAATCGTCGTCACCGGGGTCCGCGCGAGCCTGCGTTCGGCCCAGGCGATCAAGCGCAACGCCGACCAGGTCGTCGATTCGATCCAGGCCCAGGACATCGGCAAGCTGCCCGACGCCAACACCACCGAGGCCCTGCAACGGGTGACCGGCGTCCAGATCCAGCGCCGCTATGGCGAGGGCGCCACCGACTTCGACCACCGCACCCAGCCGGCGATCGCCATCCGCGGTCTGACCCAGGTGCAGAACTTCCTCGACGGGCGCGCGGTCTATTCGGCGTCCGGCGGCCGGGCCTTCGATCTGGAAGGCGTGCCGCCCGAACTGCTGGCCGGCGCCGACGTCTACAAAAACGCCCCCGCCAACATCATCGAAGGCGGCGTCGGCGGCGCGGTGAACCTGCGCACCCGCAAGCCGTTCGACTCGCCCGATCGCGTCCTCAGCGCCACGTTCCGCGGCAACTACTACGATCGGGTGCGCAAGAACGGCGGCTCGATCTCGGGCCTCTACAGCGACCGCTTCGACACCTCGATCGGCGAGGTCGGCGTGCTGCTCAACGCGGTGCTGAGCAAGAGCCGCTATCGCCAGGACGGCCTGCTGGCCGGGCCCTTCGACACGGTGGCGCCCGGTTCGATCGCCAATGGCCCGGCGAACGCCCAGGTGCCCTACGGCTTCGAGATCTATGACGACACCGGCGACCGCAAGCGCCTGGGCATCGCCGCGGCGGTGCAGTGGCGGCCCAGCGACGACCTGCTGCTGACCGCCCAGTACCAGCGGACCAAGTACTGGTTCAACCGGACCGGCGCCTACTATTACGACTTCAACAATCGCTCCAACGTCCGGGACGCGAACGGGAACGTCACCAGCTACGGCACCGATCCGCTGCCGGGCGCGGCCTTCACGTTCAATGACGAAGGCTACGCCACCAAGGGCTCGCTGCAGAACCAGACCTTCGAGACCGGGCGCTACGACCAGCAGCTGTGGAGCCAGAGCCAGAACTTCACGCTGAACGCGGCCTGGACCCCGACCGACCGCCTGAAGGCCAATTTCGACGTCCAGTACCTGAAGTCCTACTACAACGCCGACCGCAACGGCCACGTGCTGTCGCTGTACTCCCAGTCGGGCCAGACCGGGCTGACCGCGCCCCACAAGTCGATCGTCGACTTCGACCTGACCGGCAAGTATCCGCGGTGGGAGGTGCGTGACGCCTCGGTCCTGAACAACCCGGCCAACTACACCACGCCGTACATGGCCGACTCCCTGCAGCGCAACGACGCCGACACCCTGTCGTTCGCGACCGACGTCGAGTACGACCTGGAAGGCGGCTTCTTCGACAAGCTGCGCGGCGGCGCCCGCTATTCCGACAACAGCATCGACCTGCGGGGAACCTGGCACGGGGTCTGCATCACCGCCCTGGGCCCCGACGCCAACTGTTCGGCGCCGGCCGGCACGCCGCTGGTGCCGCTTTCGGCCCACCCGCAACTGTCGATGCCGGGTCCGTCGATGCGCTGGTTCGACGGCAACACGGTCAAGGGCGGCCTGCTCTATCCGGCCTTCCCGCAGGGTGACGGCGTCTGGGCCCAGACCAAGGCGCTCTACGCCCTGTTCGGCGCCCAGACCAAGGACGCCTTCACGCCTGGCGACCTCAACAGCCAGACCGAGAAGACCTATACCGGCTGGGCGATCGCCGACTACGCCGGCGAGGTGGCCGGCGTGCAGATCGACGGCGGTCTCGGCGTGCGAGTGATCAAGACCGAGGCGACCTCGACGGGCACCCAGTTCAACAACGATGGCACCACCACCGCGATCGATGTCGACAACAGCTACACGCGCGTTCTGCCCAGCTTCAACCTGCGCGCCAAGCTGACCGACACGCTCCAGGCCCGCCTGGCCTATTCCAAGGGCCTGGCGCGTCCCAACTTCGACCAGCTTTCGACCAACCTGACCCTCAACAACCCCAACCAGGTCAATCCGGTCACCGGCCACCCCAGCGCCAGCTCGGGCAACCCGATGCTGCGTCCGATCGAGTCCGACAACTATGACCTGACGGCGGAGTGGTACTTCAACGACACCGGCTCGCTGACCGCCGGCGTCTTCTACAAGAAGGTCGACGGCTTCCTGGCCGGCGGCACGGTTCTGGGCTCCTATAACGGGGTGACCTACGACGTCAGCACGGTGGTCAATTCGGGCAAGGGCACCGTCAAGGGCGTCGAGCTCGGCTACCAGCAATTCTTCGACTTCCTGCCGGGCCTGCTCAGCGGCCTGGGCGTCCAGGCCAACTACACCTATGTCGACAGCAGCGTCAGCAACCCCTTCGCCACGGCGGGTTCGGCGGCGCCGGCCCAGCTGCCGCTCGAGAAGCTGTCCAAGAACAGCTACAACCTGATCGGGCTCTACGAGAAGGGGCCGGTCAGCGCCCGGGTCGCCTACAACTGGCGTTCGGCCTATCTGGACCAGACCACCGGCAGCGGGGCCAACGGCATCCCGCAATACGCCAAGCCCTACGCCTCGCTGGATGCGTCGCTCAGCGTCGACATCAACGACCACGTGGCGTTCTCGGTGGATGCGGTGAACCTGAACAACCGCATGAATGTGCTCTACATCGGCACGCCCGCCGCGCCGCTGCAGTACCAGCTCAACGACCGCCGCTTCGGCGTCGCCCTGCGCATCACCTACTAACCTCCCCAGCTAGCCGACGTGGCGCCTCGACGCGCCACGTCGGCGCTTTTTTCGACAAACACCTTCGGTCCGCACGCAAGACATGGTTCGATCGATCCGATGCTGACCGAAACTTCGCGCGAGAACGGACCGCTAAGGCGCATCGCCATCATCGGGGGCGGCGCCGCCGGCTGGATGGCCGCCGCGGCCCTGGCGCGCGTGCTCGGCCCTCGAGGCCCGGCGATCACCCTGGTCGAATCCGAGGAGATCGGCATCGTCGGGGTCGGCGAGGCGACCATCCCGCCCATCCGCGCCTTCAACGCCATGATCGGTCTCGACGAGGACGTCTTCGTCCGCGAGACCAAGGGCACGTTCAAGCTGGGCATCGAGTTCGTCGACTGGCGCCAGCGCGGCCACCGCTATTTCCACCCGTTCGGGGTCTATGGCCCCGACTTCGGCCCCACACCGTTCGAAGGCGCCTGGCGAAGGCTGCGCCAGGCTGGCCTGGGGCAGCCGCTGGAGACCTATTCGATCTGCGCCCAGGCCGCGGCGGCCGGGCGCTTCGCCCGTCCCCAGCCGGGCGCCGGCCCCCTGTCGCAACTGGCCTACGCCTTCCATTTCGACGCGACCCTCTACGCCAAGCTGCTGCGCGCCCACGCCGAGGCGGCCGGGGTCGTTCGCCGCGAAGGCAAGGTGGCCGCCGTCAACCTGCGGAGCGGCGACGGCTTCGTCGAGTCGGTGACGATGGAGGACGGCGAGCGGATCGCCGCCGACCTGTTCCTGGATTGCACGGGATTCCGCGCCCTGCTGATCGGCCAGGCGCTGGAGAGCCCGTTCGAGGACTGGGCGCGCTGGCTGCCCAACGACCGGGCCGTGGCCGTTCCGTCCGCCAACGCTGGCCCCCCGGCCCCTTACACCCGCTCGACCGCCCGCGAGGCCGGCTGGCAGTGGCGCATTCCGCTGCAGCACCGCACCGGCAACGGCTATGTCTTTTCCAGCCGCCATGTCTCCGAGGACGAGGCGACCGCCACCCTGCTGGCCCATCTCGACGGCGAGCCCCTGGCCGAGCCCCGGGTTCTGCGCTTCCAGGCCGGCCGCCGTCCGGCCGGCTGGGTCAAGAACGTCGTGGCCCTGGGCCTGGCCAGCGGCTTTCTGGAGCCGCTGGAATCCACCAGCATCCACCTGATCCAGGTCGGCATCGCCCGGCTGCTGGAAATGCTGCCGACCCGCGCCTTCGAACCCGCCGACGCCCGCCGCTACAACCGGCTGATGGCGACCGAGTTTAACGGCGTGCGCGACTTCCTGATCCTGCACTTCCACGCCACCGAACGACGCGACACGCCCTACTGGGAGCAGCTGGCCGGGATGTCCGTTCCCGACACCCTGCTCGAGCGGCTGCGCATCTATCGCGCGACCGGCCGGGTGTTCCGCGAGAGTGATGAGCTCTTCACCAAGACCAGCTGGCTGGCGGTGCTGGACGGGCAGGGGCCTGAGGTCGAGGGCGTCGAGCCGCTGGCCGAGGGCCTGCCGCTCGACCAGGTCGAAGCGCGGCTGGCGCGGATCGCCGAAGCGACGGCCCAGGCCGTCCGGCGGATGCCCGCCCAGGCCGACTTCATCCGCGCCCATGGCCAGGCCGGCGCGCCGGTGGCGGTTTGATCCAGAGTTTCGCCTGAAGTTTCACCTGAGTTTTGACTGACAGCCGGGGCGGGGCGCCCCATGAGAAGAGGTTCGCATGCGACGGGTTCTATTGGCGGGTTTCGCCTCGTTCGGACTGCTGACGGCGGCGCACGCCGACGACGGCCCCCGCGTTCAGCCGGTGCAGGTGGATGCGTCGCGTCCGGACTGGGAGAACCCGGCGGTGTTCGCGCGGGGCAAGCTGGCGGCCAGCGCCACGCACTTTGCGTTCGAGAGCCGNCAGCCGGTGCAGGTGGATGCGTCGCGTCCGGACTGGGAGAACCCGGCGGTGTTCGCGCGGGGCAAGCTGGCGGCCAGCGCCACGCACTTTGCGTTCGAGAGCCGCGAGGCGGCCCTGGCCGGCGACATGACCCGSTCGGCGCGCTACCAGTCGCTGGACGGGCCGTGGTCGTTCAGCTTTTCGCCGTCGTCGGACGCGGTTCCCGAAGGYTTCGAGAAGCCSGACTATGACGTCTCCAGCTGGAAGACCATCAAGGTCCCGGCCCTRTGGCAGACCGARGGCTATGACCAGCCGCGCTACAACAACATCACCTATCCGTTCCCGGCCAACCGGCCGCTGATCCCCCACGCCACCAATCCGGTSGGSTCGTATCGGCGCAGCTTYGAGATCCCGGCCGGCTGGAGCGGYCAGGCCGTGATCCTGCACATCGGCGCGGCCGGCTCGGCCTACCAGGTGTGGGTCAACGGCGTGGAGGCCGGCTATTCGGAAGACTCCAAGCTGCCCAGCGAGTTCGACGTCACCAAGCTGCTGAAGCCCGGCTCGGCCTACCAGGTGTGGGTCAACGGCGTGGAGGCCGGCTATTCGGAAGACTCCAAGCTGCCCAGCGAGTTCGACGTCACCAAGCTGCTGAAGCCGGGCCAGGCCAACATCGTCGCCATCCAGGTCCACCGCTGGTCGGATGGCTCCTACTTGGAGGACCAGGACTTCTGGCGGGTCTCGGGCATCGAGCGTTCGGTCTATCTGAAGGCCGTTCCCAAGGTCGCGGCCAGCGACCTGTTCGTCCATGCCGGCCTGGACAAGGCCTATCGCGACGGGGTGCTGTCGACCGACGTGGCCCTGGCCGCGCGCGACAAGCCGGTCATCGTGCGCATGAGCCTGCTGGACGGCGACAAGACCGTCCTGACCAAGGAAGCCAAGGTCGCGGCCGGCGCGGCCAGGGCCCAGACCCTGGCGGCCACGGTTCCCGGCGTGCGCCCGTGGACGGCCGAGACGCCCAACCTCTACACCCTGCTGGTCGAGGTGCTGGACACAAAGGGCCAGGTGATCCAGGCCACCCCGCAGCGCATCGGCTTCCGCACCGTGGAGATCAAGAACGGCCGGGTGGCGGTCAACGGCAAGCCGATCGTCATCCGCGGCGTCAATCGCCACGAGCACGATCCGGAGACCTTCCACGTGATCTCCGAGGCCAGCATGCGCCGCGACATCGAGCTGATGAAGCGCAACAACATCAACGCCGTGCGCACCTCGCACTATCCCAACGCCGAGCTCTGGTACGCCCTGGCCGACGAATACGGCCTCTATGTCATGGACGAGGCCGACATCGAGAGCCACGCCTACATGGGCTGGGGCAACGCCGATCCGTCACAGCGTGACAAGCGCCAGATCGGCTTCGACCCGGCCTGGGAACAGGCCCATGTCAGCCGCGTCATGAACATGGTCGAGCGCGACAAGAACCATCCGTCAGTGATCTTCTGGTCGCTGGGCAACGAGGCCGGCATCGGCCCCAACTTCGAGAAGGCCGCCGTCGCGGCCCGTAAGCGCGATCCTAGCCGCCTGATCTCCTACCTGGGCTGGGGCGCGCGGCCCTGGGAGCACGTGCCCAACACCTATGTCGACATCTATGCGCCGATGTACGACGACGTGACCAAGATGGTCGACTGGGCCACCGACCCCAGCCGCACCCAGCCCATGATCCAATGCGAGTACGCCCACATGCAGGGCAATTCCGGCGGCAACCTGAAAGACTACTGGGACACCATCTACAAGTACGACAAGCTGCAGGGCGGCTTCATCTGGGACTGGGTGGACCAGTCGATGTACCGCTACGCCAAGGACGGCCGGCGCTACTGGGGCGACGGCGGCGAATACGGACCCAACCCCGGCGGCGAAGTCGAGTTCGGCGACGGCGTGATCCAACCCGACCGCACGCCCAATCCCCAGTTCTACGAAGTCGGCAAGGTGCTCTCGCCGATCCAGTTCTCGGCTTTTGAACCGGCCACCGGCCGCATCACCGTGACCAACCGCCACGACTTCCGCGACCTGTCGGGCTTCGACTTCGACTGGACGCTGGAAGAGAACGGCGTGGCGATCGCCTCGGGCCAGCTGCCGGCCTTGGCGACCGCCGCCCGCGCCAGCCAGACGTTCGCCCTGCCGCTACCGGCCCTGCCAGCGAAGCCCGGCGCGGAGTACTTCGTCACCGTGCGCGCCAAGGCCAAGGCCGGCGCCGTGCCCCTGACCCCAGCCGGCCACGTCGTAGGCTGGGAGCAGTTCGCCGTCTCGGCGACGCCGGCTCCGGCCGTGGCCCGCTCGGGCGCGGTCTCGCTGGCCGAGACCGGCGCGGCGATCACCGCCTCGGCGGCCGGCGCGACCCTGACCATCGATAAGACCACCGGCCTGGTCGAGGCCTACGCCAAGGACGGCCTCGTCCTGGCCAAGGGCGGCCAGCCCAACTTCTTCCGCGCCGAGACCGACAACGACACGGGGACCGGCCTCACGGCCCAGCAACGCCCCTGGCAAGCGATGACCGAGCAGCGCCAAGTGCGGTCCGTCACTGTCCGTCCTGTTGATGGTGGCGGCCAGATCGTCGTGGAGCATGCGCTCGGGGCCGGCGCGGCGCGGTTCGTCACGACCTACACCATGGCCGGAGATGGAAGCGTGGCGGTGGCAGGCGAGCTCACGCCCTTGAAGGACGACCTGCCGCCGCCCGTGCGGGTCGGGCTCTGGTATTCGGTTTCCGCCAGCCTGAAGACCGTCGAGTGGTACGGCCGCGGTCCGCACGAGACTTATGTCGACCGCTACACCTCGGCCCCGATTGGCCTGTGGCGCGGGGCGATCGCCGAGCAGAACCACGACTATATGCGGCCCCAGGACACCGGCAACAAGATCGACATCCGCTGGATGGAACTGAGCGGCCAAGGGCGTGGCGTGCGGGTGGCCGCCGACAAGCCCCTGATGATGACGGCCCTGGCCTTCCCCTACCAGGACCTCTACCGCCGCGCGCCGGGGACCTGGAAATCGACCGACATCGTTCCCCACGGGGACGGGACCCTGCTGGTCGATTCGGCCCAATGGGGGATCGGCGGCGACACCACCTGGAACAGCTTCGGCCTGCCGCACATGAAATACCGCACCAGGCTGGCGCCCACCCGGGTCAGCTTCCGCCTGGAGCCGTTCGCCGGCGATGGAACCTCGCCCGACAAGGCCCGCACCGCCGAGGCGACGCCGCCGCAATAGCGGTCCATCCGCCGCATCGCCTGCTATGGTCCATCACCGCAGTCGCCGAGTTCAAGGAGTCCCCATGCACCGTTTCGCCCTCCTCCTCGCCGCCCTGCTGGCGGGACCGGCTCTGGCCGGCGAGCCGATCAGCCCACGTTTCAACGCCGATCCTTCGCCGCACGCGTTCAAGGGCGGCTACTATCTCTACGCCACCGACGACGCGTCCAATTCGGGGACCTATTGGGACTCGACCACCTGGCGGCTTTACACCTCCAAGGACCTGAAGACCTGGAAGGACGGCGGCGCGTTCCTGGGCGTATCGGTGTTCAAGTGGGCCAAGCCTGACGCCAAGGCCTGGGCGCCCGAGGCGGCCTATCGCAACGGCAAATACTACTTCTATGCCCCGGTCGGCGGCGACAAGATCGGCGTGGCCGTGGCCGACCGCCCCGAGGGGCCGTTCCACGACGCCATCGGCGCCCCGCTGGTCGACAAGGCGCGGGACGCCAACGCCGGGGCCGAGCCGATCGACCCGCAGGTCCTGATCGACGACGACGGCCAGGCCTACATGGTGTTCGGCACCCGTGTGCCCAAGATCGTCAAGCTGGGCGCGGACATGAAGAGCCTGGCCGGACCGATCCAGGACATCGCCGTCACCGGCTTCCCGTCGGACGATCCAAAGAAGAAGTATGGCGAGGCGCCCTTCCTGCACAAACGCCAGGGCGTCTACTACTTCAGCTTCTCGACCGGCTGGCCGGGCCAGATCGTCTACGCCACGTCGAAGAGCCCGAAGGGCCCCTACGCCTATCGGGGCGTGATCCTCGACTACCTGAAGATCTCGACTAACCACCAGGCGATCCTGCAGGACAAGGGCAAGACCTGGTTCTTCTACCACGACGCCTTGTTGCCCGGCGGCGGAAGCCATCGCCGTTCGATCGCCATCGAACCGCTGAGCTATGCGCCGGACGGCTCGATCCTCGAGGTGCGTCCCAAGCCGCCGACGCGATAGTCCCTCCGGTCAAGAGCGCTCCGTGGCGGCCGGTGGCGCCGGGAACACGCTCACGGACCTAGCCTCCGGGAATAGAGGCCTCCACCAGGTCCAGCCGCGCCTTGAGCGGATCGGGGCCAACCTTCACCCTGTCATTGGCGAAGTCGATGATCGTATCGCTCGGGGCGTCGTACTTCGGCCATTCCGGCTGCCCCGCGACCTCCGGTTCGCCCTTGGCGGCGAAGGCGATCCAGTAGGCGTGGGCGGCCTTGGCCGCCGCGGCGTCGGCCGGGGTCAGGGCCGCGCCATAGCGGGCGTCGACGGTGTCGAACACGAACGGGATCTCGGTGGCGTGCGGCGCGCCCCACCAGTCCTTGCGCTGGCTTTCGGCCACATAGGAGAATCGGTACTGCCAGACCGGCGCGCCCTGGGCTGACAGGGTGCGGGCGATCTTTCGCGACGGCTCGATGAACATCCGGTCGCCGGCCGCCTTCCAGCCGTAGACCTTGATGTCCTCCTTGCCGGTCGGGTCGTAGACGGCCTCGGCGGCGGCGCGCTGGTCGCCGAACGGCGCGAACACCTGGTCGCGGGTCCCGCCGAAGAAGAAGCCGTCGGCGCCGGTGGCGCCGACCATCACCGGCATCTTGCTCCAGGCGCCGGCGGCGTACGCGGCCAGCGGCTCGCGCGCCAGGATCTTGCCGTCGATCATCGGCCCGCCGCCCCAGGTGGGGGTGCCCGCGGTGGCCATGTTCAGGCCGTCGACCACGGCGTCGGCCGGCAGGGCGCGAAGGGCCGCCAGCGCTTCGGGCCCCTCCCCGCTGACGCCGGCCTTGGCGGCGAAGGCCAGGCCCGCGCTCTCGGCCGAGCGCTCGCCATTGGCGGCCCGCAGCGGCAGGGTCGGCAGCAGCCTCGGCCGGCCGCCGCCCGACTGGATGATCGCCTTGTGGAACAGCCCCTTGGCCAGCGGCGAGGTCAGCAAGTCGTGCACCGACACGCCGCCGGCCGATTCCCCGAAGACCGTAACGTTGCCCGGGTCGCCGCCGAACGCGGCGATGTTGTCGCGCACCCATTTCAACGCCGCGATCTGGTCGAGCAGCGCATAGTTGCCCAGCAGCCCGCCGTCGGCGTTCGCGGCGGTCAGGGCCGGGTGGGCGAAGAAGCCGAAGCGCCCGACCCGATAGTTGAAGCTGACCAGCACCACGCCGTCGCGCGCGAAGCGATCGCCGGAATAGACCGCCGGCGAGGAGCCGCCGTTGACGAAGCCGCCGCCGTAGATCCAGACCATCACCGGCCGCTTGGCCTTGGCCTTTTCAGCCCCGGCGGGCGTCCAGACATTGGCGTAGAGGCAATCCTCCGCCGGCTTGACGCCCAGGGGCGCGGCGTCGCCGGGGAACGGGTTCTGCATGCAGTCCGGGCCGTAGGCCGCGGCCGAACGCACGGCCGTCCAGGCGGCGGGCGGCTGGGGGGCGCGCCAGCGCAGCTCGCCCACGGGCGGCGCGGCGAACGGCACGCCCTTGAAGGCGTCAACGCCGTCGGCCTGCCGGCCGGCGATGGGACCGTGGGTCGTCTTGACCACGGGATCCGCGGCGAAGGCCGAGGTCGACACGAGATTGGCGGCTGCGAAGGCGATCAGGGCATGGCGGTGCATGGGGCGCGTTCCTTAGTAGGTCAGGCCATAGTGTATCGGATAGAGCGGTTTGGCGGAGTCGTGAGGGGCGTCCTCGGCCTGGGCCTCGACGGCGGCCATCGACGAGGGCAGTTCGAACGGCAGGCGACCTCGCGGCGCGACCACGCCGGTCAGCGCGTCGAGCAGGGCGTCGTCGCTGGCTCCGAAATCGCCGACCAGGGCCGTGGCCTTGTCCCTGACGTTGGTCAGGATGGCTGGGCGGTCGAGATAGACGCTGACGATGGTCGGAACCTTGGCCGAGGCGGCCTTGATCGCCTCGTAGTCGGCGGCGCCGTCCTTGAACGACAGGTCGCCCTCATGCTGGCGACTGCCGAAGGTGTAGTTCGGGTGCAGGGTCTGGAACGGCGTCACCGTGCGGATGATCGCCAGGTCGGCCTGGGCCAGGTCGGTCACCGGCGTCAGGCCGTGGGCCCTGGCGACCTCGGCCGAGACGCCCATCAGCCAGACCTTACGCCCGGCGCCCTTCAGAGGCAGCAGCCCGTTGCGGTTCTCCAGCAGCGTCAGCGCCCGGCTCTGGGCGGCGCGGCCTTCGGCGACGAAGGCCGGCGCCCCGACGACCGCCTCGGCGGCCTTCGGATCGACATAGGGGCTCTCGAACAGGCCCTGCTCGAACTTGACCGTCAGGATGCGACGCACCGACTGGTCGATCCGCGCAGGCGTGATCTTGCCGGCCCGGACGGCGGCGACCAGTTCGGCGGTGTCCTCGACCCCACCGAACTGGTCGAGCCCGGCATTGACGCCCTTGGCGTAGCGGTCGACCTTGCTCAGCCCTTCGACGCCCCAAGCGGTGGAGAATCCTTCGAAATTGGGCGCCTGACCGGTCGGAAAGCCGTTCCGGCAGGTCTGGCCGCAGTCGTTGGTGATCGCCCAGTCCGAGATGACCAGGCCCTTGAAGCCGTGCTCGCCACGCAGAAGGTCGGTCAGCAGTTGCCGGCTGAAGCCCGCCCCGACGGGGTCGAGCGGCTTGCCGTCGAGCGTGACGCCCTGGAGGATCGCGTAGGTCGGCATAACGCCCACGACGCCCGCCGCGAAGGCCTCGTCGAACGGCTTGACGTGCTGGTCGAACTGGCCAGCCGGGAACACGGCGTAGCGGCCATAGTGGTTGTGGCCGTCGAAGCCCTTGGCCGAGGCGCCGTAGCCGACCCAGTGCTTGACCACGGCCGAGACGCCGTCGGCCGCCAGACCCGTGTCGCTGCCCTGGAAGCCCTGGACGTAGGCCTTGACCATGGTCCCGACCAGTACAGGGTCCTCGCCGAACGTGCCGTTGATCCGCGACCAGCGCGGCTCGGTGGCCAGGTCGGCCATCGGCGACAGCGCCTGGTGGATGCCGACCGCGCGATATTCCTTCCGGGCCACTTCGCCGAAGCGCCGGGTCAGGGCTGGATCGCCGATCGCCGCCAGGCCGGTCGCCTCGGGCCATTGCGAGAAGCCCCCAGAGGTCACGCTGGCGCCGGCGGTGAACTGGAAATGGTTGCGGGGATCGGTGCTGATCGTCACCGGTATGCCCAGGCGCGTGTCCTCGGCCAGGGCCTGGAGGGCGTTGTTCTGCTCGGCCAGCGTCGCCGGTGCGCCCGACAGGCGGGTGATGAAGGTCTCGACGTGGCGCGACTGGATCAGCGGCGCGGCCTTGTCGAGGTCGTAGCCGGCGCCGATCCCGGCGACGCCCAGCGGGCCCCTCGCCGGTACGGTGCCGTGCATCATCGCGCCGGCCTTTTCGTCCAGCGTCATGCGGGCGGTCAGGTCGGCGGCGCGCCGGTCGGGATCCAGCCGCCAGTCCTCGTAGGGCGAAAGCTTCCCGTCGCGGTCGAGGTCGCGGAACTTCAGCCCGTCGGCCACGATCGTTGCGCCGCTACGGGAGCCCAGCAGGGGCTGAGCGGGAGCAGCGATGGCGGCGGGCCCCAGAGCGACGGCGGCAATCGTCAGGAGCAGGCGGCGAAGCTGGGGCATGCGGACGCTCAAAGAAGAAGAAAGCCCCCGGCGGGCAGGTCCGCCGGGGGTGACAGGTGGTGATCTAGAAGGTCACGCCCAGGCGCACGCCGTAGGTGCGCGGCGGCGCGTAGAAGTCCGCGTTGCCGTTCGTGGCCAGGCCGGTGGTGGCGTTCGGCGATGAAGCGGTGCGGACGTCCTCGTTCTCGATGTTCCGCACATAGCCTTGCAGGGTCCAGCGGTCGTCGGCGCTGGCGTAGGTCAGGCTGACGTCGCTCTTGGTGAAGCTGTCCTGATGGTTCTGCGCGAAGCCGTGATATTCGAGGTTCTTGCCGCTTTCGTAGTGGGTCTGGACGCGTCCGGTGAGCGTGCCGCCGAACGACAGATCCCAGACGTGCTGATAGCCGAAGTTCACCGTCCAGGCCGGGGTGCGCGCCATGCGGCAACCGGAGAAATCGGTCGAGCGCGGGGCGGCGGCGGCGAAGTTGGCGGTGTAGCAGCCCACCACCGAAGCGTTGGTGTTGTTGTTGGCGAAGGCGTCGCCCAGCGGCAGCACGAAGTCGGTGTATTCGGCGTGGATCCAGCCCAGCGTGGCGTCGATCCGGTCGTGCTCGGTCAGCACGAGGTTGCTTTCCAGCTCCAGGCCATAGACCCGCGCCTTGTCAGCATTCAGCGTGACCGTGGCGTTCTGGCCGGCGATCACCCCGACCGCCGAGACCTGGAAGTCCTTGTAGTCGTAGAGGAAGGCCGAGGCGTTCAACTGCAGGCGGTTGTCGAGGAAGCGGTTCTTCACCCCGGCCTCGTAGGAGGTGATCTTCTCCGGCTCGTAGGTGTTCTGGCCGACGCCGTCGAAGTAGCCCCCGGCCTTATAGCCGGTGGCGACATTGGCGTAGAGCATCGAGTCCGGCGTGAGGTCGAAGTCGGCGCCGAGCTTCCAGTTGGTGGCGTCCCACTTGGCGTCGGCGACGTTGAGCACCACGGTCGAGGTGATGGCGCCGGCCGCGTTGGTCAGGAAGGTGCCGCCGTTGCGAGCCTTCTGATCCTCAGTGTAGCGCAGGCCCGCCGTGAGCCGCAGGCGGTCCGTCACCGCATAGGTCCCCTGGCCGAACGCCGCCCAGGATTCCGCCGTCACTTCCGGCTGGATGAAGGACAGGTAGGAATTGGTCGCCAGGAACACCCGGAAGTCGACATTGTTGTCTTCGGTGAAGCGGTACAGGCCCACCACCCACTTCAGGTCGCCTGTCTCGCCGCCCAGCCGCAATTCGTGCGACCAGGTGTGGTCCTTGCCCTTGAAGTAGTTGGGCGCGCCGGTGCTGGCGTTCTCGCCGTTGCGGTCCAGGCGCGAGAAGTTGTAGCCCATCAGGTAGGTCAGGGTCGCGAAGCCCAGGTCCCAGTTGGCCTCACCGCCGGTGCTGAAGAACCGGTTGTTGCGATAGAGGTTGACCGAGCAGTTGCAGGTCCACGGATCGCCGGTCACCCGCGCGGTGCCGTAGGTCTGGTCGCCCCCGCCGGCCCCGCCCTGGTGCAGGTAGTCGGCGGTCAGCCGTACCGAGAACACGTCGCTGGGCTTCCAGAGCGCCTGCACCCGCGCCGACTTATCGTCCTGGTCGTAGCGATCGTTGCCGCCCGTGCCCGGACCGCTGTTGAGAGCGGTGACATAACCGTCGTGACGGCTCTGTTGGAAGGCGGCGCGCACCGCCAGGGTTTCGCCGACCGGAATATTGACCGCGCCGCTGGTGGTCAGGGCGCCGTAGTTGCCGACGTCCACCGATCCATAGCCTTCGTAGTCGCCGAGCTTGGGCTTCTTGGTGATGACGTTGATCGCGCCGGCCGTGGCGTTGCGACCGTACAGCGTGCCCTGCGGGCCGCGCAGCACTTCCACCCGGTCGATGTCGTAGAACAGCGAGCCCACCGACGTGGAGCGCGCGATGTAGATGCCGTCGATGTGGTACGCCACCGCCGGGTCGCCGACCTCGGTGGTGTTGGTGCTGCCGATGCCGCGCAGGAAGATCTGGGCCGCGCCGCCGCCGCTGGAGGTGATCTGCAGGGCCGGCACCTGGCTGCCCAGGTCGACCACCGACTTGATCCCTTGGGACTCCAGCTTCTCGCCGGTCACAGCGGACACGGTCAGCGGCGTCTTTTGAAGATTTTCGCTGCGACGCTGGGCGGTGACCACCACCTCGTCGAGCTGAACCTGGGCTGTATCCTGAGCGTACGCCGTCGGCGCGTGAAGCCCGACGATCGCCACCGCGGTCGAAGCGAAAAGCATGATGCGCATGTTGTTCCCCTTTCCTGCGCGAGGCCGTCCGGAGCCGACGCGAATGCGTCGGCCGGTGAACCGGCCTCCTGACGGACGTCGCGAGCGACGACCGATTGTTTCCTCCGCCCCTGTCCCGGGGCTTTGATCGACATGATCGCAATGCACTGAATGCGTACGACAACGTTGTCTTAATTAGACATCACGCTACGACAACGTTGTCTATCGATTTTTCAAAGACACCGCTGTCTGGAATTTTAGTTCCCGAATTAAGGGGATCTTGGAGTTGTACTTCTAGGATTCAGCCGCACACGGCAACGAAGTACTACAACCCAGAAGTAGATTTACGCGGGGAAGCGGTCGAGGCGCGGTCCACGACACGGTAGTCCAGCTGCCGCACCAGGGTTCGGCCACGGAATCGCTTGTCTCCGAAACCATCGATCAGCATGTCGGCCGCCGCCTCCGCCATCTCCGCTACGGGCTGGTGAACCGTCGTCAATCGCGGCCACGCCGACGCCGCGACGGGGCTGTCGTCGAATCCCACAACAGAGAGCGAGCCGGGCACCGACAGCCCGCGCTTGGCGGCGGCGGCTAGGACGCCCACCGCCATGCCGTCATTGGCCGCGAAGATCGCCGTCGGCGGATCGGAAAGGTCCAGCAACCGCTCCGCCGCCTCAAAGCCGGAGAGGCTTTCGAAGTCTCCGGACTGGATCAAGTCGGCGCAGGGCGTAACGCCGCGAGCGCCCAAGGCGGCCAGATAGCCGTGGCGGCGGCGGGTGGCGGCGGTGTGCTCCGGCGGTCCGTCGATGAACGCGATCCGCCTGTGGCCAAGGTCCAGGAGCCGATCGGTGATCTGGCGGGCCGCCAACATGTCGTCCATGAACACATAGGGCGAACGGCCAAAGTCGCCGCCGGGCGCGATGCGGACATAGGCCAGGCCGTGACTCTCGACGACGTTGAGCAGTTCCGGATCGTCGCAGACGGGCGGCGTCAGGATCAGGCCATCGAAGCGGCCGGCGCGCAGGGTCTGGATCAGCGTCTCGCGGGCGCCGTCGACGCCCTCCCCGACCTGCTCGACCACCAGCTGGTAGCCGGCCCGGCGGCAGGCGCGCATCGCGCCCGCCTGGATCTCGCCGATATAATGGTAGGCGCCCATCCTCAGGAAGATCACGCCGATCAGGTAGCTGCGCCGGCTGGACAGCAGGCGAGCGGCCACGTTGGGCCGATAGCCGAGCCGAGCGATCAACGCCTCGATCCGGGCGCGAGCCTCCGGCCCGACCCCGTCCTCGCGATTGATCACTCGGGAGACCGTCTTGATCGAAACGCCCGCCTCCCGGGCGATGTCGACGATCGTGACGCCTTCCGCCCCCTCCCCCTTCGGTCCTCGTCTTTGCATGATCGCAGCCTAGCGGAGTTGCGAATGGGAAGCGAGTTGGCCATCACGGCCGTGCTCGCTCCCCATCAGGACCGCCTTCAGCCAAGGCGATACAGGCCGGCGCCGTGCGAAGGCAACTGCACCGAGAAGCGCCCCGCGGCCTTGCCAAGATCGCGGCCCGTCCAGAGATCCCGCACCGTCGCCGAGGCCGGCAAGCCGACGATCTTCAGATCGACTCCGACCTCGCGCGGCGTCTCGCCCGTGTTGAACAGCGCCAGATAGGCGTCGCCATTGTTCGCCTTGGCCGTCCAGACGCGCATGCCGTCCTCGACGAAATGCGGGCGGTTGTCGCGCGAAGCCTGATTGACGGCGATGACCTCGGGATTGGTCAGCAGGGCCTTGGTCGGCGCGTCGAGGTGGCGGAGGTCCCCGCCCATGATCAGCGGCGAGCGGGCGATCGACCACAGCGTCATCAGGGTGCGCTGTTCGTCGGGGGTGAACTTGGTGTCGCGCTCGCCCAAGGCCAAGCGGCCCAACGGCAGCATGTCTGCGTCGGGCCAGCCGCCGTCACCCATGTAGGGCGACCAGTTTTCCAGCCGGGTGAACTGGGCGTCCAACATCCTCCAATCGTCCCAGAAGTCGTCCGAGATCCGCCACATCTGGGCGTGCTGGCGGGCGTGGGCGCCGCGCACGACCGGGGTCTCGCCTGGCGACATGGACAGGATCATCGGTCGGCCGGTCCGGCCAATGGCGCGGTGAATCGCCTCGATCTCGGCCATGTGGGAGTCATAGGGACGGCTGAGGTCGTCGACCTTGACGAAGTCCACGCCCCACGACGCCAGCAATGCAAAGACGCTATCGTAATAGGCCTGGGCGCCCGGCTTGCTCATGTCGACCCCGTACATGTCGGGGTTCCACGGACAGGTGCTGTGCTTGTCGACGATGTCGGCCACGCTGATGTTCGTGCCCAGGACCTTCAGGCCGCGCTCGACCGCCAGGCGCGGGGCGCCGCGCATCAGATGAACGCCGAATCGCAGGCCGAGAGCGCGAACCTGGTCGGCCAGCGGCTTGAAACCCTTGCCGTCGGCGCTGGACGGGAAGCGGTTCGGAGCGGGCAGCAGCCGGCCGTGATCGTCCAGCGTCGGGACCGGCTTGGCGGCGTAGGTATAGCTGCTGGCGCCAGGCTCGTACCACTGGATATCGACGGTCAGGATGTCGTAGCCGGCGGGCCGCAGTTCGCGAGCCATGATCGTCGCCTGCTCGAGCGTCTGGGCTTCGTTGATCGTCGTGGCGAAGCTGTTCCAACTGTTCCAGCCCATCGGCGGAGTCGGCGCCAGGAGCGGCCTCTTCGCCGCCGGCGGCTTCGGGGCCGGCTTGGTCGCTGCGACGGCGGGCAGCGCCGCACCTAGCGCCGCGGAGGCGCCCAGCAAGCCGCGACGGCTCAAGTTCTTGTTCATTTGGGCTTCCTCGGCGTCCTGCAGAAGGGGCGCAATGCCTGGGGGCAACGCCCTTCCTTTATCTGATGGCGCAAGAGCTACAGCCGACCGATAGCGTCATCAAGAGATATTGTCTGACTATATCGCACCTCGGTGTGCCTGGCCAAGGCTCCCCCCACAGGCGTCATCAACGCACATTTGGAACGGCGCGCGCCGGGTGGTTTGCACATGACAAAGCTTGAACGCACCCTGGGCCTCGGCCCGCGCCTTGACAACTCAGACAAATCATATTTGAAATTCTATTCAAGGATAAAAACCAAGGGAGAGGAACGATGACGCCGACAAGACGTGCGCTGTTCCAGGGCAGCGCCGCAGCCAGCCTGATCGGCGCCGCCCCCGCATTGGCCTCGGACCTGGTCCCGACAGGCTTTGACCAGATCGCCAAGGGCCCGTTCAAGCCCAACTGGGATTCGCTCGCGGCTGGATATCGAACGCCGGACTGGTTTCGCGACGCCAAGTTCGGGCTATGGGCCCACTGGGGCGCCCAATGCGTGCCGGAAGCGGGCGACTGGTACGCCCGCAGCATGTACATGCCCGGCCAGCCCGCCTACGACCATCACCTGAAGACCTATGGCCACCCGGCCGATACCGGCTTCATGGACATCTATCCCCAATGGCGGGCTGAAAACTGGAATCCTGACGACCTGCTGGATCTCTATGCCAAGGCCGGCGCGAAATACTTCGTGGCCATGGCGAACCATCACGACAACTTCGACGCCTACCAGTCCAGGTTCCACGACTGGAACGCGGTCCGCCTGGGTCCCAAGAAGGATATCATCGGCCTGTGGGCCAAGGCCGCTCGCAAGCGGGGCTTGCGCTTCGGCGTCTCCAACCATTCCGCCCACGCCTGGCACTGGTTCCAGACGGCTTACGGCTACGACCCCGAGGGCCCGCGCAAGGGGCAACGCTACGACGCCTTCAAGCGCTTCGCAGCGGACGGTCGCGGTAAATGGTGGGAGGGGCTGGATCCGCAGCAGCTCTATGGCGGCCCGGTCATGCCGTTGCCCGACGGTTTCGACACGATCGCCGACGCCAACAAATGGCACGAAGCCAACGATCGGGTCTGGAGCGAAAAGGCCCCGCTGAACAATCCAGCCTTCACGCGCCAATGGTATCTGAGGTGCAAGGACTTGATCGACAGCTACAAGCCCGATCTCGTCTATTTCGACAATTTCGACCTGCCGCTCGAACAGGCGGGCCTGGACATCGCCGCCCACTACTACAACGCGTCGCTTCAGTGGCGCGGGAAACTCGACGCGGTAATCAACATCAAGCCCCACGACGCCCATCGCCCAGGCATCGTCGCCGACGTCGAGCGGGGCATGCGCAGCGAGATCAGCCCCGAGCCCTGGCAGACCGACACCTGCATCGGCGACTGGCACTACAATCGGCGCCTCTTCGAGGAGAAGCGCTATCTGCCCGCGGCCGAGGTCATTCATCGGCTCTGCGACATTGTCTCGAAAAACGGCAATCTGCTGCTCAGCATTCCGGTACGCGGCGATGGAACGATCGACTCCGAGGAGCGGCGGATCGTCGAGGAGATCGGCGTCTGGATGGGTCGCTTCTCCGACGCCATCTACGCGACACGCCCCTGGACGATCTTCGGCGAAGGGCCGACGGCCGTGGCCGCCGGCATGTTCAGCGAGGGCAAGCAGAAGCCTTTCACGCCGCAGGACATTCGGTTCACCACCAAGAACGCCGCGCTATACGCCATTACCTTGGGGCGACCGGAGGGCGGGCAAGTCGTGGTCCGCAGCCTGGCCAAGGACGGCGGGCACGCCAAGGGTCCAGTGCGGCGTGTAACCCTGGCCGGCGACAAGACGCCCCTGCCGTTGCGCCAAGACCGGACGGGCCTGCACGTGACCTTGCCCGACGGCGCCCTGCATCCGTTCGGGATCGCGCTCAGGATCGATGGTGTCTTGTAGCGAAGCGCGCCGAACGCCGTGGCGTCTCTACCCAGCGTCCGCGCCGGAAGGATCGCGCCAGCCGCCGCCCAGGGCCTGGAAGGAACGGATCGCCGCGCGGGCGGCTTCCGTTCGAGCCTGGGCCCTGGCGTCGCGGACGGCGAGCAGGCGCGCATCGGCGTCCAGCACCTCGATCAGGCTGACAACGCCGCCGCCGTAGGCGGCCTGCGAGGCGGCTCTGGCCTTAGCCAGTGACGCTTCGCCAGCCGCCAGGGTGCGCTCCTGGCTCTCGCGCTTGACGAGACTGGAGAAGGCGCTCTCCACGTCCTCGGTCGCGCGCAGAACCGATTGCTGGTAGGCGGCCAGAGCCTCCGCCTTCTGGCCGCGCGCCGCGGCCACCTCGGCGCCGACGCGGCCGAAGTCGAACAATCGCCAGCGCAGGCCAAGCACGCCCTGGGCCTGGTTGGCCGGCCCTTCGAACAGGGCGCTGCTGCTGGTGGTGGCTGTGCCCACCAGGCCGCTGAGCGAAAACTTCGGGAAATATTGCGAAATCGCCGAACCGACCTGCGCATTGCTGGCGCGCAGCCGTTGCTCGGCGACGACGAGGTCCGGGCGACGGCGCAGCAGTTCGGCGGGGCCTCCCGCGTCGGCAAGGCCGGGCGCCGTGGGAATGGCCGTCACCGTGGCCAGTTCGGCCCGATAGGTTCCTGGCTGCGCGCCTTGAATGACGTCCATGGCGTTGAGCGCCGCCTCCAGTCCCTCCTCGAGGACGGGAAGGCTGGCGCGCGTCTGTTCCAGCGCGCCAACGGCCTGCTGCAGCTGCAGGTCCGCGGCGACGCCCTGCTCGCGCTGCAGGCGGACCGTCTCGACCAGCCGCGTCTGGGTCTCGACCTGGCCGCGCGCGATCGCGAGCCGTTCCTGCAGCCCACGAACCAACACGTAGGTGTCCGCCGTCTGGGCGGCGACGGCCAGGCGCGCGGCGGCCACCCCGGCCTCAGCCGCTCTGTACTGCGCCAGGGCCGCCTCGCGATCGCGGCGGCCGCCGCCGAAGACGTCGAGCTCCCAGCCGGCGACCAGATCGCCTTCGTAGAGTTCGCCCTCGCGGTCGAAATTCGGCGTGGCGGCGAGAAGTCGCCCCGTCGGGGTCTGGGTCGAAGCGTGAACCTTGGCGCCGCTGGCCTGGACCGAGGCGGACGGCAGCAGGGCCGCGGTCGCCGCGCGCACGCCCGCCCGCGCCTGGGCGACCCGCGCGCCCGCCTGAGCCAGATCAAGGTTTTGCGCCAAGGCCCGATCGACAAGGCGGTCGAGCACCGGATCGTTGAAGCCGCGCCACCACGCATCGGTCGATGCGCTCGTCGCCGGTGCGGCCGACCGGGCCTCGACGGCCTTGGCCCCCATGAAGACCCGCGGCGAGGCGATCTTCGGCGCGACATAGTCTGGGCCGACCGCGCATCCGGCGAACAGGGCGGAACTGGCCGCGATGGAAAGAACCGGGAAGACGGCGGAGCGCATGGGACCACTCGCTACGAATGACGAAACTTGGTTGTGACTAAATTCTAATATCGTCACCAGTTTGTCAATCGAGACGTCCGATGTTAGCGTGCTGTCATGAGCACAATCGACTCTTCGCCTCCCGCCGCCGGCCAGAGAGGCCCCCTCGAACACGACGTCCGGGATCAGATCGTCACCGCGGCCGAGGCCCATTTCAGCCGCTTCGGCTATGGCAAGACCACGGTCGCCGACCTGGCCAAGGCGATCGGTTTCTCCAAGGCCTACATCTACAAGTTCTTCGACTCCAAGCAGGCGATCGGCCAGGCGATCTGCGTGCAGTGCCTGGACAAGGTGCTGGCGGCGGGTGAGGCCGGGATCGCCGACGGCAGGACCGCCTCGGAGAAGTTAAGGCGTTTTTTCAATGGTATAGTGGCCACGAGCGCCGAGCTCTTCTTCCAGGACAAGCTCCTCTACGACATCGCCGCCCATTCGGCCGAGGAACGTTGGCCGTCGGCCCTGGCCTATCTGGAACGATCCGAAGCCTTGCTGAAGGAGATCATTCTCTTAGGCCGCGAGACGGGTGAGTTCGAGCGCAAAACGCCGATCGACGAGGTCTGCGAAGCGATCCTGCTGGTCATGCAGAGCTTCATGAACCCGCTGATGCTCAGGCACAACCTGGACGACCTGCCCGACGCGCCGACCAAGGCCATCAATCTGGTGCTGCGGAGCCTTGCCCCCTAAAACGAGGTGACGAGTTGACAGATTGGTCACTAAACACCAAGCTAAGGTTCTTCCGCCAAGGCAGGACCCTTAAGCCATGTCGCCTCGTCCCCTCGCCGCCGCCCTGCTTTTGGCCGGCCTCACGCCACTCGTCGCCTGCGGCGGCAAATCCGGGGCAGACGATCCTCGCACCCTGCCGCCGGTGGTGCGGGTCGCCGTGGCCAGTCCCGCGACGGACGGCCAGCGCAGGTTCAGCGGCGTCGTCACGGCGCGCGTCCAAAGCGATCTAGGCTTCCGCGTCGCCGGCAAGGTCGTGGCGCGGCTGGTCGACGCCGGCCAGACCGTCCGTCGCGGCCAGGCCTTGATGCGCATCGACGCGACCGACTACGCCCTGGCCGTTTCAGCCCAGACCGAACTGGTGGAGGCCGCCCGCGCCCGTGCCGTGCAGACAGCGTCGGACGAGAAGCGTTATCGCAGCCTGGTTTCGGCCGGCGCGGTTTCAGCCCTCGCTTATGACCAAGCCAAGGCGGCGGCCGACGCAGCCAAGGCCCAGTTGGAAGCCGCCGAGGCCCAGGCCCGGGTCTCGCGCAACACCGCAGGCTATGCGGTCCTGGTCGCAGACGCCGACGGCGTCGTGGTCGAGACCCTGGCCGAGCCCGGCCAGGTGGTCGCCGCCGGTCAGCCGGTCGTGCGCCTGGCCCAGGCTGGACCTCGGGAGGCGACCATCACCCTGCCAGAGACCGTTCGCCCGGCGCTGGGCTCGCTGGCCCAGGCCTTCGCCTCCGACGGCGCCGAGGCCGGTCAGGCGCGCCTGCGGCAGTTGTCGGACGCCGCGGACCCTCGCACCCGAACTTACGAAGCCAAGTATGTCCTGAACGGCCAGGCCGCCCAGGCGCCGCTGGGCTCGACCGTGGTGGTGGCCCTCTCCCCGCAGGGCGCAGATCGGGGATCCGGCGGCGTGGAAGCACCGATCGGCGCCATCTATGACGCGGGCAAGGGACCGGGCGTCTGGGTCGTCGAGCCGCGCGCCTCCACGGTCCAGTGGCGGCCCGTGCGCCTGGCGGCGATCGGGGCGGAGACGGCGACGATTTCCAGCGGCCTCGCCGGCGGTGAGCGCTTCGTCGCCCTGGGCGCCCACATGCTGCACCAGGGCCAGCGCGTCCGCATCCAGGCCGGAGCGGCGCAATGAGCCTCAACCTCTCCGCCCTGGCGGTCCGCGAGCGGTCGATCACGCTCTTCCTGATCGTCGCGATCACGTTCGCCGGCGCCTTCGCCTTCATGAAGCTAGGCCGCGCCGAGGACCCCAGCTTCTCGATCAAGGTCATGACGATCGTCACCGCGTGGCCCGGCGCCACCGCACTGGAGATGCAGGATCAGGTGGCCGAGCCGCTCGAGAAGCGGATGCAGGAGCTGAAGTGGTACGATCGGTCCGAGACCTTCACGCGCCCCGGCCTGGCCTTCACCACCCTGACGCTGAAGGACCAGATTCCGGCCAAGGAGGTTCAGGAGCAATTCTACCAGACCCGCAAGAAGATGGCCGACGAGGCCCCCAATCTGCCGCGCGGCGTGCTGGGTCCGTTCGTCAACGACGAGTATGGCGACGTGACCTTCGCCCTCTACGCGCTGAAGGCCAAGGGTGAGCCGCAGCGCCTGCTGGTGCGCCAGGCCGAGACCCTGCGCCAACGCCTGCTGCACGTGCCGGGCGTCAAGAAGGTCCAGATCATCGGCGAGCAACCGCAGAAAATCTTCGTGGAGTTCACCCAAGCCCGCCTGGCGACGCTGGGGGTGAGCCCCAGGGAGCTGTTCGCCGCGCTCAATGACCGCAACCTGGTCACCCCGGCCGGCTCGATCGAAACCCAGGGCCCCCAGGTGCAGATCCGTCTGGACGGGGCGCTCGACAGCCTGGAGAAGATCAAGGAAACGCCGATCGCCGTTGGCGGCCGCACCCTCAAACTGGGCGACATCGCCGAGGTCAAGCGCGGCTATGAGGATCCCGCCACCTTCCTGATCCGCAACGGCGGCGAACCGGCCATCGTGCTCGGCGTGGTGATGAAGGAACGCTACAACGGCTTGGAGCTGGGCAAGAACCTCGACAGGGAAGCCAAGGCGATCGCCTCCGAAATGCCTCTGGGCATGAGCTTCGACAAGATCACCGACCAGTCGGTGAACATCGTCGAGGCCTACAACGAGTTCATGCTGAAGTTCTTCGTGGCGCTCGCGGTCGTCATCGTCGTCAGCCTGATCAGCCTGGGCTTCCGGGTCGGCATCGTGGTCGCCATGGCCGTGCCGCTGACCCTGGCTGGCGTCTTCGTGATCATGCTGGTCACGGGCCGCGACTTCGACCGTATCACCCTGGGCGCGCTGATCCTGTCGCTGGGCCTGCTGGTCGACGACGCCATCATCATCATCGAGACGATCGTGGTGAAGATGGAGGAAGGCAAGGACCGGGTCACGGCCGCCACCTACGCCTGGGGCCATACCGCCGCCCCGATGCTGGCCGGCACCCTGGTGACGATCATCGGCCTGATGCCGGTGGGCTTCGCCAAGTCCACGGCCGGCGAATACGCCGGCAACATCTTCTGGGTCGTGGCCTTCGCCCTGATCACCTCGTGGTTCGTGGCGGTGATCTTCACCCCCTATCTCGGCGTGTTGATGATCCCCAAGATCAAGCCGGTCGAGGGCGGACATGGCGCGATCTACGACACCCCGCGCTATCGCCGGCTGCGCTCGCTGGTCGTTTGGACCATCGACAACCGCTTCAAGGTGGCCGCCGGCGTCGGCGCCGCCATGGTCGCGGCCGTGGTGATGATGGGCGGGGTCAAGCAGCAGTTCTTCCCCCTCTCCGACCGTCCCGAGGTGCTGATCGAGGTGCAGATGCCCGAGGGACAGAGCATCAGCTCGACCAGCCAGGCGGTGAGCCAGGTCGAGGCCTGGCTGCGCAAGCAGCCCGAGGCCAAGATCTTCACCAGCTATATCGGCCAAGGCGCGCCGCGGTTCTTCCTGGCGATCTCGCCGGAACTGCCCGACCCGTCCTTCGCCAAGATCGTGGTGCTGACGCCTGACGAAAAGGCCCGCGACGCGCTAAAGAAACGCCTGCGCCAATTCGCCGCTTCGGGGACGATCCCGGGGGCCAAGATCCGAGCCACCCAGATCGTGTTCGGTCCGCCCTCGCCCTTCCCCGTGGCCTTCCGCGTCATGGGTCCGGACGCCGACCGCGTCCGCGAGATCGCCGAGCAGGTCAAGGGCGTGATGTTGCGCAACGAAGGCATGCGCCAGGTCAATACCGACTGGGGCGAGCGCGTTCCGACCGTTCACTTCGTGCTCGACCAGGACCGGCTGCGCGCCTTCGGCCTCACCTCCAGCGACGCTTCCCAGCAGCTCCAGTTCCTGTTGACCGGCGTTCCCGTCACCCAGGTGCGCGAGGACATCCGTTCGGTCGAGGTCGTCGCGCGGACCAGCGGCCAGGATCGCCTGGACCCGTCCCGGCTCGGCGCCTTCACCCTGGTCGGGGCGGCGGGCGAGCGGATCCCGCTCGACCAGATCGGCAAGGCGGAAATCCGCATGGAGGATCCGATCCTGCGCCGCCGCGATCGCCTGACCACGATCACTGTGCGGGGCGACATCGACGAGGGGCTGCAGCCGCCCGACGTCTCGACCCAGGTGCTCAAGCAGCTTGAGCCGATCAAGGCGGCGCTGCCGGCGGGCTACAGGATCGAGATGGGCGGGTCGATCGAAGAGGCCGCCAAGGCCAACGTCGCCCTGGCCGCGGTCTTCCCGCTGATGTTCATCCTGATGATGGTGGTGACGATCTTCCAGGTTCGCTCACTGTCGGCGATGTTCATGGTGCTGCTGACCGCGCCCCTGGCCTTGGTGGGGGTCGCGCCGACCTTGCTGATCTTCCACCAGCCGTTCGGGTTCAACGCCATCCTTGGCCTGATCGCCCTGGCCGGCATCATCATGCGCAACAGCCTGATCCTGATCGGCCAGATCCACACCAACCAGGAGGATGGTCTTGATCCCTTCCACGCCGTCGTCGAGGCCACGGTTCAGCGCGCCAGGCCGGTCATCCTGACCGCCCTGGCCGCGGTTTTCGCCTTCATCCCGCTGACTCTTTCGGTGTTCTGGTCCTCGATGGCCTACACCCTGATCGGCGGCACCATCGGCGGCACCATCCTGACCCTCGCCTTCCTGCCGCCGCTCTACGCCATGTGGTTCCGGATCAAGGACGACCGTCGCGGCGAAGGGTCGGCCTCCAAGACCGATCCCGAGGTGCTGGCGACCTGAGCCTGGGATCGCGCTCGGCGGGTCGTGAGCGACGACCCGCCGCCTCACCGCCGCGCCTCGTTCCTGCCCGGCAGCGGGTTCGCGGCGGCGGGCTAGAACCAGGCGCGCAGGCCGACGACGAAACTCGTGTCGGAGACCTCGCGATCCTGGGCTCGCGCATAGTCGGCGGTGCGGCCGAAGCGTCTGGTCCAAGCCACGCCGACATAGGGCGCGAATTCTCGACGGACTTCGTAGCGGAGCCGCAAGCCCAGCTCGCCGTCGGACAGGCCCGATCCGATTGCGGTCTCGGGGATATCCTGGGCGGCGAAATTGAGCTCGGCGCGCGGCTGCAGGATCAGGCGCTGGGTGAGACGCCAATCGATCGCCCCCTCCGCTCGTCCTAGGACATCCCCCTTGTTGGACAGAAAGAGCGCGCCGCCAGCCTCGATCCAATACGGCAGCAGTGTCTCGAATCCGATTGCGGCGTAGGTCCGCGACTTGGGTTCGACGTCCTGCCGCACCCCGATCTGCAGGTCGGTATAGAGACCGACGGCGCGGGAGTAGAGCGCCTGGATCTCGCCGGATTCGACGCCATGGCGATCACCTTCGCCCTCGGACTTGAGGACGAGGCGGTTGAGGTCGCCACCGAACCAGGCTTCGCCATCCCAATGGTAGCCGTCGCCGCCCGAGCGCGCCCGGTATTCCAGCAGATTGGCCATGACCTGCGAGACCTGTGCGCCGCCGTGCTCCTGGCGCAGCACGGCGCGGGCGCGATCCATGGCGGCGGGATCGAAAACCCTGTCTGCCAGATGATCGGTGGGCGGCGTCGGCGCGGGGGTTTCATGGTCCGGAAGCGGCGGAGGTCCCATGGCTTGGACCTGTCCATCCCGCGGCGCGGCGCTCGGATTGGCCATGCCGGACATGTCGTGTCCCGCGTGCGGATCCGCGCTGACCGACGCCGGCGCCGTTTGTGGTTGGGCCGTCTCCGGCATGGCGCTCATGTCGTGGCCAGCGTGCTGGGCCAACGCCGGGCCAGCCCAAAGCATGGTAAAAAGGGCGATCAGCGAGGGCCTCATCGCGCGTCCTCCCCTGGGGTGTCGCGCACGCTGAAGACCTGAAACATCCCGGCATGCATGTGGTAGAGCATGTGACAGTGGAAGGCCCAGTCGCCGGTCTCGGGGGTGAGGTCAAAACTGACGCGCCCGCCCGGCAGGACGATCACGGTATGCTTGCGCGGCAGATGTCCCGCCGGCCCGAACGTCAGCTCAAAGAAATGGCCATGCAGATGGATCGGGTGGGCCATCATGGTGTCGTTGACCAGGGTGACCCGCACCCGCTCGCCGCTTCGGAAGGCGTAGGGCGGCGGCCGGTCGCTGAACTTGCGCCCATCGAATCCCCAGATGAACCGTTCCATGTTGCCGGTCAGATGGATTTCCAGCGACCGCTGCGGCGGCCGGGTATCGGCGTTGGGCTCCAGCGCCGCCAGGTCGCGATAGACGAGCACCCGGTGACCGACGCTTTCCAGGCCCTGCCCCGGCTCGCCGGTGCGGTCCACAGGCATCGGGGCGATCGTCTGCACCCCTGGCCCCAGCTTGACCTGCGGCGCGTTCTCGGGATTACGCATGGACATATCCATGCCGCCCATGTCCGCCTTGCCCATGATGTCGCTTCCGCGCGCTCTGGGCGGCGCCAGGCCGGGCGGTGGGCTCGCGGCCATGGCGTCATGCCTCATGGCCGTGTGGTCCATGGCGACGTGGTCCATGCCGCCCATGTCCATCCCCATGTCCCGCATGGTCGTCAGCGGACGCCCCCGTAGCGGTGGGACGTCGGCGCTCATGCCCGGCCGGGGCGCCAGCGTGGCGCGCCCCAGGCCCGAACGGTCGACCGACTCCGAGACGATGGTGAAGGCCTTGTCCTCGGCCGGCTCGACGATGACGTCATAGGTCTCGGCGTTGCCGATCTGGAATTCGTCCACCTGCACCGGACGGACGTGCTGACCGTCGGCGGCGACCACGGTCATCCTCAGACCCGGGATGCGGACGTTGAAGACCGACTGGGCCGCGGCGTTGATGAACCGCAGGCGCACACGCTCGCCTGGCGAGAACAGCGCGGTCCAGTTGTCCTTGGGCCCATGGCCGTTGATCAGGAAGGTGTAGGCCGCGCCGGTGACGTCCGAGATGTCGGTCGGGTCCATCAGCATCCTGGCCCAGTCCAAGCGCTCGGCCAGGGTCTGGTCGCGGCCGGCGATCAGGCCGCCGATGGTCTGGTGTTGGTAGTTGAAGGCTCCGGCCTGCTGCTTGAGCTTCTTGAAGATCTGATGCGGGTGCAAGCGGGTGAAGTCCGACAGGACGACGACGTGCTCGCGATCGAAGGCCACCGGGTCGTCGCCGGCCGGGTCGATGATGATGGGTCCATAGTGGCCCATCTGCTCCTGCAAACCCGAATGGCTGTGGTACCAATAGGTCCCCGACTGCCGGACGTGGAACTCATAGACGAAGGTCTCGCCCGGCTTGACGCCAGGGAAGCTGACGCCGGGCACGCCGTCCATCTGGAAGGGCAACAACAGGCCGTGCCAGTGAATCGAGGTTTCTTCGTCCAGCGTGTTGGTCACCGACAGGCGGACGTTCTGGCCCTCCTTCAGCCGGATCAGAGGTCCAGGAACCGTGCCGTTGATCGTCACGGCATGGGCGCTCACGCCGTCCACCATGACGGGCGTGTGGCCGATGGACAGCCTGATGTCCTCGCCCGAGAGCGCCGGCGGGCCTTGGCCATGCTCGTCGCCGTGATCGCCACGCCCGGCGGCGCGGGCCCAGCCGGGCAACAGACTCGCCAAAGCGGCCCCGCCGCCCAGAACGGCGAAGGATTGCAGGAATCGACGGCGATCGAACGCCGTACCCGTTTGACGCATGACTGCCCTTTGACGATGGCGTGCAGCGAAGGGCCGTAATGGGCCGCAACGCGATCTCCAAGGGCGTTACGCGCCACGCGCTCATCCCCCTCGTCCCCTGGCGGCGGAAATTCAAGGCCTCTCCAGTCAACCGACAAGCCGTTTGCGGCCGGACCGTCGTTTCGGTGGTCTTGGCGCTTCCCTCTTTGGCGGTCACCGAGCGCCGCGGCCGAGACAAGACCCGCTGAAATCCACGCTCCGATTGAACCCGTGGAAAATTCAGGCTTGCCAGCAGCGCCGCCCTGCAGCCCTCTACTCGTCAGAAGGACGCCTGGCCGAGAGTCTCGCCATTCTGCACCACCATCATCACGACTGGACCCTTGTTTGCCTTTCCCTGCTCGTGGCGGTGTTCGGCTCCTGGGTGGCGCTCGACCTGGCCAGCCGGGTCCAAACTCATCTGGGGCGAGCCAGGCTGACCTGGACCAGCACGGCGGCCATCGCCATGGGGCTGTCGATCTGGTCCATGCACTTCATCGCCATGCTGGGCTTCGACCCCGGCGTGCCGGTGGTCTACGCGCCAGGACTGACCGCCCTTTCGCTCGTTCTCGCGATCAGCTCGACCTGGGGCGCCTTCATCGCCGCGACCCGGCCCGGCGCACGGTCGGGTCATGTGCTGTTGGCTGGTGCAGCCATGGGCCTGGGCATTTGCGCAATGCACTATGTTGGCATGGCCGCCCTGCGGACCGCCATGACCCTGGACTATCGTCCAGGTCTCGTCGCGCTCTCCCTGGCGATCGCCATCGTCGCCTCCACCATTGGCCTCTTCGTCGCGCGCCAACCCAGGACGGCGATCTCTCGCCTGCTCGCCGCCAGCCTGCTTGGCGTCGCCGTCGTGGGCATGCACTACACCGCCATGGCCGCGCTTGAACTCACGCCTATTCCAGGCGCGGCGTCCATGGCGTCGATGGGCGTTCCGCCGTTCCTGCTCGGTGTCGGCGTAGCGGCCGGCACCCTGCTCGTCCTGTTCCTGGCCATCATGGCCTCGCTTTACGACCAGCGCGGCAACATCCTTCAGGCCCTTGACGCCGGCGGCGTCGGCTATTGGGAGTATGACCTGCGCAGTCAGTCGCTGCAGGCTTCCAGTCAGGTCAAGGCGCTGTTTGATTTGCGCGGCGACGAGGACCTGACGCTGGAGCACTGGCTTGGCGCCCTCTCCCCGGAGGACCGGACCCGCCGCGATCGCGCCGTCGAGAGCGCCCAGCGCACGGGCGGCGACTACGACCACGAATACCAGCTGCTCGCGCAGGACCGCTGGGTGAATGTTCGTGGAAAGGTGATCTACGATCAGCGCGGCCGGGCGGTTCGGATGATCGGCGTGGTGCTGGACGTCACCGATCGGCATGAGGCGTTCGCCGCCGTCACCGCCAGTGAACAACGCCATCGCCTGCTGACCAACGAACTCAATCACCGGGTCAAGAACACCCTCGCCACCATCCAGTCGATCGCCAGCCAGACGGCGCGGGGCGCCGCCTCGCTGAGCGAGTTTCGGCGGGCCTTCGAGGACCGTTTGATGGCGCTGTCGGCCACCCACAACGTGCTGACGCAGGCCAGTTGGGAGGCGGCGGAGATCGGCGACCTTCTGGCGCAGGAGATGGCGCCCTATCCGGCCGAACAGGTCACGCTGGTCGGCCCATCGCTCCGGCTGCCCGCCCGCCACGCCCTGGCGCTGGGAATGGTCCTCCACGAGCTCGCCACCAACGCAGCCAAGTACGGCGCGCTCTCGACGCCCAACGGCCGCTTGGACGTGCAATGGGCGACCTTCGACATCGAGCGCCCTGAACCGATGCTGGTCCTGGAATGGCGCGAGACCGGCGGGCCCGCCGTCTCGCCACCGACCAAGGCCGGCTTCGGTTCTCGCCTGATCAAGGTGAGCGTCGAAAAGGACCTGGGCGGCGCGGTGGCGCTGGACTTCGCCCCGACCGGGCTTGTGTGCCGCATTGAGGCGCCGCTTCAGCCGATTTCCGAAAGCCCCGTGCGGCTGGACGCCTAGAGCTTTTCCGGACCTGACTGTGTCAGGCCGGCGTTTTAGATATTTGTTTTGACGCATTTTCCGACGACGAACCGGCGCCCGCTTCGTTGGAAAACACCGTAGCCAGCGGTCGAGGGCCCACCGCCCCGCCGAACCGCTGCTCGGGAGGGGACCGACGCTTCCTTCTTTGACGCGGCTTGTCGCGGAAATGAAAACCGTGCCTCGCCCGCGGGGCGATCCTCGCGGCGACAGCAGCGGCCGTCGGTTCGCCAAGCGACCTCTTTTCGCGCCCGCGCCCGCCTCACCCATGGATGTTATGGCTCAATACGCAAGTTTGAGTTGCTGAACGCGTCGGTCGCTTTACAAAGCCTTGCAACTCTGACACGAGTCCATTCGACACCAAAAGCGCCGCGAGAAATTGAGTGTCGTAACCCGCCTTGGAAGGGGTGTTGTGATGGAGCTGGCAGGTCCTCCTTGCATCGCCCACGAGGCCGTCGACGTGCTCGTCGTGGGCATCGGCGCGGCGTCGCCTCGGGCGGCCTCGGTGCTGAGCCAGGCGCTCGAACTGCCGATCGAAACGGTCGTCGACGCCCTCTATCGCGCGCCGGCCCGTCTGCTGGCTGGCCTTCCCGGTCCTGACGCGGCGCGGTTGGCGGCCATCATCGGAACACTTGGCGTCGAGGTCGAAGTGATCCCGGCGGGCGCCCCGATCGCACGCAGCCCCACCCTGGACCTGGCTGGCGAACTGCTCGACCCAGCGCGCGCCGACGAGGTCGGCCAGGTTCTCGGCCGTTTCCTCGGCATGAGCCCGCAAGAAGCGCTAGACTTGCTGCTGACGCCGCCCGGCGTGATCCTGGGCTCCGTCACCGAAGCGACCGTTCGCGCCTTGGACGCCGCCCTCCCCGCCGGCTCGGCGCGGCTGACAGCCAGCCGCCCCGACGAGGCCCGGTTCGCGCTGTTCGCCAGCGAGTTGTCCGCTCTGCAGATCGGCGTCCTGCGCCCGCATCTGCCGGTCGACGCCGTGGTTACGCCTGGCGGCTCGGCCACGATCTTCGACCTGGGCCGCGCCGAGGCCGACCTCCTGTGGCGGCGGTTGAAGGCGCCGGAACGGGTTCAGGTCGTCAACCAGGCTTTCCTGCGCGTCTCCCTCGACCTGACGGCGGCGCCGGCAACCGGTGCCAGCGCCGGCGCACTTCAGGCGCTCGCGGGCGTGCCGCTCGAGGACTACCCCCTGATATGCAACGCCCTGCCTGTGACGGTGGAAGTCGGAATCGCGTTCGACGCGGTCTCCGCCCGGATGGCGCTCTATGCGGCGGCCGGCTTGACGGTGCGGGCCGAGATGGAAACCTTCTCGCACGTCGGTCTCGACATCCTGTCCGCCCGCCCCGAGGCGTTGGCGGAGGTCGGCCTGCCCTCCCCGGCGCCGCTGTCGACGGCGCCGATGCCCCGCCCCCGCGCGAAACTGCTCCGTCACAGACTAGAGGCCGCCGGCGCCGAGGTGCTGTTCGCCGAGCCCGCGCAATGACCCGCCCCGACGTCCACGGCCTGCACGCGAGCATAGCCGAGGCCGGCAAGGTGCTGGCCCTGAAAGGCCGCCATCCCGAGGCCCTCGCCAAGTATCGCGAAGCCCTGCGGCTGGCCCAGGGCGTCCGCGCTCCACAGATCTTCGCCCGCCACTATCTGCACTGCGTGCTCGAGAGCCTGGAGCGGATGGGCGCGCACGGCCAGGCCGCGACCCTGGCGGGCGAGGCGGCCAGCAGCGCCGCCAACGAGACTGGCGATCTGGAGCCCAGCGCCTTCCAGCAACGTGACCGCGCCTGTCTTCTGGAGCGCCAGGGCGTCAACCTGCTCAAGGCGGGCGAGACGACCGCCGCGCGAGCAAGCCTCGAGGCGGCCCTGGCTCTGGACGATGGTTTGCCGCTGACCCGCCGCCTGCTCGGCTGGACCGAGCGCGGCCTGAGCGTGAGCGCCGCCCAACTGGCGCAAGCCCAGCGGACGCACGGCTATTGGGTGGTCCGTTCCGAAACGGTCAACAGCGCACGCGCCCGGGAACCGGCCGTGCTGACGAAGGAGCCGATGGATGGCTGACGAGAACCCGATCGAGAAGATGACGCCGGGCCAGATCCTGGCCGATGCGAGCGTCGCCGAATTCATCAAGGCCATGGGATTGTCGATCGCCGAAGCCCAGAAGGCGCTCGACATCAACAGCCTCGCGCAGGTGGGGGCCTATGCCGAGAAACGGCCAGGCCTGGGCGACAAGAGCCTGTTGCAGTTGGGACTGTCTCCGCCCTTCTATCACTACCAGCACGCCGACCTGACCGTGTCGATGCAACTGACCATGAAGGTCGGCGAGGCCAGCGCCTTCGGCATTGGCGGCAAGCTTGACCTCGGCTTCGGAAGCGGCGGTCCCCAGGCGCCCGCCAACGCGCGGGAAGCCCAGATCACCCTGAAGAGCCTGCCGGCCAGCGCGACGGTCGACGGCAAGAAGTCCGACGCGACCGGCGCCGACCTTGAGGCGGCGGCGGAGACGCTAGCCAAGGCTCTGCGCACGCCGGACGGCAAGTTCGAGCGGGCCTATGTCGACGCCCAGCATACCAAGGCGCCGTTCAAGCTCGATCCCGACACCGCCAAGAACCCGATCAAGACGGACACGGGCGTGGCCTTCTACGCGGCGGGCGAAGCCAGCGTCGGCGTCATCCGCATCGTGGCTACGCCCACGGCCAACACAAGCGAGGATTTCACCCTGGCGACCGGCAAGGTCGTCACGGTCAAGAGCCAGTCCAACGAGCTGCTGTACGCCCGGGCCGTGGTCAACCAGATCAACGCCCTGGGCGGCTTCAAGGCCAAGCTCCTGCGCGACCCGGTGGGCTCGACGCTGCCGATCGGCGGCGGGACTCTGGGTCTGGCGCTGTTCGACACCGGCAGCGCCGCCCTGAAGCCCGCCGCGATCGAAGAACTCGCCCTGGTCGCGCGGACGCTGAAGGACAGCGGGTCGAATGTCGACGTCGTCGGCTTCACCGACACGATGTTCACCGACGCCAGCAACCTTGACCTCGGCAAGCGGCGCGCCCAGGCCGTCGCCAAGTATCTCACCGACAACGGCGTCCCGGCCGGCCAGATCCGCAAGGTCGAGACGCGCGGCGAGGCCAGTTGGAAGGCCAAGGGCGCCACCGACGAGGTCGCCAATCAGCAGTTCCGTCGCGCCGAGGTGCTGCTGGCCGACTCCAACGATCTGCTGATCGTCGTCGACTCCGCCGCGACCCAACTGCAGGCGACGCCAACCCCGGACAAGACAGGCAATGGCGCGACCGGCAACGGCTTCATCATCGTGCGCCACTTCGCGGCCCAGGCGGTCGACGCCACCGCGGTCAAGGTCGGCGCGTCGGACACCTCCGTGGCGATCAGCGGGACGGCTGTCGCCACCGGCGGCCCGTTTGCCGTCGACACGCCGGAAGCCTTCGCCTTCAACCTGGCGCGCGATGTCAACGCCGGCAGCGCCACCCACGGCGTCCGGGCGGTGCGGCAGGGCGGGGTGGTGACGTTCGTCGACGCCAAGGACGTGGTCGTCGTCAATCTGGTGACCTTGTCGGCCAACGACATCGCCTTGTCGGCCGACGGGGGCGCCAGCGTCACCAAGGCCCTGGCCAAGATCGCGGCCGGACCGACGGCCAGCGCCGACAAGCCGAAGATTTCGGTCGCGGTCGGCTTGGCGGTCGACTATCGCACCAGCCGGCAATTCGAACAGTCGGTGAACGGCAACAGCAGCATCTCCGCCCGCATCGTCGCCGTCCCCGCGCCCGTCGAGTTCCTCGACGAGATCAAGACCTTCGTGGCGGCGCCGGCAGCCAGCCCTGCTCCGACGCCGACGCCATGAGCGAAACCGCCGCCGTCACCCGGCAGCTGCTCTCCGCGCCGTTGCCGCAGATCATCGAGCGGCTGGGCGTGGCCGTGGCCGACGCCCAGCATGCGCTCGACCGCAACAGCATCGCCACGGCCCAGGCGATGGCGACGACCGAGATCGAACTCGGCTCGGAAAAGTACAACCTCATCGCCCTGGGTTTCACGCCCACCTTCTACAGCTTCACCGAGGCCACGGTGGAGGCGAAGCTCAGCTTCAGCATGACGGAAAGCACCGAGCTGGGCGTCTCGGCCGGAGCGACGGTCGGCGTCAACGCCGGCTTCGTGATGGTCGCCGCCTCGGTGAACGTCAGCTACGCGCGCAAATTCTCGGTCAGCGCCGAGGGCATGAGCTCGATCGCGGCCCGGCTGGTCAGCCTGCCGCCCCCGGAAATCCTGGAAAACATACTTCGCAAGATGAGCGAGCCCCAGGCTCCGCCCACACCCTAGACAGGAGAATACGATGGCGATTGGACAGGAACTGCTCAACGTCCCCATGGGCGACATGATCCGCCAAATGGCGCTGGCCATCGCCGAAGGCCAGGTCAAGCTCGACGGCAGCAGCATCGAGGTCGCCGAGATGATGGGCGGCCTCAAGGTCATCACCGACGCCGAGGGCAAACAGACCTTCGACGACAGCCGGATCTTCTTTGGCTACGACATGATGACCATCAAGGAGGCTGAGGCCTATATCGCCGCCGACGAGGCGATCACCGGCGGCGACAAGAACGCCCTCAAGGCGCTCATAGACGCCCAGAAGGACGAAGTGCCCCAGGCCGACAAGGACACGGCCCTGATCCGGGTGCCGACCCGGCTGTCGATGCTGGAACTGGGTTTCACCCCGACCTTCTACCAGTTCGTCGACACGATCATCGAGGTGAAGATCGCCATCAAGATCACCCGCACCAGCGAGTCCGGCTACGGCCAACACAACACCAGCACGTCCAAGAGCAACGGCTTCAACATGGGCTGGGGTTTCTTCGGCGGCCGGTTCGGCACCAACACCAACAGCCAGGTGACGACCAGCCAGGTCGACGCGACCTACGCCTCGAAATACAGCTACTCGGCCGAGGGATCGAGCCTGCTGCGCACCAAGCTCGTCCCCTTGCCGCCGCCCGCCATCCTCGAGGATCGCATCCGTCGGCAGATGGATGAAGAGGTCGAGCGCCGCCGCCGCGTGCTCGACAAGAAGCTGGCCCCGCCGGTGACCCCCTAACCCCCGCACGGAGGCCAAGCCATGAGCGTCGGCACAGAACTTCTCGCCGTCCCCTTCCCCGAAATGGTCCAGCGCCTGGGCGTGGGCATCGCCCAGGCGCAGTTGCAGCTTGATCTGGTCTCCCTGCGCATCGCCCGCCTGATGGCCGGATTTGACGAAGAGGCTGACGAAGAGAAGGAGGGCGACGGCGCGAAGTCGACGAACTATCTGGTCAAGTTCGGCGACGGGCAGGAATACAGCCTGATGGAGCTGGGCTTCTCGCCGACCTTCTATCAGTTCGTCGACACCGTGATCGAACTGAAGATGTCGATCTCATTCAAGTCCGAGACCGAGATCAAGCACAGCAGCAGCAGCTCGGTGAGCAAGGGCGGCGCCTTCTGGACGCCGTTCGGCGGCGGCGGTTCGGTAAGCTCCAGCAGCGTCAGCGCCAGCTTCGCGGCGAAATACCAGTACAGCGCCGAGGGCTCGAGCCTCATGAGGACTAAGGTGGTGCCGATACCGGCGCCCGCGCTGTTCGAGGAACGCGTACGCGAGCTCATCGCGCAACGACGGGCTCCGACGCCCTGATGTCCGACGCGCCCTGGAAGGACGCGCTGAAGCGCGCACGTGATCCGACGCCCGTCCCGACACGGATCGCGGCGGCGCCATCCACCGCCGCGTCCCCCGATCCGGCGACGCTGTCGCCTGAGCTGGCGCGGCTGATGGACGAGCGGCGTGCGCTGGAGGCGCGGATGGCGGGCCTGACCGCGCCCGGGCCGAATGATCCGCGCTACGCGGTGACACCGCTGGATCAGCGGCGGGCCGAGCTCGCCCGCTGGAGCGCGGGACGCGACGCGGCCCGTGCGGTCCCGGCCTTGCCCGTTCCGGCGGGGCGGGTCGCGCCGCCGCCTATCCCCTTCCCAGTCCTCCGCGCCACGCCGGGCGAGGCGCCTCGCGGCGCGTCCAACCCGCTCTTGAGACCTACGCCCGGCGAGGCGGTGCGCCCGACGCCCGGCGCCCTGCCTCCGGACCTCAGGCGCGCCGCGGCGTCCCTCCCCGAGATGTTCGAGCGTCCCACCCCGCCCCGCACGAGTGAAAAGTCGGGCGAACGGTCCCCCGGAGCCGCCGATCGCGACGCCGATCCGCGCGCCGAGGCGGTCCGTCGCCTGGCCGCGGTCGCCGGCGGCGGCCGGGCGCTGCGCGACGCCGGACGAGCTCTGCGGACGCCGGACGAGCGTCCCCGGAACGGCCCCGGCGATCCGCTCGATCGCCGACTGGAACGGGCTCGCGACATGCTGAGCCGCGGCCGTCGCGCCTACGCCGCCGCCGGACGGGCGCTCGACTCCGCCCGTGAAGCCATTCCCCAGGACTGGGTCGAACGCGCGCGCGAACGGATTCCCGGTCTCGGCCGCGCCGATCCCTATGTCCGGGACACCGCGCGAAAGCTTGCGGTCGCAGTCGGCACGATCGACGAACTCACTGACAAGGCCGACCAGATGCGCGAGATGGCGCGGGATGTCCGCGAGTTGCGCGAGGCTGACGCAGCCCATGACGACACTCGTCGCGACAGGGCGCTGGAACGGCTGAAGGCCAAGCGCGCCGACGACGCTCGAGACAAATCCGAGGGAGGCGATTGATGCCGGCCGAAAGCCGCTTCGTCGGCAACTCGATCGAGGAAATGCTGGTGGCGCTCGCCGAAGGGGTGCGTGAAGCCCAGATTGCGCTCAACAGCGGTCCGCGCATCGATCCAGCGGGCCGTCCGCTGGGCGGCTATCAATTGCCCTATCTGGACTTTTCGATCCAGGTCGACATGGAAACCCGCGTCGATACCGGAGGGCGTCCCGTGGCCCTGCTGTTCACCGGCCGTCCGCCGAGCGCGAGCAATCAGCAGGTCAGCAGCACGATCAGCGGCCGCCTGGTGGCCACGCCGCCTGGCGACGGCCTGCCGACGCCGCGCATCGCCTTCGCCGTGGGCCAGAACATCGGCGGCGAGGCGTCCCTGGCCGTGACCGTGACCAACAGCGCGGGCGAGGTGCTGGCCGATCAACCGGTGGAACTCAATATCGACGACGGCGCGTCGGCCATTCTTTCGGCCGCGCGGGGCGTTGCGGGCTTCGCGCGCAAGCCGGGAACGCGCCTCGCGGCCGCCCTGCTGCGGACCGACGCGGCTGGCCGCGCCGCAACCACGCTGGCGATCGCCGACGGCGAGCCGGCGCGCGCCGTCGTCGCCGTCGCTGCGTCGATCGGCGCCTTCAGCGCGCGGGCCATCGTCGGTTTGGAGGTCGTGGGATGAGCACGACCTTCACCTGGTCGGCGCGGCTGGCCGACGCCGCCGGCGCCCCCGTCGCGGGCATGGCCCTGGAGGTCCAGCTGTTCGATCTTCAGGCCAACGCCTGGACGACCAGATCGACCGCCAAGACAGGAGCCGACGGCCGCGCCAAGGGATCGGGGACAATCGAGGACGACACCCTCCCCCTCGCCCCGGCCTTCCGGCTCGTGGAGAGCGCGGCGATAATGTCGGTCAGCCCGGCGATCGCGCGCGCCGCCCGGGGCGGAAGCCTGGTGGTCGACTTCGGGCAGGTCCAGCACCTCGCGGCGGTGGAGCGCTTCGCCCAGCCCCGCACCTTCGCGACCGCCGGCTTGCGCGGCGAGACGCTGATGGTGGGCGGGGTCGCCGCGTCGGAAACGCCGAGCACGGTCACCCGTGATCTGGCTGAACGCGACACCCTGATCGCCAACCAGACCCGGGTCCTTGCGGAGCGCGACGCCGAAATCGCCAACCTGCGGGACCTCGCCGTCAAGGCCGATCTCGCCACCGCGCGCGCCCAGACCGCGGAAGAAACCGTCCAGACCCTGTCGATCCGCCTTGCCCAGAGCGACAAGGACCTGGTCCAGCGCGACGCCGAAATCGCCAATCTGCGGGACGTCGTCGCCAAGGCCGATGTCGCCGTCGCGCGCGCCCAGACCGCCGAGGAGGCTGCTCAGGCCTTGTCCACCCGCCTTGCCCAGCGCGACAAGGACCTGGCCGAACGCGATGGTTTGCTGGCCGACCGGGCCCGGGTCATCGATGACCAGGAGACCGTCATCGCCGGCCTGCGCGCCACGGTCGCCCAGCAGGAACAGGCGATCGCCGCGGCGACGGTCAGGCCGGCGGTTGGCGGAAAGGCGGTGGGCATGGTCGATCTGGCCACCACCGTGGCCAGCCAACTCGACGACGCCCAAACCACGTTGAAGCCGCGCGGCTTTTCCCTGGGGGCGATCCAGGTGACGGCGAAGGCCGTGCTGCAGGACGACGGCGGCCGCCTAGAACTGCTGGGCAAGGAAGATCTGAAGACCGTGCCGCCGGGCGCGCTCAGCGACATCAGGATGGAGTTCCTTCCGGGGGAAACGGCGTCCGCCGAGGGCGGTCCGCGCGTGCCCGACGTCAGCCAACTGACCGAGAACGCGGCGAGGCGGGTCCTGGCTTCGGTCGGCCTGACTCTGGACGCCAGCGTGGGCCCGCTCGCGCTCAACCCGGCCGTCGCGCCGGGACAGGCGATGGTGCAGTCGCCCGTCGCGGGCGCAGTCAGCGGGCGCGGCGCGAGGGTGCTGGTGATCTTCGCCGCCGATGTGAAAAAGGAAACTTGAGATGGCCCAGGATGCAGCCGATTTCCTCAGCGACAGCCTGGCGACCCCGCTCGGCGAGGTCATCGCGGCAGTCGGCCGCGGTGTCGCCGAAGCCCAGGCTGCGCTCGACCATGCCTCCCTAGCCGCGACTCTGGCCATGTACGAAACCGATGGCGACGAGGGCGTCCAGGCGCTGCGCGCCATTGGCTACCGCCCCACCTTCTACGTGCTGCCCGAGACAACCTGCGAGGTGCAGGTCTCGATGCATGTCGGAGGAACCGGCGGCGCGGACGGCAGCGCTGGCGGCGCGAACCAGCCCGGAGCCGTCGGGCAGGCGCGCACCTACGTCACTCCGGTCGACGCGGGTTTTCAGCAGCGCTACGCCTTTCAAGGCCAGGGCGCGGCAAAGCTGACCTTCAAGATTCTTCCGGTACCGCCTCCCCAGGCCCTCGACGACGCGGCGCCCATGCCCGACGTGCGTGGCCTGAAGGGCGCCCAGGCCGACACGCTTTTGGCGGCCCGGGGATTGTCGGCGACCTTCGTGAGCGCCGAGGACAAGGTCCTGACCACGAACGAGGCGGCCGAGCTTACCGTTCAAACCCAGGACGCCGCGCCACGCATCCTGGTGACGACTACGAACGCGGTGCGCCTCCTCGTGAAATGACGCCGCGCCGCGGGAAGACCGGCCCGGACCATCCGTCGTACCGGAACGCGCCGCCCGGCGTTTGCACAAGCTAAGGCCGTGCCGCCTCCGAGGAGCCGTCTAAAGGTGGCTCGCCTGTCGAGGCCCCATTCTCGCGACAGACGTCGCGCGGGCGGCTATGCCTGCCGCGCCGATGAAATCGGCAGCTTTATATAACAATTTCAATATATTACCGACAACCTTCGAACGATCCACGACGCCTGCGCAACACAGATCGCCCAGGCGACTTGCAGAATGCCGGGCGATGGTCGAGAAAACCCTATTAAGTTTATAGAGTTTTCCCATGCGCGCTAGGTCAGCACCTGTCATCGCCGTGGTCGGCGCTGGGTTCAGCGGGGTGGCGACCGCGCTGAACATCCTCAAGCGCTCGGCCGACGCCAAGGTGATCCTGTTCGAGCGGCGCACACCCGTCGGCCTTGGGGCCGCCTACGCCTCACACAATCCGGATCATCGCCTGAACGTGCGGGCCGGCAATATGAGCGCCTGGCCGGACGACCCCGAACACTTCGTCAGATGGCTGAACCGCGAGAGGCTTGCCCTGGGCCCGGCGGACTTCGCCACGCGCGCGGACTATGGCCGCTATATCCAGCAGCAGGTCGTCGAGATCGCCGAGGGAGCCGCCGGCGCCGGCCGCCTGGTGGTCACGCCGGACGCGGTGGTCGGGATCGAGCCGGGTGGCGACGGCTGGCGCCTTCGGTGCGCCATGGGACGGGCGGTCACGGCCCATGCCGTTGTCCTGGCCCTGGGCAATCCGCCGCCGGCGCGCCCCCCTGGGGTCGACGAGGCCTTCGCCGCCTCGCAGGCCTATGTCGCCGATCCCTGGCGTTGGGACGCAACCCAGTTGCCGGCGGGTCCGGTGCTGTTGATCGGTACGGGTCTGACCATGGTGGACGTCGCGCTGTCGCTGAACGACGCGCAACCGGGCCGCCCCATGCTGGCGCTGTCGCGGCGTGGCCTGGCGCCGCTGGAGCACGACGGCGCGCCGCCGCTGGTCCTGCCGACGCCGCCGGCCAACGATCTCTCGCCGCTCGAGGCGTTCAGCTGGCTGCGTACGGCCGCCGGCGACCATGGCTGGCGTACCGCGATCGACGCCATCCGACCGGCGACACAGGCCTTGTGGCGCAGCTGGTCCGCGCCGCAGAAACAAGCCTTCCTGCGTCATGCCCGTCCGTTCTGGGACATTCACCGTCACCGCCTGGCCCCGCTGGTCGCCGGCCGGATCGGCGCCCTGCGCGCCACCGGTCAACTGGTCCTGGCGGCCGGCAAGATCCGCAGCCTGACGCTGGAAGCCGACGGCTTCGCCCTGTGCCGCTGGCGCGGGCGTGGTCAGGACAAGGGCTACGCCTTCCGCGCGGCCCGGGTCATCAACTGCACTGGTCCGACCGGAGACGTCCTGAACTCCACCGATCCTCTGATCCTGGACCTGGTTCGGCGCGGCCTGGCGCGACCTGATCCGCTACGCCTCGGTTTCGATGTCGACGACGACAACCGGCTGCGCGACCTCTCCGGCCAGGCCTCGCCGACCCTCCTGGCCGTTGGTCCCGCGACGCGCGGAACCTCGTGGGAGGTCACCGCCGTGCCGGACATCCGCGTCCAGGTCGCCGCCGTGGCCGAGACGGTGATGGCGGCGTTGACCTAGAGATCCAACGCCGCGGCGTGGATCAGTTGCCCCAGCTTGACGATCGATGCGTGCGGGGTGTCGTTGATCCGCTGGACATAGGCCACGTCGGGCAGCGACGGTAAGTGATTGCTGGCCAGCGGCGCGCGCTCGGGCAGGAACAGGGCTGTGCGGCAGGTGACCGCCAGACCCGCCTGCACCGCCGCGCGCAGGGCCGACAGGCTCGGGGTTTCGAGAGCCACCCGGAACGGCCGCCCGTCCCGCTCCAGCGCGGCCAGGGCGGCGTCGCGAAAGCGGCAGGGCGACTCCAGGATGGCGACCGGCAGGACGTCGCTCTCAGCCAGGGCGGCGTCGCCATGCCATGCCATGGGGACCACGCGCGCGGCCCGCGGATCGTCCGCCGCGCCCATGCACAGGACGACGTCCAGCCGATCGGCCTCCAGCAGGCCCAGAAGCTCCGGCGAGCCCGCCACCCGCACCTGCAGCTGGGTGTCGGGATTGAGCTGGGCGAACCGCGCCAGCACCCCCGACAGCAGGGTCTCGGCGAAGTCCTGCACGAGGCCGACGCGCGCCGGTCCAGCCAGGGCGTCGCCGGTCAGGGCCACCACGGCGCGATCGTTCAGCGCCAGGATCTCCCTCGCCCTCGGCAGCAGGGTCTGACCCGCCGGCGTCAGCACCAGGCGCCGCCCCTCGCGGTGGAACAGCGGCGTCAGCACCGTCTCCTCCAGGCGCTTCATCTGCAGGCTCAGCGCCGACTGGGTGACGAACACCCGCTCGGTCGCCCGCAGCATCGAACCGGAGTCGACGATCGCCACGAAGCTCCGCAGCAGTTCGGTCGGCAGGTTGGTGACCATGGGCGTCCTCTTGAGAAATGCTAATAAGGCCTGTGAGGATAAGTCTATTGATCAAGTAGGAATTCAACGTCCTTCTTTCTGGACCCACGGCGCTTGCGTCGCAACGGTTTCCGACGAGAGAGGACCGCAGTGTCTCTGGCGACGACCTACAGAATTTCTGAACCTAGGCCATGGCGCTGGCCCAGCCTGGCCCGCGCCCGCTGGCTGTCTCCGGTCCTATTGCTGGCCTTGTGGGAGCTGGGGGCGCGCACCGGCGTGGTCCCGCCCCGGGTGCTGGCCGCGCCATCCACGGTCCTGGAGACTTTCTGGTCCCTGACCGTCTCGGGCGAACTGCCCCGCAACCTTCTGGTCTCCCTGGCCCGCGCCGGCGCGGGACTCGGTGTCGCCCTGGTTCTGGCCACCACCCTGGGCCTCATCTCGGGTCTGTCGCGCTGGGGCGAGACGCTGGTCGATCCGCTGATGCAGATCAAGCGGACAATCCCGGTTCTTGCCCTGACGCCGCTGTTCATCGTGTGGTTCGGCATCGGCGAGACGCCGAAGATCCTGCTGATCACCGTCTCGGCGACCTTTCCGCTGTACCTGAACCTGTTCGCCGGCATCCGCGGCGTCGACGTGCGCCTGGTCGAGGCCGCCCGCAGCTTTGGCCTCTCGGGCTGGAGCCTGGTGCGCGAGGTGATCCTGCCCGGCGCCCTGCCCTCGTTCTTCGTCGGCCTGCGCTACGCCCTGGGGGTTGCGGTGCTGGTGCTGGTGATCTCCGAACAGATCAACGCCCAGGCCGGGCTGGGCTATCTGGTCAACAACGCCCGCGACTTCATGCGAACCGACATCATCGTCGTCTGCTTGGTCGTCTACGCCCTGCTCGGCCTCGGCGCCGACGCCCTTGTCCGCACGCTGGAGCGCAAGGCGCTGGCGTGGCGCCCCAGCCTTGTGGAGCAATGATCATGGCCGTTTCGCAACCGCGACTCTCTCGCCCCGCCGTCACCCGCCCCCTCCAGCAGGCCGCCGAACCCGCCGTACGGCTCTCGAACTTCGTCCGCCGCTTCGGCGACAACACCGTCATCGACGGCCTGGACCTGTCGATCGCCCCGGGTGAGTTCGTTGCCCTGCTGGGCGCCAGCGGCTCAGGCAAGACAACCCTGCTGCGAACCTTGGCCGGGCTCGACCCTGCCCGGGGGCAGGACGTGAAGACCCCCGACGCCCGGGCGGTCGTGTTCCAGGATGCGCGCTTGCTGCCGTGGAAGAAGGTCTGGCGCAATGTCGCCCTTGGCCTTTCCGGCGGCAACGTCCGGGCCCGCGCCGAGGCGGCGCTGAAGGAGGTGGGCCTTAGCCATCGCCTCGACGCGTGGCCCGGCACCCTCTCGGGCGGCGAGGCTCAGCGCACGGCCCTGGCCCGGGCCCTGGTCCGCGCGCCGGGCCTGCTGCTGCTGGACGAACCGTTCGCGGCGCTGGACGCCCTGACCCGCCTGAAGATGCACGATCTGGTGCTGTCGCTGTGGCGCGAGCACGCGCCGGCCGTGCTGCTGGTCACCCACGACGTCGACGAGGCCATCGCCCTGGCCGACCGGGTTCTGGTGCTGGACAAGGGCCGTATCGCCGCCGAAGAGCGCATCACGCTGGACCGGCCGCGAACGCTCGACGCCCGCTTCCAGGCCATCCGCCGCCGCTTGCTGAGCCAGCTCGGCGTCGAGTCCGGGCCCGCCCATGGCGAAGGTCACCTGCTCGCCTTCCCTACCGGCGAGGTCGTGCTGTGAACGCCCCCGTCCGTCGCTTCGAGGCTCAAGCGCGCCTGCCCGATCTCGATGCGATCCTGCTGGAGCTGACGAAGGCCTTCGCCGCCACCGCCGGCCAACACGACCGCGAGGCCAGCTTTCCGGCCGACAACTTCCGCCAATTGCACGAGGCGGGCCTTCTGGCCCTGACCGCGCCCGCGCGGCTGGGGGGACTGGAGGCCGACCTGCCGACGGCGCTGAAGGTGATCTCGGCCGTGGCGCGCGGCGAGCCGGCGACGGCGCTCGTCCTGGTCATGCAGTACCTGTTCCACGCCTCGGTCGAAGGCCGCTCCGGCTGGCCCGAGCATCTGAAGCAGCGCGTCATCGGCGAGGCGATCGAGCACGGCGCCCTGATCAACGCCCTGCGGGTTGAGCCGGACCTCGGCACGCCCGCCCGCGGCGGCTTGCCGGCCACCATCGCCCGCCGCACGCCCGAAGGCTGGCGGCTCAGCGGCCGCAAGATCTACTCGACCGGCTCCACCAACCTGACCTGGTTCGTGGTCTGGGCCCGAAGCGACGACCCCGAACCTCTAGTCGGCGGCTGGCTGGTCCGCGCCGACACCCCCGGAATTTCGATCGAGGAGACCTGGGACCACCTGGGCCTGCGCGCCTCCGCCAGCCATGACGTGGTGTTCGAGGACGTCCTGGTCCCGCTGGACCATGCCCTGGATCCCCAGCCCGTCGGCGCGCCGCCGCCCTATCCGGCCAGCTTCGCCACATGGTCGGCGGTGCTGACCTCGGCCATCTATGACGCCGTCGCCCGTGCGGCGCGGGACTGGCTGGTCGAATTCCTGGCCAACCGCAAGCCGGCCAACCTGGGCGCCGCCCTCTCGACCCTGCCGCGGTTCCAGGAAGCCGTGGGCGAGATCGACGGCCTGCTGCTGTCCAACCGCGTCCTGCTGGACACCGCCGCGCGGGGCGAGGTCGACGGCGTCGAGGCCAGTCTCGTCAAGCATCTGGTCACCGAAAACGCCATTTCGGCCGTTGAAAGGGCCTTGAAACTGACCGGCAATCCGGGCCTGACCCGCGCCAATCCGCTGGAGCGCCACCATCGCGACGTCCTCTGCGGCCGGGTCCACACGCCGCAGGCCGACGTGGTCCTGACCAGCGCCGGCCGCGCCGCCTTAGCGGGACTGGGCGCATGAGCCGCCTCATCGTCGCCAGCCAGTTGCCCGAGGTGTTCAACAGCGTCTTCGCCCAGCATGTCGCCGACGCCGAGATCGTCGCCGTGCCGCCGGGCTTGACCGCGCCCCTGCCGCCCCAGGCCAAGGTCCTGGTCGCCGCGCCCTTCCGCAAGGCCGGCGGGGTTCTGCCCGACCGCCCGCCGCCCGGCTGGCCCTTCGACGTGCGCTGGGTGCAGCTGGTTTCGGTCGGCATCGACTTCTATCCGGACTGGCTGTTCGACGGTCCCGTCGTGACCTCGGCGCGCGGCTCGTCCGCCGTGGCCCTGGCCGAATTCGCGCTGGCCGCCCTCCTGGCCGAGGCCAAGCGCCTGCCGGACATCTGGATCGACCAGGCCTCGCGCTGGGCGCCGCAGCAGCTGAAACTGGTCGCCGGCTCGACCCTGGGCCTGGTCGGCTTCGGCGCCATCGGCGAAGCCCTGGCCCCGCGCGCCCAGGCCCTGGGGATCAACGTGCTGGCGGTGCGCCGCTCGGACGCCCCGATCCCGGTGCCCGGCGTCGAGCGCGTCGCTGACCTCAAGACCCTGTTCGAGCGCAGCGACCATGTCGTCCTGGCCGCGCCGGCGACGCCGCAGACCGAGCGGATCATCAACCGCGACCTCCTGCTGCACGCCAAGCCCGGCCTGCACCTGATCAATATCGCCCGCGGCGCCCTGATCGACGACGAGGCCCTGCTGGCGGCGCTGGACGAGGGCCGCGTCGGCCGCGCCAGCCTAGACGTCACCTTCCCCGAGCCTTTGCCGGACGGCCACCCGTTCTACGGCCATCCCAAGGTTCGCCTGTCGCCGCACACCTCGGTGCATACGCCCGACACCCGTATCAACCTGGCGACCCAGTTCGCCGAGAACCTGGCCCGCTTCCGGTCCGGCGCGCCCTTGGCCGGCGTCGTCGACCTGTCGCGCGGCTACTGAGAGATCAACGCCATGACCGCCATTCCCGCGCCCCAAGCCTTTGAGGGAAGAAGCTTCGCGCCCGCCGCGCCGCATCCCGCCAAGATCGAGACCGTCCTGCCCGAGTTCGGGACCCGCGAGATCCCGCGCCAGCCCACCGTCGAGGCCGAGCGCCTCTATCGCAAGCAGCGCCTAGCGGCCTCTTATCGCCTGTTCGGCCGCTACGGCTTCGACATGGGCGGCGCCGGTCACATCACCGCCCGCGACCCGGAACTGACGGACCATTTCTGGGTCAACCCGTTCGGCGTTCACTTCAGCCGGATCAAGGTCTCGGACCTAATGCTGGTCAGCCATGACGGCCGCGTCGTCGAGCCGCCGGCCAGGGTCCCTGCCCGCTTGAACCGCGCGGCCTTCGCCATCCATTCGCAGCTGCACGAGGCCCGTCCGGATGTCGTGGCCGCCGCCCATTCGCACTCGCTGTACGGCAAGGCCTGGTCCGCCCTGGGACGCCTGCTCGACCCCCTGACCCAGGACTCGGCGGCCTTTTATGACGACCACGCCCTGTTCGAGGAATTCTCCGGCGTGGTGCTCGACACCAGCGAGGGCCAGAAGATCGCGCGGACGCTGGGCCCGAAGAAGGCCGTGATCCTGCAGAACCACGGCATCCTGACCGTTGGTCAATCGGTCGAGGCCGCCGTCTGGCGCTACCTGGCCCTGGAGAACGCCTGCCAGACCCAGCTGCTGGCCGAGGCCGCCGGTCCGACCAAGCCCATGCCGCCCGAGGTGGCCGCGCACACCGCCAGCCAGGTCGGCAGCGAGGCCGGCGGCCTCTGGGCCTTCCAGCCCTATTGGGACGTCGTCACCGAAGAAGAACCGGACCTGTTCGACTGATGACCGGTTTCACGATGTCCAGGCGCGGCCTGATGGTCGGCGGCGTGTCGATCGCCGGCCTCTCCATGACCGGTCTCGCCGCCTGCTCGCCCAAACCCGCCGCCAAGACCGGCAACCTTTCTGACCTGACCCTGCGGGTCGCCACCTATCGCGGCAATCCCGAGAGCTTCTTCGACCAGGCGGGGATCCAGGCTCCGCCTTACAAGTTGGCTCGCACCCAGTTCGCCGGCGGCAACCTGATCGCCGAGGCGATCAACGCCCGGGCGCTGGACTTCGGCGGCATGAGCGAGATCCCGCCGATCTTCGTGGCCGACCATCCGGGCAACCAGGTCCGCATCGTCGGCGTGCTGCAAGGCGACGTGAACAACCAAGTCGTGCTCGTGCCCAAGGGCTCGCCCGCCCAGGACTTTAAGGCGCTGAGGGGCAAGCGGATCGGCTATGTGAAGGCCACGACCTCGCACTACATCCTGCTGCGGCTGCTGGAGAAGTCCGGCCTGACCTGGGCCGACATCACGCCCGTGGCGCTGAGCCCTCAGGACGGTCTGGCCGCCTTCCAGAGCGGAGCGCTGGACGCCTGGATCATCTACGGCGTCATCGTCTACCAGGCCCGCGAAGCCGGGGCCCGAGTGCTGACCACCGCCCAGGGGATCCTGTCGGGCAACTACCTGATCACCGCCGCCGCCGAAGCGCTGGACGAGCAGGAGCGGCTGAAGGCCATCGGCGACTACGTCCGACGCTATCGCCAGGTGTTCGACTGGATCAACGCCGACGGCGTCCGCTGGGCCAAGATCCGCGCCGCCGCCACCGGGGTCAAGCAGGCCTATTACGAGCAGGAGTTCCGCGAGCGCAGCTCGCCTTCGATCCTGGGCCCGATCAGCGAGGCGGCGATCGCCTCACAGCAGGCCGTGGCCGACACCTTCGCGACCGCCAAGGTCATACCAAGCGCCGTCCAGGTCAAGCCGCTGTGGGATGACCGGCTGACGTCGTTCCTGAAGTGATATTTGCCGCACAAATATAGAACCGCAGCGTTCTTGATATAAGCAAATCTATCGATTTCCAGATTTTATATTCGTTGAGAACAGATCGCGCAGATGACAAATCCCTACAAGATAAATCGGGGATAGGTCGAATGCCTAAATTTCGCTCGCGTGATCTTCTGCTCTTGAGTTCCAGCCTGGCGATGGCCGGCGCGGCCCAGGCCGCCGAACCGGCTTCCAGCGCCGACGGGGCCGCCCCCGCGGTCGAGCAGGTCATCGTCACCGCCGAGCGACGCGCCACCGACCTGCAGAAGACCGCCATCGCCATCTCGGCCTTCGGCCAGCAGGTCCTGGCCGACCGCAAGATCGACAATATCCGCGACCTGTCGGGCCAGATCCCGAACCTCAGCATCAGCCGGGTCACGATCAGCCACACCACCCAGACCTACGCCCTGCGCGGCGTCGGCGAGGCCGACCCGATCCAGGAACCGGTGCTGGCCGTCTATGTCGACGACGTCTACATCCCGCGCCAGATCGGCTCGATGGTCGAGTTCAACGACCTGGAGCGCATCGAAGTGCTGCGCGGCCCACAAGGCACGCTGTACGGCCGCAACTCCAGCGCCGGCGCCCTGCGGATCATCACTCGCGATCCCGGCCAGAATCTGCGCGCCAAGGCCGAGGTCGGGTTGGGAAATTATGGGGCCGTCGACGTCCGCGCCCTGATCGAAGGACCTCTGGTCGCCGACAAGCTGTCGGGCAGCCTTTCGTACATCCATCACGAGCGCGACGGCGTCACCTTCGATCCGACGCTGAACCACGACGTCAACCGCATCAACCTGGACGCCTTCCGCGCCAAGTTGCGTTGGACGCCGACCGAACGCCTGGACGCGCAATTGACCGTCAACGCCCTGCGCGACCGCAGCGACACGCGCAGCTATATCCCGGTGAACCAGCCGGGCGGAATCTTCCGCAACGATCGCTCATACGCCGAGGTCGAGCCGGTCCAGGACCTGGACCAGATCAGCGGCTCCCTGCGCGTCCAGTACGAGCTTTCCGAGCACCTGAAGCTGAAGTCGATCACCGCCTACGGCGGCTTCAACCTCAATCCCGTCGCCTATGACAACGACGGTGAGGCGGCGCTGATCCAGAAGAACCTGATCCACTACAACGATCAGTACGCCACCCAGGAAGTCCAGCTGAACGGCGACTTCGGCGACGTCACCTTCACCAGCGGCCTGTTCTATCTGCACGAGCGGTTCTTCGTGCAGCGCGACGGCTACAGCCGCCGCAACGCCCAGAACACCGACCCGGTGACGACGCCCGGCAACTACAGCTTCGCGCGGGCCCACAACATCACCAACACCGACGCCTACGCCGTGTTCGGCGAAGCGACCTGGAAGGCGACCGACCGCCTCTCCCTGACCGGCGGCCTGCGCTGGACCAACGAGAAGAAGAACTTCGTCTTCGACAACAAGGTGCTGAACCTGGCCGGCCAGGTCGTCGGCCAGTCGATCGCCGGCCAGGCCGACAAGACCTTCTCGGCGATCACGCCCAAGGTCTCGGCCCAGTACCAGTGGTCCGACGAGGTCCTGCAGTACGTAACCTGGTCGAAGGGCTTCAAATCGGGCGGATTCGACAACCGCGCCACGCGTCTGGATCTGGCCACCCGGCCCTTCGCCCCCGAGAACGTCGACAGCTACGAGACCGGCCTGAAGACCGAGCTGTTCGACCGCCGCGCGCGGTTGAACCTGGCGGCGTTCTACAACGACTACAAGGACCTGCAGGTCAGCTACAGCGACCCGGCCTATCCGGGCAATTCGATCCGCGGCAACGCCGGCAAGGCCCACACATACGGCGTCGAGATCGAGGGCGACGTTCGCCCGACCGAGCGGCTCGGCCTGCAAGCCTCGGTCGGCTACCTGTTCGCGGTCTACGACAAATACCGCAACGCCGGCGGGGTGGGCGTCAACGCCGACGGACACCGCCTGCTGAACTCGCCGCGTTGGAGCCTATCCGGCGGTCTGACCTACGACGTGCCGATCGAGATTCCGGGCTCCGTGCGCCTGGGCCTGAACGCCCAATGGCAGGGCAAGGCCTATTTCAACGCGCTGCAACGCCCGCAGGACAAGGCGCCGGCCCAGGGCTTCCTGAACGGCTCGATCACCTGGACGACGCCGGACCCGCGCTGGGCCGTGCAGCTGTCAGGCCGCAACCTGCTCGATTCCGACAAGCCGGTCAGCGCCACCTACACACCGTCCACCGGGGTCTACTACCGCAACTACCCCGATCCCCGGACCTTCCTCGTCACCCTCAAATACGCGCTGTGACCCCATGAGCCAGCACCGCCTCTCGGACTTCGTGGCCGACTTTTCCAACCTGCTGGACCAGACCGGCGACGAGGCCGTGATCCTGCGCGAGGGCGGCGCCCTGCTGGCCGACCTCGTGGCTGTCGACGACTGGCTGCCGGAAGCCCAGAGCCGGCCCGATCCGACGCGCTACCAGCAGTACCTGCTGCACCGCGATCCAGCCGGCCGCTTCTCGGTGGTCAGCTTTGTCTGGGGGCCGGGCCAGGCGACGCCCGTCCACGACCATACCGTCTGGGGCCTGGTCGGCGTCCTGCGGGGGGCCGAACTGTCCCAGTCCTACGCGCGGCGGGGCGACGCCCTGGCCGCGGCGGGCCAGGTTCATCGCCTGGAAACCGGCCAGGTCGAAGCGGTCTCGCCGACGATCGGCGACATCCACCGCGTCGCCAACGCCTTCGAAGACCGGGTCTCGATCAGCATCCACGTCTATGGCGCCGATATCGGGACGGTGCGGCGGTCGACCTACGGCGCCGACGGCCGGCCCAAGCCCTTCGTCTCCGGCTACGCCGACGTCCCGCCACCTCTCCTGTTCGACCGCGCCAGCGCCCTGGCCTACGGAGCCGCCGAATGACCCTGTCCGTCGTCAAGCCGCAAGAGGTCCGCCGCGACCTGATCGCCCGACGCGAGATCGCCCTGCTGGACCTGCGCGAGGAAGACCCTTTCGCCAAAGGACACCCGCTGTTCGCTTCGCAACTGCCGCTGAGCCGGCTGGAGGCGGAGATCCTCGACCGCGTCCCACGCCATGGCGCCAAGATCGTCCTCTATGACGACGGCGAGGGCCTGGTCGCGCCCGCCGCCGAACGGCTGGCGGCCCTGGGCTACACGAACGTCCACGCGCTGGCCGGCGGCCTCGCCGGGTGGCGCGCCGCCGGCTACGAGCTGTTCCAGGACGTCAATTCCTACAGCAAGGCGTTCGGCGAACTGGTCGAGGCGCGCCGCCATACGCCGTCCCTGCCGGCCCAGGAGGTCCAGGCGCGTATCGACGCCCAGGCCGACCAGGTGATCCTCGACGCCCGCCGGTTCGAGGAATACGCGGTCATGAGCATTCCCGGGGGGATCAGCACGCCCGGCGCCGAACTGGTGCTGCGCGCCCGCGAACTGGCGCCCGATCCCTCGACCACCATCATCGTCAACTGCGCCGGCCGCACGCGCAGCCTGATCGGCGCCCAATCGTTGGTGAATGCCGGCCTGCCCAACCCTGTCTTCGCCTTGCGCAACGGCACGATTGGCTGGACCCTGGCCCAGCAGACGCTGGAACATGGCCAGGACCGCAAGTTTCCCGAGGTTCGTGACCAGACCCTGGCCGAAGCCCGAAGCCGCGCCCGCGACGTCGCCTACCGCGCCGGCGTCCGCCGCCTCGACGCGGCGGGCTTGGCCGACCTCGGCAAGGACGGCGACCGCACCCTCTACCGCTTCGACGTCCGCACGCCCGAGGAGTACACGACGGGCCACATCCCCGGCTTCCGTTCGGCCCCTGGGGGCCAGCTGGTGCAGGAGACCGACGTCTTCGCCCCGGTGCGCGGCGGCCGCATCGTGCTCGCCGACGATCTGGGGCCTCGCGCCGACATGACCGCCTCGTGGCTGGCCCAGCTGGGCTGGGAAGTCTACGTGCTGGACGGCGGCTTCAAGGGCGGGCTGGAGACCGGCGCCTGGACGCCGCGCCTGCCCGTCCTGCCGGCGGTCGAGGCCCTGTCGCCCGAAGACCTGGCCCAGGCCATCGCCGAGGAGGCCGTGGTCGTGATCGACCTCGCCCCCAGTCCGCGCCATCGCAAAGCTCACGTGCCCGGCGCCTGGTTCGCGATCCGCGCCCAGTTGCCCGAGGCGCTGGACAGGCTGCCGAAGGACAGGGCCTTCGTGCTGACCTCGACCGACGGCGTCCTGGCGGCCCTGGCCGCGCCGGAACTGGAAGACCTGACCGACCGCTCCGTCCGCGTCCTGGCCGGCGGGACCGAGGCCTGGATCGCCGCCGGCCGCGCCGTCGAGGGAGGCCTGACCCGCGCCGCCAACGCCCCGACCGACATCTACAAGCGCCCTTATGAGGGCACCGACAACGCGGCCGAAGCCATGCAGGCCTATCTCGATTGGGAGTTCGGTCTGGTCGAGCAACTGGCGCGCGACGGCACGCACGGCTTCTACGTGATCTGAACCATGACCCTGCAGCTCTATTTCGCGCCCGGTTCCTCGTCCCTCGCCCCACTTGTGGCGCTGGAGGAGATCAACATTCCCTACGGCGCCCACCGGCTGGATCTCGCCGCCGGCGACCAGCACAAACCCGACTATCTGAAGGTCAATCCGCGCGGCCGCGTGCCGACCCTGCTGGTCGACGGTCAGGCCGTGACCGAGGTCCTGGCGATCCTGACCTACCTGGCCCATCGCTACCCGCACAGCGAGCTTCTGCCCCTGGCCGACCCGCTGGGGCTGGCCAAGGCCTACGAAGTGATGAGCTGGTTCGCCAGCACGGTGCACGTGGCCTTCGCCCAGATCGCCCGGCCGGAGCGCTACGCCGACGACGAGGCGGTGAAGGCCGCCCTGGCCACGCCCGGCGAGGCCCGTTTCGCCCGCACCCTCACCGACATCGAGCGCCTGGCCCAGGCGCCGGGCCCTTGGCTGCTGGGCGAGAATTTCAGCGTCGTCGACGCCTACGCCCTGGTGATCTGGCGCTGGGCCGAGCGGCGCCAGATCGACACCGGACGCTATCCCGCCTGGAGCGCCAAGGCCGCTCGCGCCTTCGCCCGCCCTTCAGTGGTCCGCGCCCTGCGCAGGGAGGCCGCGCCCGTAACGGCCTGATGAGCCGCCCGCATAACGCGCTTGAAAACTCCTCGCTCATCGTCGGGCGAGGCCGTCCCTAAGATCGAACCCCAAACTGGAGCCCGCCATGAGCGTTGAATTCATCGGTTTCATCGGCACGCAGCACGCGTCCGAGATCCATCCGCCGTTCGGCCCCGCCATCGACGTAGCCTATGTCGAGAAGACCGCCCGCGTGCATGAGGACGGCGGCTTCGACCGCGCCCTGGTCGCCTTCCACTCGACCGGCCCGGAAAGCCAGCTGGTCGTCGCCCATGCGGCTTCGGTGACCACGAGACTGAACTTCATGATCGCCCACCGGCCGGGCTTCACCCAACCGACCCTGGCCGCCCGGCAGCTGGCGACGCTGGACCACTTCACTGGCGGCCGGGTCGCCGTGCACATCATCACCGGCGGGTCGGACGAGGAACTGGCCAAGGACGGCGACCACCTGACCAAGGACGAGCGCTACGCCCGCACCAGCGAGTACCTGGACATCGTTCGCGCCGAATGGACCGGCGACAAGCCGTTCGACTACGAGGGCAAGTACTACAAGGTCGACCAGGGCTTCGGCGCGGTGAAGCCGCTTCAGGCGCCGCATATCCCGATCTATTTCGGCGGCTCGTCCGATGCGGCCATTCCGGTGGCGGGAAAGCACGCCGACATCTACGCCCTGTGGGGCGAAACCCAGGCCCAGGTGCGCGAGACCATCGCCCGCGTCCGCGCCGCCGCGGCCAAGCACGGCCGCCAGGTGCGCTTCTCGCTGTCGCTGCGTCCAGTGATCGCCGACACCGAGGAAGCCGCCTGGGCGCGCGCCGACGACATCGTCGCTCGCGCCAAGGCGCTGCGCGAGGCCGCCGGCTTGCCGACCACGGGTCACCGTCCGCCCAACGCCGGCTCGCAGCGCCTGCTGGACGCGGCCGCGCAAGGCTCGCGTCTCGACAAGCGCCTGTGGACCGGCGTCGCCGGCGTCACCGGCGCGCAAGGCAACTCCACGGGCCTGGTCGGCACGCCGGAACAGGTCGCCGAAAGCCTGCTCGACTACTACGACCTGGGCGTCTCGACCTTCCTGATCCGCGGCTTCGACCCGGTCGAGGACGCCATCGCCTACGGTCGCGACCTGATCCCGCTGGTCCGCCAGCGGGTCGCCGAGCGCGACCTTCGCCTGGCGCGGGCGGCGAGCTGACCCGTGGCTCCCTACGACGCCGTCTCGCCCTCGTCGATGGACGCCACCTCCATGGTCGCGTTCAAGGAGGTGCTGGCGCACCTGGCGAGCGGCGTCGCCATCATCTCCTGCTGGGACGGCCAGACGCCGCGCGGCCTGCTGGTCAGCTCGATCATCGGCCTGTCCGTCGAGCCGCCCCGCTTTCTGTTCTGCGTGCGCAAGGAGGCTGGCTGTCACGATGCCTTGCGGTCCGCGCGCGAGTGCGGCGTGGCGCTGCTGGGCGCAACCGACCGGGAAGAGGCCCTTCGCTTCGCGGGCCCGGCTCGTGCGGCTGAACGCCATGCGCCCGAGCGGTGGCGGCTCCCGGACGGCGCCCCGCCGGTCTACCGCGGCGGCCTGGCCGACGCCCGCTGTCGGATCGACAGCGTCGCAGATGCGGGCACCCACTCGGTCTTCATCGTCACGGCCGCCGAATACCGCCTGACCCCCGGTCCGCCGCTGGTCGCCTGGAACCGGGGCTTCCTGAACGCCGAGCCGCCCTCGGCTCCCGCCGACTTCAGCGAGAGACGGCCCGGCGCGCAAATGTCGTCAGAAGGCCGTTGAACTCCTCGGCCCGTTCGAATTGCGGCGTATGACCACACGCGTCGAGCAGCACAAACTGCCCCCTCTGCGGCAAGGCCGCATGCCTCTCGGACTGCTGAAACGGCAGCACGGCGTCCTGCTTGCCATGAATCAGCAGGACCGGGCTGGCCGCCGCCTCCAAGCACTGGAGGCTCTTTCGCCAGACGGATTCGTGGACGCCGGCCAAGGACATGGTCCGGCGCAAGGTTCCTAACAGCGCCTTGGCCGCTCCGGGGCGGTGAACATTGCGCCGGACGATCGCACGAAGATCCTCCGTCACCACGGCGGGGTCGTGGAACAGCGCGACCAGCTGGCGCTCGACCGACGCCTCGCCAGGCTTGGCCATCAATTCGCCGAGCAGCGGCAAGGACATCAATCGGAACGGCAGGAAGACCTCCGGGCCCAGCATGGCCGGCGCGACCAGCACCAGACCGGCGATGCGGTCGGGCGCCAGACCCGACAGGCGCAAGGCGACGGTCCCGCCCAGCGAGTTGCCCACGGCGATCACCCGCTCCAAGCCAAGCACATCCAGCAGGGCCAGGGCGCAGGCCGCGTAGCTGTCTGGATCATAGGGCTGACGCCCCATGTCGGACAGGCCGTGACCGGGATAGTCCCAGGCGATGAGGCGATGGCTTCCCGCCAGCGCCTCAAGCTGCCTCGACCAAAGCTCCAGCGAGCCGCCGATGCCCGAGGAGAGGAAAAGCGGAACGCCCTCGCCGCCCGTATCGACGTAGCGGATCTTGACGCCATCGACGACGGCCGTCCGGTCAATCATGCGAGCCCCTCAATCAAATCCGTCGACGCGCGCGAACCTCGCGGGAAGACGTGAAGAGGACTGGAGCACGAGCGCCGGGCGAGTGGCTTGCCCAGGTGCGAAGACGACTTTGACAGACGCGAACTCGAGCGTCATTTCCGCCGCCGCCGACCCGCGCAAGGCCTCTTGCGTACGGCCGTCTACGGCTCCTTGTTCGCGTCCAGAGCCGGACCGTCCGCCCCCACGCGGCGGAGCTTGGCGAGAAGGCGACCGAACTCGGCGCGTTCGACTTCCGTCAGGGCGGCGAAAGCGTCTCGATCGTGCTCGAGCGTGGCCTCCTCGATCCGAACCCGCAGGGTCTCGCCGGCGGCGGTCAGGTGCAGGGCGTTGGTTCGACGGTCACGGCCCGGCCGGCGCTCGATCGCGCCCAGCGCTTCCAGTTCGTCGACGGCCTTCATCGTGCTGGCCCGGTTGATGCCCAAGGCTCTCCCGAGGGTGACCTGGTCGCAGCCGGCGTTAAGGGCGATGTAGACGATCGCCGTGGCGCGCGCCGGGGTCACGTTCAGGGGGGTCAGGCGAGCCGCCAACCCGGCCATGATCCGCACGTCGGTCGAGTGCAGTTGCAGGCCCAGCCGTTGTCCCAGGACGCCAAAGGCGGCGGTCTCTTCCATGTCGACAAACCCCCAATTAGCACGCCAAGCGAACTGTATCCTGATTGCATTTAAAGGGCTTTCCGCGGGACCTCCAGATCCTTCGCGTTTCCGCCATGCCGTCAGTCGGCGCGAATGGTCCACGCGGCGCCCAGCGGCGAACCCGCGCTGGCCGCCGCCTCGAACACCTTGGCGTTGCGAATGGCCGCCAGGGCGTGGTCTCGCATGATCCGCTCGGCTTCGTCGGCATTGCCCTGCACGATGGCGTCCAGCACCGACTGGTGCTGGCGATGGGCGGCCAGCAGGTGCTCGTACTCGGCTGCGAGGTCCGCCAGGTCCAGCGCCAGGGCCCCGGCGCCCGCGAACGGTTCGAAACTGTTGCGCGCCAGCGCGCCCTCGACCGCGCCGTTGCCCGCCGCGGCCACCAGCGTGTCGTGGAACGCCTGATTGTAGGCGGCGTAGCGATCCACGTCCTCGGCGGCCAGACGTCCTGTCGCGAACAAGGCCTCGCCTTCCGCGATCAGGCCGGCGAGGCGCGCATGGGTCTCGGAGCTCATGCCCCGCTCGACCAGGCGTCGCGCCGCAAAACCTTCAAGAACGCCTCGCACCTCGATGGCGTCGCGGATCTGGTCGCTGGACACGCCCCGGGCCGCATAGCCCCGCGCGCCCAGCCGCACCACCAGCCCTTCCTGCTCCAGGCTTCGCAGGGCCGTGCGCACGGGCATACGGGAGACGCCCAGCGCCGCCGCCGTCGGGATCTCGGCGATGCGTTCGCCGCTCTTGATCTCACCCGAGGCGATCATCTTGCGGAGGGCCATCATCACGCGCTGGCCCGGCTTCATGCTTGGCATGTCCATGGCCGCGACCGTAGCCGACCCGTCGAGACGCTCACAAGCTTTCAATTGGATCCAATCTTGACGACGTCGCGATTGCGATCAAGATTGGATCCAATAGGTCGCCAGACCAAGGCACGAGGAAACGACGATGGGTCCCGAAACCATGGCCAAGGCCGCGCCCTGGCCGCTTGACGCCTGGTACGTCGCCTGCACGCCCGACGAGATCGCGAACAAGCCCCTGGGTCGGCGGATCTGCGGCCAGGCCCTGGTGCTCCATCGCGGCAAGGATGGCCGCCCGGTCGCCCTGGAGGATTTCTGCCCCCACCGGGGCGCGCCCCTCTCGCTGGGCTTCGTCCGGGATGGCGAGCTGGTCTGCGGCTATCACGGCCTGACCATGGGCTGCGAAGGGCGCGCGACATCGATGCCGGGTCAGCGCGTCGCCGCCTTCCCCGCCATCCACGCCTTCCCGGTGCTGGAGCGCCACGGCTTCGTCTGGGTCTGGCCCGGCGATCCCGTCCAGGCCGACCCCGCCAAGCTGCATCCGCTGTTCTGGGCCGACAGCCCCGACTGGGCCTATGGCGGCGGCCTCTATCACATCGCCTGCGACTACCGGCTGATGGTCGACAACCTGATGGACCTGACCCACGAGACCTACGTCCACGCCACGAGCATCGGCCAGAAGGAGATCGACGAAGCGCCGGTCACCACGCGCCTCGACGGAGAGGAAGTGGTGACCAGCCGTTTCATGGAAGGCATCCACGCGCCGCCGTTCTGGCGCATGGCGCTGCGCGGCGCCGGCCTGCCCGAAGACGCCCTCGTCGACCGCTGGCAGATCTGCCGCTTCTCGTTGCCCAGCCACGTGATGATCGAGGTCGGCGTCGCCCTGGCGGGTCATGGCGGCTATGACGCGCCGGCCGACAAGAAGGTCTCCAGCGTTGTCGTCGACTTCATCACCCCCGAGACCGAGACCTCGCACTGGTACTTCTGGGGCATGGCGCGCAGCTTCGCTGTCCAGGACACGGGCCTGACCGACACTATTCGCGAAGGCCAAGGCAGGATCTTTTCCGAAGACCTGGAGATGCTGGAGCGGCAACAAAAGAACCTGCTGGCCTATCCCGACCGCAAGCTCCTGAAGCTGAACATCGACGCTGGCGGCGTGCGCTCGCGCATGGCCATCGACAAGGCGATCGCCGCCGAGGCCGGCCCGTTGGCGGCAGCCGCTGGATGATCAAGGTCCGGGTGGCGTCCCGCGCCCAGGCCGCCGAGGGCGTCGTGCGGCTGGACTTGGTCTGCGCCGAAAGCCGCGACCTGCCGCCGTTCGACGCCGGCGCCCACATCGACCTGTTCCTGGGGAACGGCCTGACGCGGCAATATTCGCTGTGCAACGATCCGGCCGATCGCAGTCATTATCGGATCGCCGTCTTGCGCGAGCCGACCTCGCGCGGCGGCTCGACCTATGTCCATGAGGCGCTGACCGACGGCGCGACGTTGGACATCAGCCTCCCACGCAACCTGTTCGCGCTGGACGAGACGGCTGATGAGCACCTGCTGTTTGCCGGCGGGGTCGGCGTCACGCCGATCCTGGCCATGGCTCGACGATTGCACGCCCTGGGCCGCCCGTTCCTCTTCCACTACTGCGCTCGCGACCGCTCGCGGGCGGCGTTCCTGGACGAGTTGGCCGCGGCGCCGTTCGCGGACGTGGTGCGCTTGTCGTTCGACGCCGAGCCGGAAACACGACTCGACCTTGACGTCGCACTCGCCGATCCGGCGCCGGGCCGCCGTCTCTATGTCTGCGGTCCCGGCGGGTTCATGAGCCATGTGGTCGACGGCGCCCTGGCGCGCGACTGGGCCGCGGACCAGATCCGCAAGGAGCATTTCGCCGCCGCGCCTGGGCCTGAGGGCGAGAACCGGCCGTTTGAGCTGGTGATCGCCAGCACCGGACAGGTAGTGCCGGTGGCGGCCGACCAGACCGCCGCCCAGGCCCTGGAGGCCGCCGGCGTCTTCGTGCCGGTCTCGTGCGAGCAAGGCGTCTGCGGCACCTGCCTGACCCGCGTGACGGATGGCCAGCCCGACCACCGCGACGCCTTCCAGACCGACGAGGAAAGAGCCGCGAACAACCAGTTCACGCCCTGCTGTTCGCGCGCCCGCACCTCGCGCCTGGTGCTGGACCTTTGATCAAAAAAGAGCCCGGCGCGAGGTTCGCGCCGGGCCCAAGGGATGCGAAAGGCCGTCCGAAAGGATCAGGCCATCCGCACCACGGGCTTGATCACCCGTCCAGCTTCGCCGTCCGCGACGGCCTGGTTGATCTCCGACAGCGGGTAGAACTGGATCAGGCGGTCGAACGAGAACTGGCCAGCCTGGTGCAGGGCGATCAGCTCCGGGATGAATACGTCGGGATCGGCGTCGCCTTCGACCACGCCGCGCACCACCTTGCCGCCGCTCATCACCGACACCGCGTCCAACGGCAGTTCGTCGCCCATCTTGGACGCGCCGACCAGGCCGCAGACGCCGCGCGCGCCCAGGCAGTCGACCGCCTGGCGCATGACCTTCAGGTTGGCCGTGGTGTCGATCGAGAACTGCGCGCCGGTCCCGGTGATCGCCTGGATTTTCTCGACCACCCCGCCCTCCGCGCCGTTCAACGCGTGGTCGGCGCCCAACTCCAGCGCCAAGGCCAGCCGATCGGGATTGATGTCCACGGCGATGATCGGGCCAGCCCCGATCGCCTTGGCCGCCAGCACCGCCGACAGGCCAACCGCGCCGGCGCCGAACACCGCCAGCGAGCGGCCGGCGGGGACCTTCAAGGCGTTCATCACCGCCCCCGCCCCGGTCATCACCCCGCAGCCGAGCGGGCCCAGGATTTCCAGGGGCGCGGCCTTGTCGACCTTCACCGCGTTGCGTTCATGACAGAGAGCGTAGGTGGCGAACGACGACTGGCCGAAGATGTTGGCGTGGATGGTCTCCCCTTCCCGCGACAATCCCGACGAGCCGTCCTCACGCGCACCCATGAAATTGCGCGGGAAGAACTCGTGACAATAGGTCGGCGCGTGGTCCTCGCACGACGGACACCGGCCGCAGGAGTTGAAGGTCATGACCACATGGTCGCCCGGCGCGACCTTGGTCACGCCGGGACCGACCCTCTCGACGATTCCGGCGCCCTCGTGACCCAGGACGACCGGCTGGGGCGTGGGCAGGTGCTGGTCGCGCATCACCATGTCGGTGTGGCAGACCCCCGTGGCGACCACGCGGACCAGGATCTCGCCCGCGCGGGGCTCCTCGATCTCCAGCGGCTCCAGGCTGAACGGACCGGCGGGACTGCGCGTGACGGCGGCTGTGATCTGCATGCGGACGAACTCCTCGAAGCCGCGGGTCTAGAACGGATAGGGCGTGGCCACGGCCTTGACCGTTTCCCACCGCCAGGTGGTGAACTCGTCCAGGTTCGCCGGCCCGCTGATCCGGGTTCCGTTGCCGGAAGCCTTCATGCCGCCGAACGGCGCGTGAGGCCCGGCTTCGACCGTCTGCTCATTGATATGCAGGTGCCCCACCTCGAGCGCCCTCCCCAGGCCCATGCCGCGCCCCACCGAACCGGTGATGATCCCCGCCGCCAGGCCATAGGGCCCATGGTTGGCCAGGCTCGCGGCCTCGTCCAGCTCGTCGAAGACGGTGATCGCCGCCACGGGGCCGAAGATCTCCTCCTCGAACGCCCGCATGCCCGGCTTGACCCCGGCCAGCACTGTCGGCGCGTAGAATAGGCCGTCATGCGTCCCGCCGGCGATCAGTTGGGCGCCGGCCGCCACCGTGTCGGCGACGATGGCATGGACCCGGTCCAGCTGGCTCCGGCTGATCAGCGGGCCCAGCGCCACGTCGCCGCGCATCGGATCGCCGACCGGCAGGTGCGCTGCCTTGACGGCCAGGCGCTCGACCACCGCGTCGTGGATCCCGCGCTGGACCAGCAGTCGGCCGGCGGTCATGCAGATTTGGCCCTGGTGCAGCCACGCCGCCCAGGCCGCGTTGGAAGCCGCGACGTCCGGATCGGCGTCGTCGAGGATGATCAACGGGTTCTTGCCGCCCAGCTCCAGCGCCACCTTCTTCAGGCGCCCGCCCGCGACCTCGCCGACCTTGCGGCCCGCGGCGGTGGAGCCGGTGAAGGCGATCATGGCGATGTTCGGATCCCGGCACAGGGCGTCACCGGCTTCGGCGTCGCCGGGCAGGACATGCAGCAGGCCCTCGGGCAGGCCGGCCGCCTCGAACACCCGAGCAATCAAGAAGCCGCCGCTGATGGGCGTGCGCGGGTCAGGCTTGAGCACCACCGCATTGCCGACGGCCAAGGCGGGAGCCACCGCGCGGATCGACAGCACCAGCGGAAAGTTGAACGGCGAGATCACGGCGACCACGCCCAAGGGAACACGGCGCGCGATGCTGGTCTTGTCCGGTGAGGCGGGCAGGACCAGCCCCGCGGCCTCGGTCGCCATCACGCCAGCCTGCCGCACGAAGCCCGCAGCGTGTTCCAGCTCGACCGCGGCCTTGCCTGCGACCGAACCGCTCTCGCGCATGATCCACGGCGCCAGGTCGACGGCGTGCTCTTCCAACAGGTCGGCGGCCCTCAGCAGCACTTTCTGGCGCGCGTCGGCGGTCAGAGCCGCCCAGGCGGGCTGAGCCATCTTGGCCGACGCGGCGGCGCGGACGACGTCCGAACGGTCGGCGCGCCCCACGCGGGTCAGCACCGTCTCGGTGGCCGGCTCCAGCACCTCGATCACGCCGCCCTGGGACGAGCGCCAACCGTCGGAGAACAACCGCCCGTTCCAGTTGTCGGCCGACAGCAGGGGCGCAGCCACGGGGGGTCGCGGGCTCATGTCGTTCATGGCGATCTCGCGCTCCTAAATATTCAAGCCCCGAAGGGCGACATGGGGCGAGCGGCGGACGCGCTCGCCCCGCCTTCGTCAGAATGTCACGCCAAGACGGACATAGGCTTCGCGCGGCCGGCTGTAGGTGCCGAAGATGGCGCCGGCGGCGATGTTCTCGTTGCCGGTCGTCAGGTAGCGCTTGTCGGTCAGGTTCGTGCCGCCCACCGCGAGGGTCCAGGCGCCGCCGGGATCGGCATAGGCGAGGCTGGCGTTCACCACCTGCACGGCCGGACGCTTCAGCAGATAGGTGCGCTGGGCGTTGTTCCAGATGCTGGAGGTGTAGGTCCAGTCGCCGATCGCCGTGATCGACCCGCCGTTGGCCAGCTTGAACTCGTAGCGTGGGCTGACGTTGATCTTCCACTTCGGCGTCTTGGGCAGCGGGGCGCCGACGAAGGTGCCCGCCTGGAAGGGGTTGGGACCGCTGACCGCCAGCACGCCGGCCAGCACGTCGGTGTAGCGGGCGTGCAGATATCCGACAGACGCATTGATGGTGAGCCCGTCCATGGGCACGGCGACCGCCTCGATCTCGGCGCCCTTGATCTTGGCGTCGCCGGCGTTGCGGATGGTCGGCGAGGTGCCCTGCTGGAAGTTCAGCTGGATGCCGTCGTACTGCGTCTGGAACACCGAGCCGTTCAGTTGCAGGCGGCGGTCCAGCAGTTTCGACTTGAAGCCGGCCTCCCAGGTGGTGGCGGTCTCCTCGCCGAACGGCTGGGCCAGCAGCTGGGGATTGGTCAGGCGAGTGGTCCAGCCCCCGGTCTTGTAGCCCTTGGACCAGCTGACATAGGCCATCAGGTCGTCGCCCGGGTGCAGCTGCACCCCGACCTTTGGCGAGAAGTTGCTGAACGTCTGCTCGTTGACGCCGGGCGCGTAGACGCGCACCGGATTGCTGGGATCCGGATAGCTCAGGCCCGTCTGGCATGAGACCGGCGCCAGCGGGAAAGGCCCGTTCGGCGTGATGTTGCCGTTGGCGTCCGAACAGCCGAAGAGCTTGTAGTTGAAGCCGTTCAGGTCCTGCTGCCCGCCCTCGAACAGCTTCTTTTCCTTGGTGTAGCGACCGCCGATCGTGACGCCGATCAGGTCGATCGGACGCCAGTCGATCTGGCCGAACGCGGCGTAGTTCTTGGTCTCAAGCTGGTTGGGACCGTCGACCTGCAGCAAGCCTTCGTCGAAGGTGACGTAGTCGTGCAGCGAGCCCTTTTCCTTGAAGTAATAGGCGCCCAGCACGTAATTGAGCTTCTTGTCGAAAGCCGAGCCCAGCAACTGCAGCTCCTGGCTGAACTGCCACTGCTTCATGTCGAAGCTGAGCTGGCCGATGTTCAGCGGCGAGCCGTCGGCGTCGGTGCCGCTCTTCCACAGCAGTTTGCGGTAGGCGGTGATCGACTTCAGAGTCACGTCGTCGGTGAGGCTGTGCTCGACCGTCAGGCCCGTGCCCCAGTTGACCAGGTTCGAGAAGCTGTTGCCGGTGGCGTAGCTCTTGTCGATGTCCTTGCTGACGAAGCGGCTGTCATAGGGCAGCCGGTCGTTATTCGGGTCGGCGTCGACATTGACGCTGGCCAGCGAGGCGACATGGAGGTTGGGGCTGTACTGCGTGCCGCGCACGCCGCACAGGGCCTGGGCGTTGCGGGCCGCGATCTGCGCGCCGGTCGCGCCGATGCAGAAGTTGTAGAGCCCGCCGAACAGGAAGCCCGTAGTCCCCGTCGGATCGAAGGCCGTGCCCGGCAGGTTGGTCGTACCGGCGAAATTGCCCGGAACCGTCACCGTCGTGCCGATCAGGGTGTTGGCCAGGCCGTCGCCATCCTCGTGCGTGTAGTCGGCCGCCAGCACGACCTTGGTGGACTCGCCCCTCCACTTCAGCTTGCCGCGCAGGTTCCAGCTGTTCTCACCGCCCTCGCGCGACGCCGTGTTGAAGTCGGACGACGGGAAGGCCGTATAGGAGGTCGTGTTGCGGGCCCGCGCGTCCGGGAAGGGGATGCGCTCGACATGACCCTCACGGCTCTTGATCCCGAACGTGATCGACGAGGACAGCCCCTCGGCCAGCGGCAGGTCGGCGCTGCCGCGGGCCTGCATCAGGTTGAAGCTGCCGACGGTGACGTCGCCCTTGAACTTGAAGGTGTCGCCCGGTTCGCGCGTCACGATCGAGATCGCGCCGCCAATGGTGTTGCGGCCGAATAGAGTGCCTTGCGGACCCTTCAGGATCTCGATGCGCTCGACGTCCAGCAGGTCCTGGTTGGCGCCGACGGTGCGGGCCAGATAGACGCCGTCGACATAGATGCCGACGCCCGGATCGATGTTGAACGCGAAGTCGTCCGAGCCGATGCCGCGCACATAGGCCGACAGCACCGAGGGCGAACCCGAGAACGGCGTGCCGCCGTCGAGGGTGACGTTGGGCGCCAGGTTAGACAGCTGGGCGACGTTGCCCACGGCTCGTTCCTGCAGCGCATTTTCGGTGAAGGCGGAAATGGCGATCGGCACGTCCTGGACGTTCTCGGCCCGCTTCTGGGCGGTGACGACAACTTCCTCCACGACGGCCTGGCCGTGCGCGGCGCCGGCCGCCGCCAGGGCAAACAGGGACGCCGCCCCGAACACCTGATGTAACCAGAGCTTACGCCCCATGGCCCGAACCTCCCTTTTATGTCGTTGTCGACAGAGGAGCACGGGCGGCGCCATCAAACTTGGCCAGGCGCGAAGGCGACTTTCACGGATGCGAAGCCCGATGTCGTTTTCGCGAACGTGGGCGTCGAAAAAGACTCAGCTGGCCCGGAACTCGCGCGGTCCGACTCCGTAGAAGGCCTTGAAAGCCCGGCTGAAATGCGAAAGGTCGTTGAAGCCCAGGCCGAACGACAGGTCGGTGATGTTGCAGGCCGTACCATCCTCCCGCAGGGTTCGCGCCGCCCGTTCCAGCCGTTTGCGCCGGATATAGGCCAGTGGCGTGGTGGCCATGCCGGCGAACACCATCTGGACGTAGCGCGGGGAAACGCCCAGCGCGCCGGCGACGCGCCCCACGCTGAGGTCCGGATCGCAAAGGTTCTCGTCGATGAAGCGCTTGATCCGCGCGCCCGCGCCCTGGCCGGCGTCGAGGTCGCGGACAGCCCTCGCCTGCCCTTCATTTTCCCGAGCGACAGCGCTCAGCAGAGACAGGGCCGCGTCCTGCACCGCCTCGCCGACGGGCGCGGTGCCCTGGCCGGCGTTGGTCCACAGCGTCCGGATGAACGAGGTCAGCAGAGCGCCGGCCAGGCCGTCGCCAGCCAGACGACGGCCGCACAGGGCCTCGGGATCGCCCATCCGGTCGGCCAATCGCTCGGAGGGGATCCGTAGCACCAGCATGCGGTTGGGATCGTCGAACCGGATCGTGTAGGGCCGCGCCGGATCGCACAGCATCAGGTCGCCCTCCTCCAGCACCGCCTCCCGGCCATCCTGCAGGTTCAGGCTGCGGCCGAGGTCCTGGACGTGCAGCTTGAAATAGGGTCGCTGGGCCCACGACGCTCGGCCTCGCCGCACCACCGCGGCGCTGGAGGCGACGCGGGACAAGTCCATGCCGCCCAGGTCGCGCACGTCCATGCGGCCCTCGAACCCCTCCCGGTCGGCGTCGACCACGAGATTGTCGAAGGTCGATGCGACCAGCGCGTTCCACGCCTCTAGCCCGATCCCGGTCCGGGTCGCGCCGCCCTGTCCGTCGAGACTCAACGCCATCTCATCCTCCCTCAGGCTCGCCGGTCGCTCCCCCCAGAGACCGCCGGCGTTCAGGTTCTTGGATCCTGGCCGAGCAGCCGCTCGCGCAGGACCGTTTTCTGGATCTTGCCCGAAGCCGTGCGCGGCAGCGCCGCGACCAGGGTCAGAGCCTTGGGCAGCTTATAGCGGGCCAGCCGATTTTCGAGATGGTTCAGGATCAAGGTCAGATCGAGGATGGCGCCGTCGCGGCAGGTCACGACCAGATGGCCGATTTCGCCCCAGCGCGGATCAGGCACGCCGACGACGGCGCACTCGGCGATGGCCGGATGGTCCGCAAGGGCCGCCTCGATTTCGGCCGGATAGATGTTCTCCCCGCCCGAGATGAACATGTCCTTCTTGCGGTCGACCAGCCAGTGATAGCCCTCGGCGTCAGCACGGGCGATGTCGCCGGTGCGGAACCAGCCATCGGGGGTGAACGCCCGCGCGGTCTCGTCCGGTCGCCGCCAGTAGGCCTGGAAGACATTGTCGCCCTTCAACAGCAGCTCACCGGCGATGCCTGGGAGGCACTCGTTGTCATGCTCGTCGACGATCCGGGTGGCCACGGAGGACATGGCCAGGCCCGCCGAGCCGGCTCGTGCGTCGATCAGCGCCAGGTCGGCCGGCATGCCGAACACGGTCCCGGCCTCGCTCATGCCGTAGCCGTCGACGACCGGGACGCCATCGGCCAGCCAGGCGCGGATGTCGGCGGCCGGATGGGGCGCACCGCCAGTGAAGACCGCCGTCAACCGCCCCAGCGCCGAGGCGTCGAAGTCCGGATGACGGTGCAGCATCGCGGCCATCTGGGGCACGCAGAAATAGTGGGTCACGCCCAACGCGGGATCGCCCAGGCGGCCCAACGTGCGACCAGGCTCGAAACCGTCGGACACCAGGATGGTCCCACCGTGCATCAGGGCGGGACGGATCGATGTCACCAGGCCGATGATGTGGAACATCGGCGCGTCGACCAGGAAGACGCTCTGGTGGGTGACCTTGCCCAGGCGGCCGAAATTGATCGCCGTCTGGTCCAGGTTGCGCTCCGACAACAGCACCCCCTTGGGCCGACCCGAGGTGCCCGAGGTGTAGAGGATCAGCGACGGGCGCTCGCGATCGGCGAGCGTGGCCGACTCTGGCTCGGCCGCCAGGATCTCGGCCCCCAGGATGTCGAGGTCGAGCCCCTCGAGGCCCATGGCGCCGAGTTGGGCGTCGCCGACGATCAGGGCCGGCTCGGCGTCCTCGACCAGGGCGGCGATCTCGCCGGCGCTCAGCCGCCAGTTCAGCGGCACGAACATCGCCCCCAGCCGGGCGCAGGCCAGGTGCAGGATCGCCAGCAGGACCCGGTTCCTGGCCAGCACCGCCAGGCGGTCGCCCTCGCCCACCCCGCGTCGCCGCAGCACGCCCGCCGCGCGACCGATGTCGGCGTCGAGCTCGGCATAGGTCCAGCGACGGCCGCCGGCCAAGTCGCCGGCCGCCAGCCGGTCGGGCTGGAGACGCGCCTGGAGGGCGACATGGTCCATCGGAGTCATTCTAGTCGTCCCTCCCGTCGTCGTTTCCTCCCTGCCCCCGTCTCAGCTCTGCTTGGCGAGATCGTAGGCGCCCAGGCCGGGCTTGTAGGTCTTGTCGTCGATGAACTGCTTGATGCCCTCCTTGCGACCGTCGTTGTCGTAGGAATTGGCGGCCTCCTGGGCCCGGACCAGGTAGTCCTCGGCGTTGTCGTAGGTCATTTCCTTGACCCGGCGGACGGCGTCCTTGGTCGCCTTCAGGGCCACGGGGTTCTTCTTAAGCAGCACCTCGGCCAGCTCGCGCACCCGCGCCTCCAGGCGCTCCAGCGGCACGCTTTCATTGACCAGGCGCCAGGCGGCGGCCTTCTGGCCGTCGATCAGCTCGCCGGTCATGGCGTGGTACATGGCGTCGCGCAGCGGCATCAGGTCGACCACCACCTTGGTGGCGCCGCCGCCCGGCAGAATGCCCCAGTTGATTTCCGACAGGGCGAACTGGGCCTCGTCGGCCGCGATCGCCAGGTCGCAGGAGTAGAGCGGGCCATAGCCGCCGCCGAAGCACCAGCCATTGACCATGGCGATGGTCGGCTTCTGGTACCAGCGCAGACGCCGCCACCAGCCGTAGGACTCGCGCTGGGCTTGGCGGGTGGCGCCAAGGCCCTTGGCTTCGGTCTCGCGGAAATATTCCTTCAGGTCCATGCCCGCGGACCAGGCCGATCCCTCGCCCGTCAGGACCAGCACGCCGACGTCGTCGCGGAACTCCAGCTCGTCCAGCACCTCCATCATGCGGCGGTTCAGGGTGGGGCTCATGCAGTTGCGCTTGTCGGGGCGGTTGAACTTCACCCAGGCGATGCGGTTCTCGACCCGGAAGGTTGCAGTGTCGTTAGCGTCGGTCATGGGCGTTCCTTGGAGTTCGAAGCGGGTGACGCGAGGCGTCGAATGATATCGTCAGATCGGGAAATGGCCGGGTTGGGTCTCGACCGTGATCCAGCGCAGCTCGGTAAAGGCGTCGATGCCGGCCTTTCCGCCGAAGCGGCCGTAGCCCGAGGCCTTGACGCCGCCGAACGGCATCTGCGCCTCGTCGTGGACGGTCGGACCGTTGACGTGGCAGATGCCCGACTGGATCCGCCGCGCCACCTTCAGGCCGCGGGCGACGTCGCGCGTGAAGACCGAAGCGGACAGGCCGTATTCGGTGTCGTTGGCCAAGGCGATGGCGTGCTCCTCGTCGCGGGCGCGGATCACGCCGACCACGGGACCGAAGCTCTCCTCGCGGAACAGCCGCATGGCGGGCGTGACCTTGTCGACGACCGTGGCGGGCATCAGCACGCCCTGAGCCGGACCACCGCTGACCTGGACCGCGCCGGCGCTCACAGCGTCGGCCACCAAGCCCTGGACGTGCGTGACGGTCTTCAGGTCGACCACCGCGCCGAGCGGCGTCTTGCCTTCGCGCGGGTCGCCGACCGCGAGGCTGGAAGCCTTGGCGGCGAACTTCTCGACGAAGGCGTCGGCGATGGCGTCGACGACGATGATCCGCTCCGTCGACATGCAGATCTGGCCCTGGTTCATGAAGGCGCCGAAGGCGGCGGCCTTGACGGCCTCGTCCAGGTCGGCGTCTTCCAGCACGACCAGCGGGGCCTTGCCGCCCAGTTCCAGCAGCACGGGCTTAAGGTGCTCGGCCGCACGCTTGGCGATGATCTTGCCCACTGCGGTCGAGCCGGTGAAATTGATCCGCCGCACCGCTGGGTGATCGATCAGGGCGCCGACCACCTCGGCCGCATCCTGGGGCGCGTTGGTGACGATCGACAGCGCGCCCTCGGGCAGGCCGGCGGCCGTGAAGGCCTCGGCGATCAGGCCATGGGTGCGGGGGCAGCTTTCGGAAGCCTTCAGCACGACGGTGTTGCCGCACGCCAGGGGCGTCGCCACCGCGCGGACGCCCAGGATGATCGGCGCGTTCCATGGCGCGATGCCCAGGATGACGCCGACCGGTTCGCGCACGGCCATGGCCAGGCAGCCCGGCTTGTCGGACGGAATCACCTCGCCGTTGATCTGGGTGGTCAGCGCCGCGGCCTCGCGGACCATCGAGGCGGCCAGCATCAGGTTGAACCGCGCCCAGCCCTCGGTGGCGCCGATCTCGCCCATCATCGCGGCGACGAAGTCGTCGGCCCGCGCCTCCAGGGCCCCAGCCGCCTTGGACAGCAAGGCGCGGCGGGCGTTAGGGCCCAATGCGCTCCAAGTCGGCAAGGCGGCATGAGCGGCGTCGACGGCCGCGCGCGCTTGATCGGCGGTCATGGCGATGGATGTCGTGGCGACCGCGCCAGTGACGGGGTCGAGGCGTTCGAAGACGGCCTGGGTCGAGCTCATGGTCGTTCCTTCCCTTGGCGCGACAGCACCTTACGGCGCCGTTTATTTGTACGCTCGCCATTTTGTACGCCAAGCAAACAATGTACGCAAGTCGTGGCTTGGGCGCGAGCCGTCGTTAGCCGATCGAAGAGGCGTGAGCCGCCCGTTCGGCCCGATAGCGCTTGGGCGAAACCCCTTCGGCCTTGGCGAAGAAGCGCGAGAAATAGGCGGGGTCCTCGAAGCCCAGGTGATAGGCGACCTCCGCGACCGTCATGTTCGAGTACAGCAGCGCGCGCTTGGCCTCCAGCAACAGCCGATCCTGCACCAGCCGCAGTGGCGAGGCGCCCGCCGCCCGCAGGCAGGCGGCGCGAAGGCGCGCCACCGCCACGCCAAGTCGCCCGGCATAGGTTTCAATGGGCAAGCCCTCGCGATAGTGCGCCTCGACCAGTTCGCGGAACCGGGCGACCAGCGTGACATGCCCGCCCTGCAGGGCGGGTGCGGCGGCCTCGTCCCGAACCAGCCTCCGCAGGACCTCGACCAGGATGGTCAGCAGATGTCCCTCGACGGCCGCGCCGCCGGCAGGAGCGGTCCAGACCAGTTCTCGCGACAACTCGCCCAGCGAGGACGCAATCCCGGATGCCGCATCGAGCGGCAACTGACGCGGCGCCCGGAACAGGTTTGCGAACGCCGGCTCGCGGGCGGTCAGGTCGCGTAGATAACTGTCGGCGATCGTCAGCACCGATCCAGCCGTCTCGACCTCGTAGGCAAAGCCGTGCGCTCGGCCCGAAGGGACCAGCACCAGGCAGGGCGCGGCGAAGGCGATGGTGTCGCCATCCACGTCCATGACGCCGCCTCCGGCCGCGATGTGGAACACATGGTTGAGATCCGCGTGCGCGTGAGCGCGGATGTTCCAGTCGTTGGGCCTGGTGCGATCGTCCAACTCTTCGAGATGGATGAACTTGCCCTCCACCGTCCGAAGGGGTTCACCGAAGAGGAAAAAGCTCGGAACGGTGGGACCTTGAGCCAAGTTCGATACTCCACAGCGGCGTTGGTTCGCTCGCGCGCCCGATCGAAAAGTCCAACTTTTGTGATGCTCTGTCCATCCCCATGGCGCAGCGTCGAGGTCAACCTTGTCCGCAAGTCGCGGGAAGCGGCGTCAGGGCGGAGAGCTCCATCGTGCGAACCCAGGTCGCCATCATCGGCGCGGGCCCGGCCGGGCTGTTCCTCGGCCACTTGCTGACACAGGCCGGGATTGACGCGGTGATCCTGGAGCGCAAGGACCGCCCCTATGTCGAGGGCCGCGTGCGCGCTGGCGTGCTGGAGCGGGTCACCGTCGACCTGATGGACCGTCTGGGCGTCGGCGACCGGATGCGGCGCGAGGGTCTCGTCCATGCCGGAACCAATCTCGCCAGCGACGGCGAGATGTTTCGCATCGACATGGCCGAACTGACCGGCGGCTCGACCGTGATGGTCTACGGCCAGCAGGAGGTGATGAAGGACCTGTTCGACGCCGCCGAGCAGCGCGACCTGCGGATCGTATTCGACGCCGACGAGGTCCAGCTGCACCACATCGACGGCGACCGGCCTCACGTCACCTGGCGCAAGGACGGCGCTGAACATCGGCTGGACTGCGATTTCATCGCCGGTTGCGATGGCTATCACGGGGTGAGCCGGGCGGCGATCCCGGCCCACGTGCTGAAGACCTTCGAGCGGGTCTACCCGTTCGGCTGGCTGGGTATCCTGACCGAAGCGCCCCCCTGCGATCACGAACTGATCTATTCCAATCACGAGCGCGGCTTCGCCCTGGCTTCGATGCGCTCGCCGACCCGCAGCCGCTACTACGTGCAGTGCTCGCTCGACGATCGCCTGGAGGACTGGCCAGACGACCGCTTCTGGGACGAGGTTTCGATCCGCCTCGGCCCCGAGGCCGCCGCGCGCATCGTTCGCGCCCCCTCATTCGAGAAGTCGATCGCCCCCCTGCGCAGCTTCGTCTCCGAGCCCATGCGGTACGGCCACTTGTTCCTGGCCGGCGACGCCGCCCACATCGTGCCGCCCACCGGCGCCAAGGGCATGAACCTTGCGGTCTCCGACGTAATCATGCTGTCCGAGGCCCTGGTCGAGCACTACCACGAGCGCTCCAAAGCCGGGATCGACGGCTATTCGGCCCGCGCCCTGGCCCGGGTCTGGAAGGCGGAGCGGTTTTCCTGGTGGTTCACCAGCCTGACCCACCGCTTCCCCGACCGCGACGGCTTCGACCGCAAGATGCAGATCGCCGAACTCGCCTATATCAAGGGCTCGCGCGCCGCCCAGGTGACGCTGGCCGAGAACTATGTCGGCCTTCCCCTGGTCTAGAAGGCTCTGGAGCGTTCCATGAAGAACAAGATCTACGAGAGCGCCGCGGCCGCCCTGGAGGGCGTGGTCTTCGACGGCATGACCCTGATGTCGGGCGGCTTTGGCCTGTCGGGCAATCCGGAGACCCTGATACCCGCCTTGAAGGACACGGGCGTCAAGAACCTGACCGTGATCAGCAACAACTGCGGAGCCGACGGCTTCGGCCTGTGGATGCTGCTGAACAACGGCCAGATCAGGAAGATGATTTCCAGCTATGTCGGCGAGAACAAACTGTTCGAGCAGCTCTATCTGTCGGGCCAGTTGGCGCTGGAGCTGAACCCGCAGGGCACCTTGGCCGAGCGCATCCGCGCCGGCGGCGCCGGCATCCCGGCCTTCTACACCAAGACCGGCGTGGGCACGGTGGTGGCCGAGGGCAAGCCGGTCGAGGACTTCGAGGGCGAGACCTATGTGCGCGAGACCTGGCTGCGGGCCGACCTCGCCATCATCAAGGCCTGGAAGGCCGATCCGGAAGGCAATCTGATGTTCCGGATGACCGCCCGCAACTTCAACCCGGTGATGGCCACGGCTGGCAAGGTCACCATCGTCGAGGTCGAGGAGATCGTCGCGGCCGGCGAGCTGGACGCCAACAGCATCCACACGCCGGGCATCTATGTCGATCGGATCATCCTGAGCACGATCAACGAAAAGCGGATCGAGAAGCTGACCACCCGTCCTCGCGAAACGGAGACCGTCTGATGGCCTGGACCCGCGACGAGATGGCGGCCCGCGCCGCGCGCGAGCTGCAGGACGGCTTCTACGTGAACCTGGGCATCGGAATTCCGACCCTGGTGGCCAACCACATTCCCGAGGGCGTGCACGTCACGCTCCAGTCCGAGAACGGCATGCTGGGCATGGGCCCGTTCCCGTACGAGGGCGAGGCCGATCCGGACCTGATCAACGCCGGCAAGCAGACCATCACCAAGCTGCCGACCTCGAGCTTCTTCGACAGCGCCCAGAGCTTCGCCATGATCCGCGGCGGCCATATCGATCTTACGGTCCTGGGCGCCATGGAAGTGGCCCAGAACGGCGACATCGCCAACTGGACCATCCCCGGCAAGATGGTGAAGGGCATGGGCGGGGCCATGGACCTGGTGGCCGGCGTCAAGCGGGTGATCGTGGTCATGGACCACGCCAACAAGGCCGGTGAGAGCAAGATCCTTGAGCGCTGCGCCCTGCCCCTGACCGGCGCCGGCTGTGTCGACATGGTGATCACCGACCTGTGCGTCTTCGACCTGGAGCGACGGGGACCCACGGGGGAGAAAAGCCTGAAACTCATTGAACTGGCGCCAAACGTTCGTTTGGATGAGGTGCGGGCGAAGACCCGCGCCGCCTTCGATCCGGGAGCCTTCCAATGACCACGGCCTATCTCTGCGACGGTATCCGCACACCCATCGGCCGCTATGGCGGGGCGCTCGCCAAGGTGCGGGCCGACGACCTGGCGGCCATCCCGCTGAGGGCCCTGGCCGCACGCAACCCCAACCTCGACCTCGCCACTATCGACGAAGTGGTGCTGGGCTGCGCCAACCAGGCCGGCGAGGACAACCGCAACGTCGCCCGCATGGCCCTGCTGCTCGCGGGCTTCCCCGTCGAGGTCCCGGGCGTCACGGTCAACCGGCTGTGCGCCTCGGGCCTGGAGGCGATCGGCTACGCCGCCCGCGCCATCGCCTCGGGCCACAACGACCTGCTGATCGCCGGCGGCGTCGAGAGCATGAGCCGCGCGCCGTTCGTGATGGGCAAGGCCGACAGCGCCTTCTCGCGAAATGCCGGGATCTTCGACACCACGATCGGCTGGCGCTTCGTCAATCCCGCCATGCGCAAGGCCTATGGCGTGGATTCCATGCCCGAGACCGCCGAAAACGTCGTGGCGGACCATGGCGTCAGCCGCGAGGATCAGGACGCCTTCGCCCTGCGTAGCCAGCAGCGCGCCGCCGCCGCCCAAGCCAGCGGCTTCCTGGCCGGCGAGATCGCCCCGGTCGAGATCCCCGGCAAGACCGGCCCCACCATCGTCGACCGCGACGAGCACCCGCGCGAGACCACGATCGAAGCGCTGGCCAAGCTGAAGCCCGTCGTCCGCGAGGGCGGCACGATCACCGCCGGCAACGCCTCCGGCGTCAACGACGGTGCGGTGGCCCTGGTCATCGCCTCCGAGGGCGCCGTCAAGCGTCACGGCCTGACCCCACGCGCCCGCATCACCGGCTACACCGCCGCCGGCGTGCCGCCGCGCGTCATGGGGGTCGGCCCGGTCCCCGCCGTTCGCAAGCTGTTGGCCAAGACCGGCCTCTCGATCGGCGACTTCGACACCATCGAGCTGAACGAGGCGTTCGCCGCCCAGGGCTTGGCGGTCCTGCGCCAGCTGGGCCTGCCTGACGACGGCGCCCATGTGAACCCGAACGGCGGCGCCATCGCGCTCGGCCATCCCCTGGGGGCTTCGGGCGCGCGGCTGGTCCTGACCGCCCTACGCCAGCTGGAGGCCACCGGCGGCAAGCGCGGCCTGGCCACGCTCTGCATCGGTGTCGGCCAGGGCGCGGCCCTCGCCTTCGAGCGCGTCTAGGAAACCTTGATGAGCCAGAGCTTCAAACGCGAGGACGCCAGCCAGCCGCCGTCGCTGCATGCGCCCTACGCCTCGACCGTCCCGCGTTCACCGCGCCAGCCCCTGGTCAGGATCCCGCACACCTTGACGGAGACGACCGGCCCCGCCAACGCCTGGTCGCGCCTGATGGGCGGGGCGCTGGCGGACCTGACGACCCAGCACAAGGCCATGCCCCAGGGCCAGAGGATCATCGTCTCGGGTCGCGTCCTGGACGAGGACGGCCGCCCCGTCCCCAACACCGTGGTGGAGATCTGGCAGGCCAACGCCGCCGGGCGCTACATCCACAAGAAGGACCAGTGGGACGCCCCGCTGGACCCCAACTTCACCGGCGCGGGCCGCGTGATCACCGACGACGAGGGCCGCTACCAGTTCGTCAGCGTCCGGCCGGGGGCCTATCCGTGGGGCAACCACCACAACGCCTGGCGGCCGGCGCACATCCACCTGTCGCTGCTGGGACCGGCCTTCGCCACGCGGCTGGTTACCCAGATGTACTTCCCCGACGATCCGCTGATCGAGATCGACCCGATCGCCAACGCCGTTCCCCTGCCCTATCGCCAGCGCCTGGTCTCGCGTTTCGACATCGAGACCACGCAGCCCAACTGGGCCCTGGGCTACCTGTTCGACGTGGTGCTGCGCGGCCGGGACGGGACGCCGTTCGAGGACGACCACCATGATTGACCAGGTCAATCCCGCCCCGCGCCGCGACAACCAGGATCCGGCCCTGTTCGGCCAGACCCCCTCCCAGACCGTGGGCCCCTTCTTCCACTACGGCCTGCCCTGGAAGGGCTGCGCCGACCTGATCGGCGACAGCGACATCGGCGCGCGGCCGGAGCTGTTCCCGGTCGAGCACTATGTGCTGGCCTCTCCGAGCGCCAAGGGCGAGGTCGAGGGCGAGCCGATCGTCATCGAGGGCGTGGTGCTGGACGCCGACGGCAAGGTCGTGCCCGACGCCATGATCGAGATCTGGCAGGCTGACGCGGCCGGTCGCTATGTCGATGGATCCGGCGACATCGGCTTCATCGGCTGGGGCCGCGCCTCGACCGGCGAGGACGGCGTCTATCGCTTCCTCACCATTCGCCCCGGCCGCGTCGACGCCCGCCAGGCGCCGCACATCGCCGTCAGCGTCTTCGGGCGCGGCGTGATCAAGCGGCTGGCGACGCGGCTCTATTTCGAGGACGAGGCCGCCAACGCCGCCGACCCGATCCTGGCCCTGGTTCCCGCCGAGCGCCGTGAGACTCTGATCGCCTGCAAGGCCGGCGCGGTTTGGCGCTTCGACATCGTCTTGCAAGGCGACCGCGAAACCGTCTTCTTCGACATCTGAGGCTGAAAGGGAGTCGCCGTCTTGAGCTGTCTGCTGCGCGACCGTCCGGCCTCGACGCTCGAAATGCTGACCGCGTTCGGCGACGAGGCCCTGTTGCGGGCGGCCCTGTCGTTCGAGGCCATGCTAGCCCGAGCCCAGGCGGAGGCAGGCTTGATCTCGCGCGTCGCGGCCGAGACGATCACGGCCGCCTGCGCCGAGCTTCCGGACGTCGACGGCCTGGCCGAAGCCGCGTCCCACGCCGGAACCCTAGCGATCCCGCTGATCGCGCTGATCCGCGAACGGATCCCAGATCCCGACGTCGCCAAGCTGGTCCACAAGGGCGCGACCAGCCAGGATCTGGCCGACACGGCCTTGATGCTGCAGGCCAAGGTCGGCGCCGCCTTGGTGGTCCGAGACGCCCGACGTCTCGCCGACGCCTTGGCGGTCCTTGCCGAGCGGCATGAGGCCACGCCCATGCTGGGCCGAACGCTGCTACAGGCCGCCCAGCCCATCACCTTCGGCCTCAAGGTCGCCGGCTGGCTGCAGGGCGTGGCCGGCGCCTTGGCCCGCTTCGAGCGGGAGACCGCCGCCATCCAGCTGCAACTGGGCGGGGCGACAGGCTCGCTGGCCGGCCTGGACGGTCTAGCCCAGGACGTCACCGAACGCCTGGCCGCCCTGCTTGGCCTGCCCGCGGCCGAAACGCCATGGCACGCCCGCCGCGAAGGCCTGGCGGGCCTGGCCTCCAGCCTCGCCATCCTGACCGGCGCGGTCGGCAAGATCGCCGGCGACATCACGCTGCTGGCCCAGACCGAGGTCTCCGAGGCCTTCGAACCCAAGGTCGCCGGACGCGGCGGCTCCTCGGCCATGGCCCACAAGCGTAATCCCACCGGCTGTCAGGTCGCGCTCTCGGCCGCGATTCGCGCGCCGCATCTGGCTGCGACCATCGTGGCCGCCCTGCCCCAGCAGCACGAGCGCGGGCTGGGCGGCTGGCAGGCCGAGGGCCCCGTTCTGGCCGAGTTGTTCGAACTGACCCACGGCGCTGTGGCGGCGATGGCCGTCGTCGTCGAGGGTCTGGACATCGATACGGGCCGCATGGCCGCCAATCTGACGGCGGCGCGGATTGGCGCCGACACCGGCGAGTCCGTGGCCCTGGTCAGCCGGGCCCTCACCGCCTACCGAAAGGACCGCTGATGCCCTTCGCCCTCTCGCAAGGCGCCCGGATCTACTGGCGGGCAGACGGCGCGGCCGACAAGCCCGTCCTGGTGCTGCTGAACTCGATCGGCTGCGACCTCTCGCTGTACGACCTGGTCGTGCCGATGCTGACGCCCGACTTCCGCGTCCTGCGCATCGACACCCGCGGCCACGGCGCCTCGGACGCGCCGGCCGGCGACTACAGCCTCGACCTCCTGGCCGACGACGTGCTGGCGGTGATGGACGCTGCGGGCGCGGCCAAGGCGTCGATCTGCGGCACCTCGCTGGGCGCGATGATCGCCATGGCGCTCGCGCCGAAGGCCCCTGAACGGGTCGAGGCCCTGGTGCTGGCCTGCACCTCGCCGGCGATGGATCCCTCGACCTGGGACCAGCGCCTGGCCCTGATCCGCGCCGAGGGGCTCTCCGCCATCGTCGAGGCGGTGATGGGCCGCTTCTTCTCCGACGCTTTCCGCGCCAAGCATCCTGAGGTGGTCGAAACCGTCCGCACGGGCATGCTGGCCCAGAACCCCGATGGCTATTGCGGTTGCGGGGCGGCGATCCGGGACATGGCCCTGCTGGAGGCCCTGCCAGCCATCTCCGCGCCGACCCTGGTTCTCACCGGAGCCAAGGACATGGCGACACCGTTCGAAGGCCATGCCGAACGGATCGTCTCAGCCATCCCGGGCGCCCGTCACGCCGTGGTCGAGGGCGCCCATCTGCCCAGCCTGGAGGCTCCGGCCGCCCTTGCCGGCGCGGTGCGCGGCTTCCTGGCCGAGGTTCTCCACGGAACCGCCGTTCGCGACGCCAAGGACGTCCTGTTCGAAGCGGGTCTGGTCACGCGACGCAAGGTGCTGGGCGACGCCTGGGTCGACAAGTCGTTGGCCAAGCGCACGGCGTTCACCGCCGACTACCAGGCGATGATCACCCGCTACGCCTGGAACGAGATCTGGGGCCGCCCCGGCTTGGACCATCGCACGCGCCGGCTGCTGGTGCTGGCGATCTGCGCCAGTTTGGCCCGTTGGGAAGAATTCCGCCTCCACGTCCGCGCCGGCCTGGAACAGGGCGGCTTCACCCAGGACGAGCTGAAGGAGGTGCTGATGCAGATCGCCATCTATGCCGGCGTGCCCGCCGCCAACACCGCCTTCACCGAAGCGGCCGAGGTGATAGCCAAGCTCGGCTGATCTGAACGAACACCAACCCGATCGGGCCGCAGAGTTCGACGTCGAGGAAACACCAGGAGACCCGATGACCATTGGCGAACAATCCGCGTCCCGGGCCAAGGGCGGCCTCATCACCGTCGCGGTCTGCTGCCTTCTGGCGCTGTTCGAGGGGTTCGACCTCCAGGCCGCCGGCGTCGCCGCGCCGCGCCTGGCCCCCGACCTCCACCTGAAACCCGAGGATCTCGGCTGGTTCTTCAGCATCAGCACCTTCGGCCTGATGGCGGGCGCCGCGATCGGCGGGCGGCTGTCCGACTATTTCGGCCGCAAGGCCACGCTGCTCGTGTCGGTGGCGGCGTTCGGCATACTGTCGATCGCCACGGGCCTGGCTCATGATCTGAACAGCCTGTTGCTGGCCCGTTTCCTGACCGGGGTGGGCCTGGGCGGCGCCCTGCCCAACCTGATCGCCATCGTGGCCGAAAGCGTTTCACCCAAGCTGCGTGGACGCGCCGTCGGCTTCCTCTATGCGGGCATGCCCTGCGGCGGCGCCATGGCCAGCCTCGTGAGCCTGGCCGGGGCGCATCCCTCGGACTGGCGCATGATCTTCTTCGTCGGTGGCGTCGGACCGCTGCTGGCCCTGCTGCTGGCCTTGGCCCTGCTGCCCAATTCTCCCAAGGCCCAGGTCGCCACCGTCGGCGACCAGAAGTCGGGCTTCGTCGAGGCCCTCACCGGCGACGGCCGAGGCCTCACCACCCTGCTCCTGTGGACCGCGTTCTTCCTGGCCCTGCTGATCATGTACCTGCTGCTCAGCTGGCTGCCGTCCCTGCTGATCGGGCGAGGCCTGAGCCGCCCCGACGCCGGGCTCATCCAGATGGCGTTCAACCTGGCGGGCGCGGCCGGCAGCGTCGCCACGGGCTGGCTGATGGATCACCGCCGCTGGCGCACGCTGACGATCCTGGGCGCGTTCGGCGCATCGGCCGCGGCGGTGACGGTGGCGGCCGGCGCGCCGGCCTCGCTGGCGGTGTTCCTCGTGGTCGGCGCGGCGTTGGGCGCCACCGTGTCGGGGGTGCAGTCGGTGGTCTATGGCCTTGCGCCGGGCTTCTATCCCGCCCGCCTGCGCGGCACGGGCGTTGGCGCGGGCGTGGTCATGGGACGGCTCGGCTCAGCGGCGGGCCCCCTGCTGGCCGCGGCTCTGATCGGGGCCGGCGGATCCTCCAACCAGGTGCTGCTGGCGCTGGTGCCGGTCATCGCCGCGGGCGGCCTGGTCAGCCTCTGGTTGGCGACCCGTCCCCGTTCGGACGACTGACCCCTCCACGGTCCACGCGCCCTCGACGCGAAATCAGAGGGCGGCGATCCGCTCCAGAGCCGCCAGCATCTGCGCCTTGTCGACGTCGCCGAGGGCGTCGAGGACTTTGCGGTCGTGCTGGGCGTGCGCGATCTTGGCCTCCTGCAGCAGCGCCTCGCCCTCTTTCGTCAGGGACAGGGCGTAGGCGCGGCGGTCGCCCTGCACCGGCCCCCGCCGCACCAGCCCACGGGCCTCGAGCTGGTCGATTATGGTCACCAGGTTGGGACGCTGGATACGCAGCACTTCGCCGATGGCGCGCTGCTGCAGGCCGGGCGTGGCTTCGATGACCAGCAGGACGGAAAGATCGGTGACGCGCAGGTCGAACGGTTTCAGCGCGGCCAGCAGATCCTTGAAGACCGCAACCTGAGCCAGGCGCAGCAGGAATCCGACCGTGGTCTCCAGGCCGCCCAGCGAGACGGACTCGATGGTTTCCTTGCGCCCGCTCGCCTCGATCATCCGGCTCTTTCCCGTCATTTCCATCCTCGTACCACGCCGCGCGGATTCGCGGCGGCGACGCCAGCCGCCGCCAGTGGCCATCGCGCAACAGCGTTCTTCGAATGGACGCCAGCCTGCTCATCAATGATTGTATGTGGCATACAATCATGATCTGAAATAGTTAGTACTCATAACAAAATGCGCGTGCCGGCGGACACCTCGGGATCCGTCGGGAAAAATCGACGTATGAGGAGGAAACTGATGCCCAGGAATAAGAAGACTTCCGGCCGCCTGCGCGCCGGAGGGTTGCTGATCTGCGCCGCCGCCGGGGTCCAGGCGGTCGCGTCGCCCGCCTTCGCCCAGAACGCCGCCCAGGCCGAAACGCCCGCCGTCCAGATCGAGGAAGTGGTCGTCACCGCCCGCCGGCGCGAGGAGCGGCTGCAGGACACCCCCGTGGCCGTCACCGCCCTCGCCGGCGAGGCGCTGGAAAGCCGGGGCGTCGAGAGCGTCGACCAGATCGCCAAGTTCGCCCCGAGCATCCGTTTCGACGGCGCGGCGGCGCTGAGCGGCGGCAACTACAACGCCACCGTCTTCATCCGGGGCGTGGGCCAGAACGACTTCGCCATCTTCAGCGACCCCGGCGTGGGGGTCTATGTCGACGGCGTCTACTACGCCCGCTCGATCGGCGGCACGCTGGACGCCTTCGACGTCAGCCGTATTGAGGTGCTGCGTGGCCCGCAGGGCACGCTGTTTGGCAAGAACACCATCGGCGGCGCGGTCATCATCACCACGGACCAGCCGAAGGACGAGTTCGGCGGCAAGATCGAGGGGGTGACGGGCAGCTACGACCGGCTGGACGTCAAGGGTCACGTGGATATACCGCTCGGCGAGAAGGTCGCGGTTCGGCTTTCGGCGGCCCGCCTGACCCGCGACGGCTATGGCAAGCGCCTGCTGACCGGCGACGACCTGGGCGACCGCAACGCCACCGCCGCCCGCGCCCAGCTGCGCTGGGAAGCCTCCGACGCGGTGACCGTCAGCCTGTCCGCCGACTATACGCGAGCGCGTGAACACTCCGCGCCGCAGAAACTGCTGGTGATCGGCGCCGTCCCCGGCTTCGCGGTCGGGCCGTTCATGGCCAACTTCAACACCTATGTCGCGCCCGGCCTGGGGATCACCGCGCCGAACGGGGCCAGGACGCTGAACACGTCGTTCCTGACCGACAGCCCGTTCACGACCTACGGCACGGGCCCCAATATCAACGATCTGGACCTGTGGGGCGGCTCGGCGACGGTGGACTGGAACCTGGGCGAGATCAGCTTCAAGAGCATCACGGCCGTGCGCGGCCTGAAAGCGACCTTCGCCCGCGATGGCGACAACACGCCCTTCACGTTCCGTGAAACGTTCAATCACGACGTCCAGGCCCAATACAGCCAGGAATTCCAGCTCAGCGGCCTGTCGTTCGGCGAGCGCCTGACCTGGGTGACCGGGGCCTACGTCTTCCAGGAGCGCGGCACCGATTCAGGCTACGCCAAGCTGGCGCTCGGCCTGGCGCCGGGAGCGTCGCCGCCCCCCTACAGCCCGTCGGCGGCGGTTTACACCAAGGTGACCAGCACCACCTACGCGCTGTTCGCCCAAGGCAGCCTGAGCCTGACCGATCGCCTCAGCGCCACGGTCGGCGCCCGCTATAACCGGGACGAGAAGGACTACGTACTCGACCACCGCCGCATCCGCGACGGCGGCGTGATCGCCCAGGTCAGGCCAGGCGGATCCTGGAACTCGTTCACCCCCAAGGTCGGCCTGGAGTTCAAGGCCACGCCTGACGTGCTGCTCTACGCCTCGGTCGGCAAGGGCTTCAAGAGCGGCGGCTTCAACGCCCGGCCGCTCAACGACGCCAGCGAGGTCACCGAGTACCAACCCGAAACCCTGCTGACCTACGAGGCGGGCGCCAAGACCGCCTGGCTGGACCGCCGTCTGATCCTCAACGTCGCCGGCTATTTCAGCGATTACCAGGACATCCAGGTCACGGTGAACCAGACGCCGCGCAACTTCGTGGCCAACGCCGCGGCGGGCGAGGTCAAGGGCGTCGAGGTCGAACTGCAGGCCAAGCCGACCGCCAACTGGAGCTTCAATTTCGGCGGCGGCTACATGGACGCCAAATATACCGAGGTCGGCTCCGGCCTGGCGGCGGGGCAGGTGCTGCCGATCACCCTGGCCACCCACTTCGTCAAGGCGCCCAAGTGGACGCTGAACGGCGGCGTCGAATACGGCCGCGAACTGCCGGGGGGTGGTCGCCTGACCGCCCGGGTCGACTGGACGCGCTACAGCACCGTCTACAACGACGTGGCCAACGATCCGGACCTGACCCAGCCGGGCTACGACCTGTTCGGCGCACGGCTGGCCTACGCCTCGCCCGACAGGGTCTGGCAGGCGGCGCTGTTCGGCACGAACCTGTCGGACGAGCGCTACATGGTGTCGGGCAACGCTTCGAGCGGCTTTGGCCTGAAGGAGGCCAGCTTCGGCCGCCCCCGTGAATGGGGTCTCAGCTTGAGCCGCAAGTTCTGATCCTCGTCCAAGTCTTGCGCTCGCGGGCAAGCTGCTGGCGACCCCGGGCGGGATGATCCCCGCCCGGGTTCGCCGAAGGCGTTGGCCTCCCGGTTTCCCCGCCGAGGCCAGGCCGCCGGCGAGACCGACGGACTCGCAGCCCTTTCACGATCCGGCGGAACAGCGCGTCGGCGACGTCGTTTGGAAGGTGTCCCAAGAGACCGGAGCCCCCCGATGACACAGGACGATCGCCTGCGCATGCAGGATCCACGCGCGCAATACCCCAAGCCGCCCTTCCCGCCCCAACCGCAGCCGGCGCCGGGCCTGGCGGCGAAGATGCATCCTCAGCCCGACCATGGTGAGGAAAGCTATCGCGGCAGCGGAAAACTCATCGGTCGCAAGGCGCTGATCACCGGGGCGGATTCCGGGATCGGACGGGCCGCGGCCATCGCCTATGCACGCGAGGGCGCCGACGTCGCCATCGGCTACCTGCCCAGCGAAGAGAGCGATGCGCGCGAGGTGATCGCCCTGATCGAGGCCGCGGGGCGCAAGGCGATCGCTCTGCCTGGCGACATCAAGGACGAGGCCTTCTGCAAGGACCTGGTCGCCAAGGCGGTCGAGGGATTGGGCGGGCTCGACATCCTGGTCAACAACGCCGGCAAGCAGGTCAGCCGTCCCGACATCGAGGTGATCGACAGCGACCAGTTCGACCAGACCCTGAAGACCAACCTCTATGCGCTGTTCTGGATCACCCAGGCGGCCAAGCCGCACCTGCGGCCGGGGGCGGCGGTGATCAACACCGCCTCGGTGCAAGCCTACGAGCCGTCCGACACGCTGCTCGACTACGCCACCACCAAGGCCGGCATCGTGGCCTTCACCAAGGCCTTGGCCAAGCAGCTGATCAAACAGGGCGTGCGGGCCAATGTCGTCGCGCCGGGACCGTTCTGGACGGCGCTGCAGCCGAGCGGCGGTCAGACCCAGGAAAAGGTCCAGCATTTTGGCGAGCAGTCCCAGTTCGGGCGTCCGGGTCAGCCGGTGGAGATCGCCCCCGTCTACGTGCTGCTGGCCTCGCAGGAGGCCAGCTACATCACCGGCGAGGTCTACGGCGTCACCGGCGGGGCCGGCATCGCCTGATCGTCGCACTCGCAAACGCAGGCCCTTGCACGGCTCGTTCCCGACAGGGCGCGACGCTCGCCATCATCAAGGCTCAAGGGCGGCTGGAGGCAGAAACCTCTTGTCGCCCTTATGATCCTGCTCCCCTGACGGTAGCGCCGGCCGCGCCCGACGCCATCGCGACCTATGTCGGCGACGTCCGATTAGTAACGTTTGTTAGTCGCCGCAACCGATTGGACTTTCCAGTCTTTCCCCAACGCCCCGTTTTCGATTGGAGGCTCGTTCGGGTGACTGACCTATTCTACACCTCCGTCGCGCGAAGTCGCAGCGACGGGGCGACCTTCCTCGATATCGGTGAAGCCGACGCCTGCCCGGATCCGACCGCCCACGCCCTTGAGCTGCTGGAGGACCACCCCTCGTGTGATCACGTGGAAATCTGGGTCGGCGAGGCCTGCGTCGCGGTTCTCTCCAGGCAAGGCCAAACGCACGTCACGGAAGCCTAGAACCCGCCGCGTGTGCGCGGATCGCCACCGGAAACGCTGCGGCCTCGCGATCGGCTTCTTGGCGAGCCTCCAAGCGGCAACAAGCAAAAGCGAAAAGACGATCGGCCGGTTCGGCGTTTGACACGTTTCTTCTGGCCGATGCGGATAGTCATGCCTCAAGACCTCAACGCTTTGACCGACCTTCTCCACGCGCTTTCGGCGCGCAACTATGCGTTCGTCTCCCCAAACCGCTCGACCGCCCGGCGCATGTTCGAACGTCTGGATGAGCGGCCAGCCGATCTGCGCGACATCTTCGGCTGGAACCGGCCTTTCGAGATCGCCGCTCTCGATCCGGAACTCTTGGCGATCCTTCGGCGTATCGACGGCCTCGTGCAAGACGATCTCGGATGGCGGTGCACGGTTCGCGTTTCGACGGTGCACGGTGGTCTTTTTGTGCACTCGGCCTTTCCGGCCGAGGGCGTCGACGCTGTCTTCCTGGGGCCCGACACCTACAGGTTTGCAGACCTGATCGCCCGGGAACGTCCAACCGGCGGCTTACGGACGATCCTTGACGTGGGAACCGGCGCCGGCGCTGGCGGGCTCATCGCGGCGCGGCAGTCGCCCGCGGCCCGGGTCATCCTCAGCGACGTCAATCCACGAGCCCTTCGCCTGGCGCGCGCCAACGCCGCCTTCGCCGGAATTCCCGTCGAGACGCCGCTTGCCTCCGGCCTCGACGCCGCGCCGCCCGCCGTCGACCTGATCGTCTGCAATCCGCCATACATCGCCGGGGCGTCGGGGCGCGCCTACAAGGACGGCGGCGACCTGCACGGCGCGCGCCTGTCCCTGGATTGGGCGACGGCCGGCATGGAGCGGCTCTCTCCGGGCGGGCGACTGATCCTGTACACCGGCAGCGCCATCCTGCGCGGCGGAGTCGATGTCTTGCACGAACGCCTGGAAACGGCGGTCGAAGCGCGAGGCTGCTCTATGCGCTATGCTGAACTGGATCCCGACGTCTTCGGCTCGGAACTCTGCCGCCCCGCCTATGCCGACGCCGAACGGATCGCCGCGGTCGGTGCCGTGATCGATCGACCGAGCTGCGCGATATAAGAATCGCACGGCTTGCTCTAGATTTGTTTTCGCATCGCTTTTGCGGAAAACCGGCGTCCACTTTTTCGCGCGATGCTCTAGTCGGCCGGCGTCGGCTGGCCGTGGGGACGGCGCGCCCGCAGGTCGAAACCATCTCCATCGGCTAGAACGTGCAGACGAACGTCCAGCATCGAAAGGGCGCGGTCGCTTTTGGCCTCGGCTATGTTGGAGGCGGTCACCCCCTCGGCGTCGACGACATAGACGCCGCCACTGCCGATCACGGTGAAGTCGTGCCCTTCCAGCACCAAAGCCGTGTCTTCGTCTACGCCCAAACCGAGGACTCGGGGGCTCTGGGCGACCGCGCCCAGGAGGCGCCCGATACGGCCGCGTTCGGCGAAATGTTGGTCGATGATCACGTCGCGGACGAGGCCCAGCCCCGGCGCCATCTGCAGGTCGCCGATGCGATGGGTCTCGCCGCTCGAGCCGCGCACCATCATGGTGTCGCTCATCACCGAGGCCCCAGCGGAGGTGCCAGCCAGCACCCCGCCGCGATTCCAGATCTCGCGGATCCGTCGCTCGATGGGCGTGTCGCCGATCTGGCTGCTGATGCGAAGCTGGTCGCCGCCCGAGAAGAACACGCCGGTCGCGCCGTCGAGCAAGGCCAGCTTTTCGGGGTCATGGGCCTCGCCTCGATCGTCGACATAGAGCTCGCTGAGCTGCTCGACGCCCAGATCCGCGAACGCCTTCTGGTAGGATTCGAAGTAACCTTCCGGCGCGCGCGACGCGATCGTCGCCAGCACCAGCCGCCCGCCGTCCAGCCGCTCGGCCACTGCCCGCAAGATGATCTTCTCGCCTTCCTTGTCCTCATGACCGCCGATGATGATCAGCGGCCCCTTGCGACCCGGTCCCGTCAAGTCTCGTCTCCTTCGTCCTCGGTTCGCGCCACGAAGGCCCGCGGCGAGCGATCGCTGGTGGCGTGGGCTCAGGGCTTCAGCACGACCTTGACGCAGCCGTCCTTCTTGTCGCGGAAGGTCTTGTACATCTCGGGCCCGCGGCCCAGCGGCACGGTGTGGGTGACCACGAAGGTCGGGTCGATCTCGCCTTCGTCGATACGGCGCAGCAGGTCGTCGGCCCAGCGCTTCACGTGCGTCTGGCCGGTGCGCAGGGTCAGGCCCTTGTTCATGGCCGCGCCCATCGGGATCATGTTCGACAGCCCGCCATAGACGCCCGGGATCGAGACGATGCCGCCGGCCTTGCAGGCCATGATCGCTTCCCGCAGCGCGATCGGGCGTTCGGTCTCCAGCTTCAGCGCGGTCTGGACGCGGTCGACCAGCTCCAGCACGGGCGTGGGCCCGTGCGCCTCCAGGCCCACGGCGTCGATGCACTTTTCCGGCCCGTGCCCGCCGGTCATCTCCTTCAGGGTCGGGATCACCTTGGCCTGGCTTCTGTCGAGGACCTCCGCGCCCAGGCTGGCCGCCATCCGCAGCCGCTCGGGCACGTCGTCGATGGCGATCACCCGCCTGGAGCCCTGGACGAGCGCCGATTGGATCGTGAACAGCCCGACCGGGCCGCAGCCCCACACGGCCACGGTGTCGGTCGGCTGGATGTCGCAGAACTTGGCCGCCTGCCAGCCGGTCGGCAGGATGTCGCTGAGGAACAGGTACTTCTCGTCCGCTCCGCCCTTGGGAACCTTGACCACGGTGGTCGCGGCGAACGGCACGCGCATGTACTCCGCCTGCCCGCCAGCATAGCCGCCGGTGATGTGGGAGTAGCCGAACAGCCCGGCGGTGGTGTCGCCGAAGAAGGCCTTGGCCAGGTCGGCGTTGCGGTTGGTGACCTGGCAAACCGAATAGTTGCCCGCCCGGCACTGCTCGCACTCGCCGCAGATCATCTGGAACGGCACCACCACTCGGTCGCCGACCTTGAGCCCCTTGGCCCGGGCCTCGGCGCCGACCTCGACCACCTCGCCCATCGGCTCGTGGCCCATCACGTCGCCAACGCACATGGTCGGCACGAAGCCGTTCATCAGGTGCAGGTCCGAGCCGCAGATGCAGGTCGAGGTGACGCGGACGATCGCGTCCTTCGGATCCTGGATGATCGGGTCGGGCACCTCCTCGCAGCGGAGGTCCTTCTTGCCTTGCCAGCAGATCGCCTTCATGGCCGTGCTCCCTCGCAGTTGCGCTTGACGCTCGACATGCGGACAGCGGCGACGACGTCCAGCGCCGTCACGGCCAACACCACGCCGAGGGCCAGCCTGGCGTTGGCGCGCTTTGGATTGTCGCGCCGGTTCAACGATCGCAGCAGGACGATGTCGAACAGGTCGCCGGCGACCCGCGCCCACAGCACCGAAGCCTTGGTCGGGTCGGAAAACAGCGCCATGCCCGTCGCCATCTCGCGCGCCCCGAACAGGGCTTGCGTCACCTGCGGCGAACTCTTCAGCCCCAGGAAGCGATTGACGCCCTTGGGGGCCAGCAGGCCCCACAGGCCCAGACCGATGGCGTTCTGCCCCAGCATGAAGGAAACCTGGGGCGTGACGGCGGGCGCGGCGCGGACGCGGTCGGTGGCCACGGTCAGGGTCTTGCCGCCCGGCAGGCGGAAGGTCTTGGAAGGCGTCGCCGCGTCCAGCGCCGCTTCCCGGCCGGGCGTCCAGCCGCGATCTTCGCCAGCGACACGGCCTGAGTCCGCGGCCTTCTTGGGACGCGGAACAAACGAGGTGGGTTCCTGGATCGACACGGCCAACTCCTGAACAACGGTGGATCAAAAGCCCCTCACGCTCGTCTCCCGTTCCGGCAGGCAACATTTGTTGAAGCCGCCGTGCACGGTCACAGGGACAGCGTTCAGGGCCGCTCGTAGGTACCAAGGAGCAGACCCTTGGCCAGCACTCGCCCCTCCATGCCGGCCAGCACCCGCGACCAGCCGGGATGGCCGTCGAAGTTCAGTCGCTCGGCGAGGGCGAAAATCTGGAACACATAGAGGTGGGGGCCGTGTCCCCGGGGCGGATCGGGCGGCAGCCAGGCGGCCCGGAGATAGGCGTTCCGCCCCAGAACCTCGTCCAATCCCCCATGGTCCGGACTCGCGAACTGGCCCTCGGGCAAGGTCCGCAGCGTCGGCGGAAGGTCCCAGGCCAGCAGGTGGACCAGGGGCTCCGGGCTGGGCGCATCGGGGTCCTCGACCAGCAGGACCAAGGCCTTGCTGGTCGGTGGCGGAGCGCTCCACGACAAGGGCGGCGACAGTCCCTCGCCATCGGCGGTGTGGCGCGGCGGGATCGAGCCACCATCTTCGAAAGCGGGACTTTCCAGCGCGATGACGTCTTCGATCCCGGACAGGGCCGGCGTCTCGCTGGCGATCGTCTCGAAGCCAGCGCGAACACCTCGAAGGGCATGGCCCAGGCCACGTGGAATCTTCTCAAGCATTTATCGACCTCCGGCGCCGATCTTCCGGATCAGACCAACCGCCCCGCGAGCGATCGGTTCGCGCGAACGCCAATTGACGTTCAGGTCGTGGGCCTCAGGTTCCGCTGAGCCGCCAGGGCGCCTTGCGGGCGCGTCACACGCTTGCGTCATCAACGCCAGGCCTCCCGCCGCCCGGTCCCGCAGTTGCGCGTCGTCCCTAAAGTCCCGCGTGACGCCCGGTTCCGGTCATGCGCCGCAAAGCGGCCCCGGCGTCGGGGACGCCAGGGCCTTTGCCCCGCGGAAGTTTGGGACGAGGCTCGCAGGCCATCGCTTCGGCGGTGCGTAAGACTAGTGCGGATGCGTTGCTGAGGTTGCATTTCACGCCGGGCGGCCAGCCGGAGACCATCAAATGTTGGCGCGCGGGACGGCGTCACTCTCCTTTAGCGAGCAACGAGAGGTCGATGGCCGAGCCGGCACGAGGGCGGCCGTGAGCCCGCTCGCCGCGGCTTGGTCGGGGACGGAGCGCTCGTCGACGCGCTAGGTCCTCGCTCACGGTTCACCGATCCAGCGCGAAGCCGCCCGTGACAGACCTCCATCATCGCCGGCGGTTTCGCTGGCCCAGGCGACGACGCCATCTGGACGGACGAACACGGCGCCTAGGCCCAGCCGATCCGCGAGCTCGCCGGCGGCATAGGACATCCGCCCTGGCCAGCGGCGCGCGACCGACCGAAGCGGTGCGCCGGGAGCGAAGTCGAGCAGCAGGGCCTTCCCGTCGCGTAGGCGGTCGCTCGTCCTCGGGCCCTCCAAGAAAGCGAACTCGGGCACGCTCCGACCAACCAGCGGATGGTCCCCGCCGAGATCGTAGCGCAACGACGTATTCCAGACCTTCTCGGCGAAGTAGGTGGCGCCGTCGCGGGTGGCGATGAGGTCGCGGATGATGGTTTCTAGCGCACGGGTGCTCGGGGTCGGCCGCATCAGCGCCACCTGGGCGCGCGACCAATCCAGGATGCGGGCGCCCTCTGGGTGGCGTTCGGCGCCATAGCTGTCGAGCAGCCCAACGGGCGCCTCGCCGCAGATAACGGCGGCGAGCTTCCAGCCCAGGTTCATGGCGTCGCCGAGGCCGAGGTTCAGCCCCTGCCCGCCGAGCGGCGAATGGATGTGCGCAGCGTCGCCCGCCAGCAACACGCGCGCCCGGCGGTATTGCGTCGCCTGGAAGGCCCGGTCGGTCCAGGTCGTCGCCAGCTTAAGGGCGGTCAGGGTCACGTCCACGCCCGAGACCCGGCGTAGCACCGCCTGCACATGATCAGGCGTGAGCGGCTGGGTGCGATGAGCGGCGCCGCCGTCGAAATCGACCATCGCGATCACCCCAGGCCTCGCATAGGTGTACATCCCCGTCGCGGTGTAGGTTCGCCCGGGGGCGAGCGCGTCTGGATCGGCCAGTTCGACCTCGACCGAATAGCCGGTGAACTCGGGGCCCGTGCCGGCGAAGACGAAGCCGCCGGCCTTGCGCACCAGGCTGCGGCCGCCGTCGCATCCGACCAGCCATCGGCCATGCAAGCGCTCGCCCCCGGCTTGGACAGCGACTCCCTCGTCCGACTGGTCGAAGCTCTCGACTTCCAGGCCGCGCCGGATCTCGGCGCCCATGGTGGTCGCCCGCTCGGCGAGGACCGTTTCGAGAGCGTGCATGTCAACGGCCAGGGTGAGGCCCGCCGGGCTCGGCAGTCGATACCGCCAACGCGCGGTGTCGATATCCTCGTGGAAGAACTGGATGCCTGCGAAATGGCCCGCGGGGCGGCGGGGCGCCTGCATCCAGTGCGACGCGGCCTTGGCGGCGCCGGAGGACGCGTTGACGCGTTGTGCGGCTTCAATCGCGGTCAGGAGGTCGCGGCGATCGAGGGCTTCGAGCGTCGGCGCGGACAGGCCGCGCATGCCGAACGGCAGCCCCTTCAGCGGAGACCGCGGATCCGCAGCCCGTTCGAGGACCACCACGGAAACCCCGGCAAGTCTGAGCTCGCAGGCGAGGAAGAGCCCAACCGGGCCGGCGCCGGCGACAATGACGTCATGGGTGGAGGGATGATGGATAGGCATGGACACTCCTTGGTCGAAGATGTTCGACCGGAGCGTTCCTCAAGCTTGAGACCGCGCGGACGAACGACGGGCGCTCGCCAGAGCGTCCAGGGTTCGCCGTGGGGATCCCAGGCTCGAAGCCAAAGACCAGAGCTTTCGTTACCGAAAGGATTTGGGCTGACCAGACCAAATCTGCCTTTTCCGACGCCGGTTACATAGCGGGGCGGCTGTCGCGCTTCAATCAGTCCTATCGAGAAATCCGCTAAGCTCCACAAATGGATGTCGGGGGGTTCAGCGAACGGGCGGCGTTCGCATCGATGCGACCCGTTCAGGACGACCAAGCTTTGGCTGGACGAACGGTCGTCCGACACCCGGCCATGGTCGAGCCCTGGATCTTCAAGAAGGGACGGAACGGCGGGGCAGCCTCTAGCGAAGCCGCCCGCGAGCGTCTTAGTCTGGATCCATGAACGAACTTCCCGACCTGACCGCAACGGACCTTTCCCGGCTATACGCCGCCGGAGACCTTTCGCCGGTCGAGGTGACGTCGGCGGTGCTGGCGCGGATCGAGGCCTGGGAGCCGCACCTCGCCGCGACCTGGGCGCTGGACGCCGAGGCTGCGCTTGAGACGGCCCGCGCCTCCGAAACCCGCTGGCGAAGCGGCGAGGCGCTAAGCCCTCTGGACGGCGCGCCCGCCACCATCAAGGAATTGATCGCCACGCGGGGCGTACCCAAGCCGCTGGGCTCGGCCGCCTGCGACCTTGTCCCCGAACCCGTCGACGCCCCACCGGCCGCCCGGCTGCGCGAGGCCGGCGCGGTGATCCTGGCCAAGACAACCAATCCCGACTTCGGCATGCTGTCGTCGGGGCTGTCGAGCTTCCACAAACTCGCTCGCAATCCCTGGAACCTGGCCAAGACCCCCGGCGGCTCCAGCGCGGGCGCCGGATCGGCGGCGGCGGCCGGCTACGGGCCTCTCCACCTGGGCACCGACATCGGGGGCTCGATCCGCCTGCCGGCCGGCTGGTGCGGGATCTATGGCTTCAAGCCCAGCAACGGCCGCATCCCGATCGATCCACCCTATATCGGCCGCTGCGCCGGGCCGATGACCCGCACGGTCGAGGACGCGGCCCTGGCCATGACCGTGCTGTCCGCCCCCGATCGGCGGGACTATATGAGCCTGCCGCCGGCGAGCCTCGCCTGGCGCGACCTCGACATAGACCTGAGGGGCCTGCGCATCGGCTTGATGCTGGACGCCGGCGTCGGCTCGCCGGTCGAGCCGGAAGTCGCCGAAGCCGTGACCGCAGCCGCTCAAGCCTTCGAGGCGGCCGGCGCGATTGTCGAGCCGTTCGGACCTTACCTGACGCGCGAAATGCTGGACGGCCTGGATCTCTTCTGGCGCACCCGCTCGCTGAACGACCTGGACGCCCTGGGCCCAGAACGGGCCGAGCGCGCCCTGCCCTACATCCTGGCTTGGGCGAGAGCCGCTCGCGGCGCCGACGGCCTGTCGGTCTATCGCGGATTCAACCAGATCCAGCGCATGCGCGAGGCCGGCGCCAAGGCTTTCCAGCCGTTCGACTTCGTGCTCTCGCCGACCGCGCCGGCGCCCGCCTTCGACGCGCATCTGCCCTCGCCCAACAACGATCCGGCCCGGCCGTTCGAGCACATCGGCTTCACCGTGGCCTTCAACATGACCGAACAGCCGGCGGCGTCGATCAACTGCGGCTACACCGCCGAGGGCCTGCCGATCGGGCTGCAGATCGTCGGCCGGCGGTTCGACGACCTGGGCGTGCTGCGCCTGTCGCGCGCCTGGGAACGGCTTCGCCCGATCCAGCGGCCTTGGCCAGCCGCACCGTTCAACCATGGTGGAGCGCCCGCGAATTCCAGTTCGTGACGCAAAGCCGTCAGAAGGGACAAAGCTCCCGGCCGCGAACGGCGGCGAGGTCCTGCAGCCAGGCCCGGACGGCTCGCACTCGGGCGGTGGCGGCCACCTCGCGCAGGGTGCTGACCCAGAAGCGGCGCTGCAGCAGGACGCGCGGCGCCACCCGCACCAGCCCTTCGGCCAGGAAGCACGGCAGGACGCCGACCCCGCCGCCGGCCAGGATGATCTCGCGCTGAGCCCGGATCGACGAACTCGACAGCGCCGCCTCGAGGCCGGGCGCCACCTGGTCGAGATAGCGCAGTTCCGGCGAATAGAGCAGGTCATCGACATAGCCGACGATCTGGCAGCGCCGCAGATCCTCGGCCTCGTCCAGCGGCCCCATCTCCGCCAGATATTGAGGCGTGGTGAAAACAGCCAGCTGATAGTCCGTCAGGCGTTCGACCAGCAGGCGGCTATCGGTGGGGGCGCTCAGGGTGACGGCCAGATCCACCTCGCGCCGCGTCGGCGACAGGAACCCGGCATTGGCCGCCAGTTCGATCCGCAGCGTGGGGCGCGTGCGGCGGAAGGCCGGCAAGGCCGGGGCCAGGACGTGCGCGCCGAACCCTTCGGCGACACTGATGCGCACCGCGCCTCCGGCGGCTTCAGGATCGCCGGACCGGGCGGCGGCATGCATGGCGGTTTCGGCCTGCAGCCCCGCCTCGAGCAGCCGTGAGCCGGCGCTGGTCAACTGCAGCCCCGCCGCCGAGCGGACAAACAGCGTCGCCTTCAGGGCGGTCTCCAGCCTCGCCACGCGCCGACTGACGGTGGCGGTGTCAACGCCCGTTCTCTGAGCGGCCGCGTTGAACGAGCCGGCCCTCGCCGCAGCCAAGAAGTAGCGAAGATCGTCCCAATCGAACATGGCTGTGAAAATTTGCCCAAGCCCTTTGCATAATCGCAATAGCCATCTTGCATATATCGGAGATAGTGCGGCCCAACAATCGGAGAGCGCTGTGCGGACCATCGGCCATTTCGTGAACGGACAAGTCCTCGAAGGCGCCTCCGGCCGCTTCGGCGACGTCTTCAATCCCAATACCGGCGAGGTCCAGGCCCGGGTGGTGCTGGCGACCGACGCCGAACTGGACGCCGCCGTCCAGGCGGCCGCAAAAGCGCAAATCGGCTGGGCCGCCACCAATCCGCAGCGCCGCGCCCGGGTGATGTTCGAGTTCAAGCGTCTGATCGAGCGCGACATGAACGCCCTGGCCGAACTCCTGTCGTCCGAGCACGGCAAGGTCATCGCCGACAGCAAGGGCGACATCCAGCGCGGTCTCGAAGTCATCGAGTTCGCCTGCGGCGTCCCCCATGTGCTGAAGGGCGAATATACCGAGGGCGCCGGCCCGGGCATCGACGTCTATTCGATGCGCCAGCCACTGGGCGTGTGTGCGGGCATCACCCCGTTCAACTTCCCGGCCATGATCCCGATGTGGATGTTCGGCATCAGCATCGCCGTGGGTAACAGCTTCATCCTCAAGCCGTCGGAAAAGGACCCGACGGTGCCGGTCAAGCTGGCCGAGCTGATGATGGAGGCCGGGGCTCCGGCGGGCGTGCTGAACGTGGTCCACGGCGACAAGAGCGCCGTCGACGCCATTCTGACCCACCCGCTGATCCGCGCCGTCAGCTTCGTCGGCAGCTCCGACATCGCCCATTATGTCTACCAGACGGGCGCGGCCCACGGAAAACGCGTCCAAGCCATGGGCGGGGCCAAGAACCATGGCGTCGTCCTGCCCGACGCCGACCTGGACCAGGTGGTCAAGGACCTCTCGGGCGCGGCCTTCGGCTCGGCCGGCGAGCGCTGCATGGCGCTGCCGGTGGTGGTCCCGGTCGGCAAGAAGACTGCGGACGAATTGCGCGAGCGGATGGTCGCCGAGATCGAGACCCTGAAGGTCGGCATCTCCACCGACCCGGGCGTCCACTACGGCCCGGTGGTCAGCGCCGCGCACCGGGCCAAGATCGCCGACTACATCCAGGTCGGCGTCGACGAAGGCGCCGAACTGGTGGTCGATGGCCGTGACTTCGCCCTGCAAGGCTTCGAGAAGGGTTTCTTCATCGGCCCGTCGCTGTTCGACGGCGTCAAGAAGGGCATGAAGACCTACCAGGAGGAGATCTTCGGCCCTGTCCTGCAGATCGTCCGCGCCGAGAGCTTCGAGGAGGCCCTGGCGCTGCCGTCCGAGCACCAGTACGGAAACGGCGTGGCCATCTTCACCCGCAACGGCCGGGCGGCGCGTGAGTTCGCCAGCCGGGTCAATGTCGGCATGGTGGGCATCAACGTGCCGATCCCGGTGCCGGTGGCCTACCACACCTTCGGCGGCTGGAAGCGCAGCGCGTTCGGCGACACCAACCAGCACGGCGTCGAGGGCGTGAAGTTCTACACGAAGGTCAAGACGATCACCGCCCGCTGGCCCGAGGGCGACCACGAAGGCGACGCCTTCGTCATTCCGACCATGCAATAGGCTCGGTGCGCCGCCCCTCCCGGCGGTTAGGACGCCGCTGCAACCAGGACTTCAAGCATGACCCGCATCGCCTTCATCGGCCTGGGCAACATGGGCGGCGGCATGGCCGCCAACCAGGCCAAGGCCCAGCATGACGTCCGCGCCTTCGACCTGTCGGCGGCGGCGCTGGACAAGGCCGCGGCGGCCGGCTGCCATCCGGCGGGCTCGGTGGCCGAGGCGGTCGCCGACGCCGAGGTGGTGATCACCATGCTGCCGGCCGGACCGCACGTGCGCGGCGTCTATGGCGAGCAGGTGCTGGCCCATGCGCCCAAGTCGGCCCTGTTGATCGACTGCTCGACCATCGACGTCGACAGCGCCCGAGCGGTGGCCGGCCAGGCGAAGGCCGCCGGCTTCCGCTTCGCCGACGCCCCGGTGTCGGGCGGGGTCATGGCCGCCGAGGCCGGGACCCTGGCCTTCATGGTCGGCTGCGACGCCGATGACTTCGCAGCGGTCGAGGCGGCCCTGGCCCCGATGGCGCGGGTGACGATCCATGCCGGCGACCACGGGGCGGGCCAGGCGGCCAAGATCTGCAACAACATGCTGCTGGGCGTGTCGATGCTGGGAACCTGCGAGGCCTTCGCCCTGGCCGAGAAGCTGGGCCTGGCCGCCGACCGGTTCTTCGAGATCGCCAGCAAGTCGTCGGGCCAGTGCTGGTCGGTGTCGACCTATTGCCCGGTCCCGGGCGTGGGTCCCGCCACCCCGGCGGACCGCAACTACGAGGGCGGCTTCGCCACGGCGATGATGCTCAAGGACCTCAAGCTGGCCCAGGAGGCCGCCGCGCGGGCCGGGGCCTCGACCCCGATGGGCGCCCAGGCCGAGGCCCTCTACGCCCTGTTCGACGCCAACGGCTTTGGCGGAAAGGATTTCTCGGCCGTGCTGCAGATGCTCCGCGGACGGCTGGCTGAGCTGAGCTGAGGCTGAGACAAACCTTTCCCGTCTCCGACGGCCTCCATCGCCTGCGCCCATCGGAACCCACGACGCGCTTCGTTTGCCTTGCGACCTCGTCTGGTCGCGCAAGACACGGCCAGCTCAGCGAGTCGCGTTCGGTGCGATTCGGACACTGTACAAGGCCCACATCGGCTCGATCGCGCGGCTGGCGAAGGTAAAGCAAAGGTCGCCGACGCCTCGTCCCGGAACATCGACCTGAAGTTCGGTCAGGGCGCTGTTGCGTGCGGCTTCCGTCAGCGGGACCGTCGCCAAGCGCGGGCCCTTGCAGCCGAACCGCACCTCCAACTCGCCCTCCGGCCGCGACGCCGGCCGCACCGGCAGCGGATCGAGCTTGTTGCCCAGCTGGAAATTGAACGGCAGCTGGCCGACCGTGACGGTCAGCCTGGCGCCGTTGGTCAGGTCGACGTTCTTCCAGATCCAGCACGGGTTGAGGATGTCGAGCATGAACGTGCCGCGCTCGCCCATCGCGTTGGCGCCATCGTCCTCCAGGTTCAGAAGCAGGTTTTCGGTGCAGCGTGCCAGTTGCTGCGAGCGGCGGGTCAGAGCGGTTTCGGGCGTCACCGCCCACGCGCGCGTCCGACCCAGCGGATATTGATCCAGGAAGGTCCGCGCCTTCAGCTCGACGCCGGGCTTCAGCGCCAGCGGCGCTTTGTAGGCGGGCGAGACCGGCGTCGGCTCGCCGCCGTCGGTGGTGTAGCGCACCTGACCGATCTGCAGACCCGTGTCGAGCTGGACGCCGATCGTCTCGCCCGGCGTGGCGAAGGCGGCCTGCGGTTCGAACGGCACGGAGTCATGGACCAGGTCCAGATCGCTCAGCCGGCCCAGGGTCGCGGGCAGGCGATCGACGAAGCGGTCCCAGCTCTGGTCCTGGCGCGGCGTCCAGGCGTTCTCCGCCAGAGCCGCCAGGCGCGGGAACAGCATGGTGACGGCGCGCTCGTCGGTCCGGATGTGCTCGCTGAACAGCGTGGCCTCCACGCCCAGCACGTGCTTGTGCTGCTCGGGCGTCAGCTCGGACGGCTCGGCGTCAAAAGTGTAGACGGTTTTCAGCGTCGAAAGCTTGCCCCGACCCGGCGGTTCGTCGGGCGAGGTGCTCTGGCGATGGTCGAAATAGAGCACCGGCCCCGGCGCCAGCACCGTGTCATGGCCCTGCTTTGCGGCCGCGACGGCGCCCTCCAGCCCACGCCAGGACATGACCGTGGCGTTTGGGGCCAAGCCTCCCTCCAGGATCTCGTCCCAGCCGATCAGACGCCGCCCCTTGGCGTTCAGGTGCTTTTCGATGCGCTGGATGAAGTAGCTCTGCAGCGCGTGCTCATCGGGCAGGCCCAGGGCCTTGATCTTGGCCTGGATGGCGGGGCTGGCTTCCCACTGGGTCTTCAAGGCCTCGTCACCGCCGACGTGGATGTAGGGCGACGGGAAGATCGCCATCACCTCGTCGAGCACGTCCTCCAGGAAGGCGAAGGTGGCGTCGTCGACGTTGAAGATGTCGGGATAAACACCCCAGTCGGCCATCACCTTCTCGGCGGCGGGACGCGTGCCCAGCGCAGGATAGCTGGAGATCGCCGCCTGGGCGTGGCCGGGCATCTCGATCTCCGGCACGACGGTGATGTTGCGGGCGGCGGCGTAGGCGACGATCTCGCGCGCCTGGTCCTGGGTGTAGACGCCGCCATAGCGCACCGCCTGGCCCGAAGTGGTAAGGCCCGCCGCGCCGGCCGGCTGCCGCCAGGCGCCATGCTCGGTCAGCTTCGGATACTTCTTGATCTCCAACCGCCAGCCCTGATCGTCGGTCAGATGCCAGTGCAACGTATTCAGCTTCAGACTGGCCATGCCATCGATGATCCGCTTGATCACCTGGGGGCTGCGGTAGTGGCGAGCGGTATCCAGCATCAAGCCGCGCCAGGCGAAGCGCGGCGCGTCATCGATGCGGACGGCTTGGACGCGCAGCGGCGCGCCGCCCCTGGACGGAGCCGCCAGTTGCCACAGAGACACCGCGCCATAGAAGAGGCCTGCCCTGTCCTTGGCGCGGATCTCGGCCCGGTGGGACGAGACGTCCAGTGTGTAGCCTTCCCCCTCCGGCCCGCCGCGTGTCAGGACCACCCCGCCCGTCGCCGCGGTCGCGGCGCCCTCCTTGACCACCAGGCGCACGCCGCGCGTGACGGCTATTGTGTCGACCAGCCACTGGGCCGCCAACCGCGCCTCGGCGTCGCCTGGAGCGATCCAGACGGCGTCGCCCGCTCCGAGCCTCAGGGCGCCCTTCTGCGGCGTCAGTCGGGCCGGCGCCGGGGTCACCGCAAAGGCCTGCGCAGCCAGGGCGGGGGCCGGCAGGACGACGGCGGCGGCCACGATCGCGGCGGCGGAACGGAGGATGCTGGACATGGGGTCTCCCGAGGCCGCTCGTCAGCGCTTCTTGATTGTTGGGGGTACGACAGGTCGGATCGAGGATCAGACGACAAGGCTGAGGCCCAGCACGCAGACCAGGCCCACCACGCCGACCAGGCTCTCCATCACCGTCCAGGACAGCAGGGTCTCCTTCAGGGTCAGGCCGAAATACTCCTTGAACAGCCAGAAGCCCGGGTCGTTGACGTGGGAGAACATCAGGCTGCCCGCGCCGATGGCCAGGACCATGAGGTTGGGATCGACATGGGTGGCGGCCAGTAGCGGCTGCACCAGGCCCGCCGCCGTCAAGCCGGCGATCGTCGCCGAGCCCAGGGCCACGCGGATGACCATGGCGATCAGCCAGCCCAGCACCAGCGGATGCAAAGGCAAGGCGCCCAACCAGCCGCCCAAGGCGGCGCTGACGCCGCTGTCGACGAAGATCTGCTTCAGCGCCCCTGCTCCGGCCAGGATCAGCAGGACGCCAGCAACCTCCTTCAGGGCGTCGCCATAGCGCTGCATCTGCGCCGGGATCGACACGCCGCGCAGCAGGCCCAGGCTGAAGGTGGCGTAGATCAGGGACAGGATCAGCACGACGGCCGGGTGACCGATGAAGCCGACGATGTCCCGCGCCGGTGACGGCGACTTCAACGCCACCAGCAGGGCCGTGGTCGCGGCGATCATCACCACCGGGGCCAGCGCGGTCGTGAAGCTGTTGAAGGCGCCTGGCGCGGAGCCCTCGCTGGCCGCTCCGGCGGCGAAGGGCGAGTCCGCCGGCGGACCGCCCAGCGGCAGGACCCCGACCCGTTTGAGCGTCAGCGTCAGCACGGGTCCGCCGACCAGCAGCGCGGCGATGCTGACCACCAGGCCATAGGCCAAGGTCAGGCCCGTGTCGGCTCCAAACAGGGTGACCAGAGCCGTCGGCGACGGATGCGGCGGCAGGAAGCCGTGCGCCACGGACAAACCGCACAGCAGCGGCAGGCCGACATAGACCGGCGGCAAGGCGGCCCGCTTGGCGACCGAAAAAATCAGCGGGATCATGACGACGAAGCCGACGCTATAGAACAGCGGGATCCCGACGACTAGGCCGGTCAGCGCCATGGCCAGCAGGATGAAACGCAGGCCCACCGCGCCGATCAGCGTGTGGGCGATGCTTTGAGCCGCGCCGCTGTCGGCGATCGCGCGCCCGAACATCGCGCCCAGGCAGATGATCGCCACGAGCCCGCCCAGCATGTCGCCGACGCCGCGCTCCAATGATTTGGGTATCTGCGCCAGCGGCATGCCGAAGGCCAGCGCGCCGCCGAGAGCCACGACGAGGAAGGCCAGGAACGGCGGAACCTTGCCCCAGGCGATCAGGACGACCAGCAGCGCGATCAACGCGACAACGGCAAGGATCATCATGACCGGGCACCCAGGGACACGCGACTGTCTTGCGCCGCGAACGGAGAAAAGAGCGATTCCCCGGCGCCGTGGGGTTCGGCGTACGGCGCCGGGGAATCAAACCTCTCGCGGCGGGGAGGCCGTCGGAGAGGTTAAGGCCGACCGCGCCACCCGGGGAGGTCGTGGCGGTCGGAACAGGCGCGCCAGGGGCGGCGCGCCCGGAACGCTTAGAACTTCAGGCGCACGCCGGCGCGGTACATCCGGCCGATGACGTCATAGAGGAACGGGTTCACGCCGGGGCTGACATTGGTCGTCGGCGAGGCGACCGGGTCCTTGTCGAACAGGTTGTCGATTTTGAAATAGGCGGTCGTGTTGGCGGTGACCTCGTACGAGCCGCCGACGTCGACATAGGTCGCGCCCTTCATCTGGTTGTTGTCGATGGTGTGGTGCGCCACCGTCGAGACCGGGCAACCGCTCGTACACTCGACGAACTCGTTGCTGTAGACGCCGTCGCTGATCCAGCGCTCGAAGATCGAGAGGCTGAGCTTGTCCTTGGTCCAGGTCTGGGTGAACGTCGCCTTCCAGTCCGGCGTGTTGCCGACGTTCACGCCTGCGCTTTCGACCGGCACCGTGCCCAGCACGCCCGACTTCGTCACGAAGCTGCTGGTGTGCGTCGCCAAGGCCCGCAACTGCACCTGGCCCGGCAGGCCCCAATCCTCGAGGTTCTTCCGGTAGACCGCCTCGATGTCGAAGCCCTTGTTGCGCAGCGAGGCGACATTGAACGCCTGGACGCGGACGAAGTTGGTGTTCGGCGTGGTGCTGGTCAGCAGCATGGCCGAGCAAATTTCCTGGTTGCCGGCGACGCAAAGGTCGACCAGGTCCTGGGCGGCCAGGGTGCTGATGGCGCCGTTCACCTTGATGTCGAAATAGTCGACCGACAGGCTGAACCCCGGCAGCCACTTGGGCTCGGCCAGCACGACGCCGATCTCGGTGTTGCGGGCCTTTTCAGGACGCAGGTTGGCGTTGCCGATGGTCTGCAGCAGGACGTTCGTGGCGACGCCCTTGTACAGGACGGTGGCGTTGGTCACGACCGGCGGCGCGAACAGCTCCGAAAGGTTCGGCGCGCGGATGTCGCGCGAGGTCACCGCGCGGAAGCGCAGACCCTCGATCGGGGTCTTCCAGCTGCCGCCCAGCTTCCAGGCCGTCACGTCGCCCGAGGTGCTGTACTTGGTCTGACGGACAGCGCCGTTGATATTGGCCTCGCCCAGCGTGTCCGACTTCAGGACCGGCACGTTGGCTTCGAGATAGCCCTCGACCACGTGATAGTAGCCGTGGCCGCTGTGGTAGTTGCCGGCGTACCAGTTGTTGCCGGTCGTACGGACCAGCGGGTCGGCCGGATAGTCGGCGTTGTAATGAGCGGTGGCCGTCAGGCCGTCGCCGTACGGATCGGTGATCGTGCGGTAGTCTTCCTCGCGCCACTCTGCGCCGGCGGCGATGGCCACCGGGCCGGCCCAGGTCGAGAACGGCTCGCCCGTGACGTTGAAGCTGGCGACGGACTCGATCTGCTTGGAGCGCTGGAACGGACCGTTGGCCGGCAGGACATAGGCCAAGGCCGCCGGATCCAGGGCCACCTGGCCGATGACATTCAGCGGGACGCAACCATTGGCGCGGGCGACCGGGTCGCGGCAGATCGCGACGCCGTTCGGACCGGCGATGGCGTCGATCGCCGCGTTGTAGCGCGAGGTGACCGAGATGTTGTCGACATCCAGTTTGATCCGGTTCGTCCCGAACGCGTAGTAGGCGTCGTACTTCCAGTCGGTGCCGAACAGTTGGTGGTTGCCCGTGGCGCCCAGGACGAAGCGGGCCTGTTCACGCTTGATGTTGACGGCGATGGGACCAAAGCCGCCGTTGCTGGTGCCGAAGGCGAAGCTGGTGATGCCGGCCGTGGCGCACGAGGCCTTGATCGCGGCGGGAACGAACGGGTTCTCGCACTGGATGGTCAGGCCCGTCTTCTCTTCGCCGGTATTGGGCTGGTTCAGCGAGTAGGCGTCGGCGGCGTTGACCGTGAAATAGATCTCGTCGTTGTCGGTGGCCTTGAGGCTGACGCGGCCGTAGGCGACCTTGCGCTTCAGGCGCGCGGCCAGGGTCGGCGAGGCGCCGATGATGCCCGACAGGTCGCCGCCCACGCAGAACGGGCTGAAGCAGTTGGTCACCGCGCCCGTGCCCGTGGCGACGCCGTTGGAGCCGTACTGGAACTGACGCGGCGCGCCGTTCACCCCGAAGGCGATGCCTTGCAGCGGGCCGTTCGTGATCAGGCCGTACTTGGCGTACTGGAGTTGCTGCGCGCCCTGGATGACGCGGTACTGCGGCAGGCCGTCGGTGGTGGAGCCGATCGGGCGCACCTGGATGGCGGGCGAATTGAACCAGTCGCGACCGCCGGCCTGGTTCAGGCCGAAGTCGCCGGCCAGGACGCCGGCTTCGCGGTTGTACTCGACGCTGCCGATCACGCGAAGCCGACCGTCGAAGAACGACTTGCCGCCGGCGAACTGGGCCACGACGGTGTCGTTGTCGTGGTACTTGCTCTCGCCGCCTTCCAGCCGCGCCTTGAAGCCCTCGAAGGTGGTGTCGGTCACGAAATTGATCACGCCGCCGACCGCGTCCGAGCCGTACGAGGCCGAGGCGCCGCCGGTCACCACGTCGACGCGCTTGATTAGCAGCTGCGGGAACTGGCTGACATCGGTGACGCCGGTGATGTTGGCCGGGGTGACGCGCTGGCCGTCCAGCAGGGTCAGTGTACGGATGGCGCCGAGGCCTCGCAGGCTGAACGCGCTGAGGCCCTGGGCGCCCGAGCTGGTGCCGTTGGCCGCCACCGTCTTGCCGGTGCTGCCCTGCAGGGCCGGCATCTGGGTGATGGCCTGGAAGATGTTGGGCTGCGAGGCTTTTTCCAGATCCTCGGCCGTCACCGTGGTCGTCGGCGTCGGCTGGGTGAAGCCGCGCGAGTTGATGCGCGAGCCGGTGACGACGACCTCCGTCATGGTCGTTGCGTCGCCGGCGGTTGACGCGACGGCTTGCTGTGCATTGGCCATCGCCCCCCAGGACAACAACGCCAGCGCCGACGCGGAGCCGACATGGATGCGGCGATTTTTCGTAAACAAAATTCCTGCCCCCGTGCTGAGAAGACTATCCCCTGGCTCCCCCAGTGAGAGCGCTGATCGCAATCGAATACTTATTTTAATTCGGCGCTATTGCGCCGCTCTATTTAATCCGTCTCGGCCACTCGGAATTAATCTCCACTGTATCTCTAGATGCAGGGGGATCGATTGAACTGAGCGCCTCAACCGGAATGTGGCGAGGTTAGTCACACGCTTCGGATAACGTCAATCATAAAACATTCATTTATGTAGTAATAATAAAAAATACACGCAACTCGCAATGAGATTCTGAATTTTTCCTTGTTTTTTAATGCACTAGTCAACGCCCGAAATTTCAGCACCCATGGCAGGCGCGCTTTCAAGCGGCGAGAATAGGCCCGGATTCGAAGGGCGCGCACGATGGGATCGCTACCAATAGAGGCAAGACGAAGCGCCCTGCCGCACGAAAATGCGATGCCTTCGCCAATATCCGCACCGACAGCCCGAGAGAATACTCCACCTCTCGACGATTAGGCGCTGCATGCAGCCGGCGGCTAGTCGCCGATCGGCTGCTGGGGCGCGAGTCCGTGCAGCCAGGCCACGCTGCCGCGCGCCCGGCGCAGCATCAGATGAGCCCTCTCGCCAAGCGATGCGGCCACGGCGTAGGCCAGGCGGTCGATGACGAACAGCTGAGCGAAACGCATGGGATTGGGTTGGAACTCCTCCACGCCCGAGGGCGAGAGTCCGACGTGCAGGCATATGTCCGCATCACGTCCCAGCGGCGAGTCGGCGTCAGTGATGGCGATGCAGGTGGCCTTGTAATGCTTGGCCAGTTCCATGCTCTCTTGCAGCTCTCGCGGACGGCCAGTGGACGACAGGAACACCGCCACGTCGCCCGGCGACAGGATAGCGGCCGACATACGCTGCGCGTAGCCGTCCGTGAACACCATGGCCGAGATGTCGAGGCGGAACAGCCGATTGTGGATCTCGCCGGCCAGGGCGGCCGAGCTGCCGCCGATGCCGTAGACCACCACGCGTCCGGCCTTGGCGACGGCTTGGGCGGCGGCTTGCAAGTCCTTTTCGTTCAAGGTCTCGCGCGTGCGGCTCAGGGCGTCGATGATGGTGTCGAACAGCCGGTCGGCGACTGCGTCATCGACGCCGGAGGCCGGCGCACCTTCACTCCGGACCAGCGTCGGACGGGTCGCCCGCTCGCGCTGGTCGGTCATGGCCTGGGCGTGAGCCAACTCCTGGATCAGGCGGAATTTCAGATCCTTGAAGCCCTCGCATCCGACCGTGCGGCAGAACCGCAGGACGGTGGGCTCGCTGACGCCAAGATCGGCGGCGACGGACCGGACGCTGGCGCGGACGAACTCGTGGGGCGACTTCAGGATCAGCTTGGCGATCTTGAGATCCGACCTCGTCATCGACTCCATCATCGCCTCAAGGCGCGGAAGTATGTCGCCGCGGTCGTCGGAATTTCCAGGCTGGTTCACGAACGCCCCCGTCTCGCCACGCATTCCTGACGACTGATATCGACAACGACGCCACGTCGCAAACAATGCGGCGACATCGCACCCCACAACAATGATAGTTTTGCTACATTTTCGTTGACACGACAACACCCGACATGGCTCCTGACACGCAGAACTCGACCTTGAGTCAGGAGATTTCCTTGTCCATCGAACGCATCGGCGCATCCACCACGGGCACCGGCGGCCAGGCCCTTCCCTTCTGTCAGGCCACGATTGCCAACGGCTTCGTCTTCGTATCGGGCCAAGTGCCGATGGACGAGAACGGCGAAGTGGTCGACGGCGGCGTCGTGCCCCAGACCCATAAGGTCATCGCGAACTTGGTCGCCATCCTGGCCAAGGCCGGCTGCACGCTGGAAGACGTGGTCAAGGCCAATGTCTGGCTGGACGACGCCCGCGACTTCCACGCGTTCAATCGCGTCTACAGCAGTTATTTCGGCAAGGCCCCGCCGGCCCGCGCCTGTGTCCAGTCGCCGATGATGATCGACTGCAAGGTCGAGATCGAGGTGATCGCCCTGATCCCGCAGACCTGACCATGACGATGTCGCTCGCCGATCTCGACGCGCTGGATCTGGCGCCTGGAACCAAGGCCATACCGCTGGACGGTTCGGTGCAACGGCTCGGCGAGCTGGCCGGACGCAGCCTGAGCCTGTTCGGCGGCGATATCCCCTTTCCCGCCGCGGTGCTGAAGCGTGCGGCGATCGACAACAACCTGTCAGTCATGCAGGCCTATGTCGGCCGGGCCGGCGCCAAATTGGCCCCGCACGCCAAGACGACCATGTGCCCGCAGCTGCTGATCCGGCAGCTTGAAGGCGGCGCCTGGGGCCTGACGGCCGCCACCATGACCCAGCTGAAGCTGTGCCACGACCTTGGCGCGCCCAACCTGATCCTGGCCAACCAGTTGGTCGGCCGGGCCGAGATCGAAGCCTTGCGCGACCTGACCGCCGCCGCGCCCGACCGCCCCGTCTATGTGCTGGTCGACAGCGCCGAAGGCGCGCGGGCGATCTCGGAGATCTTCGCCCGCCCCCCCGCCGCTCCCGCCGCCCGCCTGCTGATCGAGCTGGGCATGGCCGACGGCCGCTGCGGCGTCCGTTCCCTGGACCAGGGCCTGGCCCTGGCGCGCCTGATCCGCGACCTGCCCGGCGTCGCCCTGCATGGCGTCGAGGGCTATGAAGGTCTGGTCTTCAGCGACCACGCCAAACAGGACGCCGTGGAAATCAACGGCTATCTGGGCGGCCTGCTGGGCTTCCACCACCGCCTGCGCCAGGAGGCCCTGCTGGCCGATCCGGAGGGCTCGATCCTGACCGCCGGCGGCTCGGCCTATTACGACCTGGTCGCCAGAGCCTTGGCTGGCGAGGCTCCCGGCGCGACGATTGTGCTGCGCAGCGGCTGTTACGTCACCCACGACAGCGGCTTCTACCGCGAACTGTTGAGCCGGATGGACGACCGCGCCGCCCTCGGCGAGCCGCCCCGGCTGCGTCCGGCGCTGGAAGTGTGGGCGCGGGTCATCTCGCGACCGCAGCCGGACCTGGCGATCGTCATGATGGGCAAGCGCGACGTCTCGTTCGACATCCACTTGCCGACGGCCACCCGCTGGTTCCGCGAAGGACTGCACGCCGCGCCCCAGCCCATCGGCGGCGTCGTGACGGCCAAGCTGGCCGACCAGCACGGCTTCCTGACCCTCACGCCCGACACCGACCTCGCCGTGGGCGACGTGGTGGGCTTCGAGATCTCCCACCCTTGCACCACCTTCGACAAGTGGTCGGTGCTGCTGGAGGTCGACGAATCCTATGCCGTGCTCGGCGGCCTGAAGACCTTCTTTTGAGTGACGCGGCCTTGAGTGTTCCGCCTCCCCTTCCCCGCGCCATCGACGTCGTCCTGAAGGGCGGGCTCGTCATCGATGGCGGCGGCGCCCCGGCCTTCGCGGCCGATGTCGCCCTGGCCGGCGACACGATCCTGGCCGTGGGTCCGGCGCTCGACGCCGGCGGCGCGCGGGTGATCGACGCCTCGGGCCTGGTCGTCGCGCCCGGCTTCATCGACGTGCACACCCACGACGACTTGGTCTGCATCACCCAACCCGAGATGACGCCGAAGATCAGCCAGGGCGTCACCACGGTGATCACGGGCAATTGCGGAATCTCGGCCGCGATGCTGCGCTTCGACGATGCGGTCGACGAACCGTTCAACCTGCTGGGCGCGTGCGAGGACTTCGCCTACGACACCTTCGCCGATTACCGCCGCGCCATCGAGGCGGCTGCGCCGCGTGTCAACGTGGCGGCCCTCGTCGGCCACTCGGCGCTGCGCGTCCTGTGCCTGGAGGACTTGTCGCGCCCGGCCACGGCGACCGAACGGGCGCGCATGGACGTCCTGTTGCGCGACGCGTTGGCCGAAGGCGCCCTGGGCTTGAGCTCAGGCGTGTTCTACGCCCCCGCCTCGGCGGCCGATGTCGAGGAACTCCAGGGCTTGGCCAAGACCGTGGCCGAGGTCGGCGGCGTCTATACGGTCCACATCCGCGACGAGCGCGAGGGCATCATCGAGGCGCTCAAGGAAGCCTTCGCGGTAACCGCGCCAAGCCAGACGCCGCTGATCCTGTCGCACCACAAATGCGCAGGCGTACGCAACTGGGGCCGCGCCGCCGAGACCCTCGGCCTGATCGACCAAGCGAGAGGGCGCCAGCCGGTGGGTCTGGACTGCTATCCCTACACCGCGGGTTCGACGATCATCCGACCCGACTTGGCGGACGGTGAGGTCGAGATCCTCATCAACTGGTCCGAGCCCCATCCCGAAATGTCCGGTCGCACCCTGGCCTCGATCGCCCAGGACTGGAACCTGACCCAGACGCAAGCGGCCGAACGGCTGATGCCCGGCGGCGCCAGCTATTTCCAGATGGCCGAGGCCGATATGCGCGCGATCCTCAGCCACGACTGCTGCATGATTGGTTCCGATGGACTGCCGCACGACAAGCGGCCTCATCCGAGGCTCTGGGGCACGTTTCCTCGCGTGCTCGGCCACTATGCCCGCGACGAGAAGCTGATCAGCCTGGAAGCCGCGGTGCACAAGATGACGGGCCTGGCCGCCAGCACCTTCGGCCTGAAGGAGCGCGGGCGCATCGCGCCTGGCATGAAGGCGGACATTACCGTTTTCGATCCTGACACCATCATCGACAGGGCGACCTACGAAGCGCCGGACCGCCACGCCAAGGGGATCGAGCATGTGCTGGTGAACGGCCAACTCTGCTGGAGCCGAGGCGTCCCGACGGGTCTTCGTAGTGGACGCTTTCTGCGGCCTCGGTGAACCGGCGTCGCGTCACCCGAGGCACGGGCTGCTCCTGAAAGCGGCGAGACCGGGAGGCGCCCCGCTGATCCCAGAGCTCAGAACAGCCCGCCAGAGAGGTGTCGTAATCAGAAGATGCGGCGGAGCGAAACAGTCACCGCGCGACCGTCATAGTCGTTGGCGCGAGGGACAGCCTCGACGGTCTGGTATTGAGTGCGGCGCTCATTCGTCAAGTTGTAGACGTCCGCGGATACGTGCATGCGCTCACTCATCGCGAAGGAGATCGACGAGTCCAGCTGTCCCCGCGCCTTCACGCGGCTGGTCGCGCCGGTGAACGTGTTGATGCCGGCGATGTAGTACTCATCGCGATAGTTGTAGACGACGCGAATGCCCAGCCGGGCGGCTTCATAGTAGCCGATGACGTTCATGCTACGCGCAGAAACGCCCGCCAGGACGGCCTTGGAACCGTCGGCGTTGCGGCCGTCGATGTGGGTGAGCGAGTAGTTGATGACGCCGCCGAAGTTTCTCCAGAAGCCCGAAAGGAAGTCCAGGTTCTGCTGAACACTGAACTCCAGACCCGTCACCTTGAGCGGCCGGCCCTGGTTGAAGGCGCCGGATGCTGTGATCACGGCGGGGTGGCCGTTGACGAGGATGTCGCTGAGGCACTGGCCGTTATTGACGGTCAGATGGCCGAGACCGAAGGCGGTCGCATCCGTGGGACACAGCCGTTCGATGCGGTTCTCGGTGGTCACCAGATTGCTGATGTCCTTGCGATAGACATCGAGCGAGACCATGCCGCCCGGACGATTGTACCATTCCAGGGACAGGTCGTGCGACAGCGCCGAGAACGGCTTCAGCTCATAGCCGCCATAGGCGATGTTGAATCCCTGGTCAGTGACCGTGACGGAACTGGCGGGGCTGAGCGTGCGCGGCTGGGGTCGCACGAAGGTCTCATAGGACGCCCATCGCAAAACCAGGCTGTCGCTCAGGTCTGCGGTCAACAATAGGGAGGGAAGCCATTCGGCGTCGTGGTTCCTGAAGCGGGCGAGGTCGTAGCGGGTATCGCCCGACGGCGCCGTGATGCGGTTCAGGGTGACGACCGCCTGGTCCGTCCGCTCGTACCGCAGACCGAGATTTCCACGCACCGGCGCGCCAAGCACCCGCCATTCGAACAGACCTTGAGCGTAGGCCGCCAGGGTATGATCCGAAACGCTGAAATTGTTGGCCGAATACGACTCGTTGGCGGGATCGTTGACCCAGCCGTTGGCCGTCGAGGTGTCGCCCGGGGCGAGCGTGACCGGCCTCAGCCTCGCAATCGCGTAGTGGTAGTCGATGCTTGCGAACGGATTGAGATAGCCTTTGGCGACGCCGCCGAAGAAGTCCGCCGCATAGACGCTGCTCTTTAGGAAGCTGCCGTCGATATTGCTGGTGTTTACACCCTTGGCGCTGGCGCGATAGCCGATGGAGGTGAAGTCGGCATGCTCGAAGCGCGCGCCGCCGGAAATCCCCGTGATCGGGCCGCCATCGAATACGCGATCGATATCGACCTGCCCCGCGTCGATGGCGGTGCGGGTGTAGCCGGCGTTCCCGGCGACCACCAGTTGGTCGCCCTGCCCGTTCTGCTGGAAGGCGGGATTGGCCAGCCCCAGCCAGGTCCAGGGGCCCGGCGTGACCTGGGGGAGCGAGCGCGGCGAAAGGGTCAGGACATACTCGCGAATATCGCCCCCGCCCGTGAACAGCGTCCCCGAAACGCCGTTGCCGCCCGACTTGGCGACATTGCGCCAGTCGATCTGAGTCTGGGTGTAGTCGTAAGCGCCGCGAGAACTGGTCAGGACGCCCGCGACGGCCCAGGGACCCGACGCCCAATGCGCCTCGCCGTTCAGGCTCCAGGCCTGCTGGACGATCGGTTCGGACCGGAAGGAGGTGTTCACCTGGGCGTTGGCGAAATTGACGGCGTTTACGTAGGCCAAGCCGTCGGACAACCGCTGGACGCTACTGACAGGCGTGACGACCGTGAGCGGCGAGCGCAGGTCGACCTCGTTCATCTCGGTGAAGTTCTCGCCCAGATGGCGACGCGTGAAGAAGCCGCTGAGGCCGAGCTTGAGGCTGGAGGTCGGCGCGGCCTCGACGCCGCCCGCCGCCGTCACCAGGGCCCCCTTGTTCAGCTTGACGAGTTGGCGGACGTCCGAAGGCGTCAGGACGCCCGTCCGCGCGGCGTGGCCCGTACCGATGACGCTGCAGGTTTCAAGGCTCGGGCAGGTCCCGTCAGGCAGCAGGGGTGCGTAGTAGTCGCTGTAGAGAGTCTGGAAGTCAGGCGTCAGCGCGTTGAGCGGGGTGTATTGAGGGAAATTGATCGAATCCCGCCGGAACCGCTCTTGCTTGAACGCCACGACCGCGAAGGCGGCCAGGCTGGGCGTGAAGTGATGGGCGGCGGAGAGGGTGAGCGCGGGCGAGCCCAGGTCCCCCAGGCTGTCTCGCTCATAGGACATCTTGGAGGCCACGCCGTCGCGACGGCTCAGGGCGGGTTCGATCTTCAGGTCGATGTTGCCGCTCAGCCCTCCAGACTGGTCCGAAGCGGATGGCGACTTGTTGATCGTGATGGCTGAAAAGATGTCGGAGTTGAAGGCCCCCAGCGGCGCGGACGAATCCAGCAGCGGTTCGGCGAACGCCTGGCCGTTGATGGTCGTGCGGGCGAAGGTCCCGGGCAGTCCTCGCAGGTTGATCGTCACATTCCGCGAGTCGGCTTCGCGGTTGACCTGGACGCCGGTGATGCGCTGGGCCGCCTCGCCGACGTTCAGGTCCGGAAATCGGCCAAGACCATCTGAGGAAATCGAATCCGTGACGCCGCCCGCCAAGCGCTTCATGCGGATGGCGTCGGCGTAGCTCTGGCGAAAACCCGAAACGATGACGGGCGTGACCAGCGTCTGTTCCTCGGGCGGTGCGATCATCGTCGCCGGAACGCTCACCTTGACGATCAGCACGGTTCCATTGGGCCGCGACCGTGCGGCCAGACCTGTGCCCTGAAGCAGGATCCTCAAGGCCGCCTCGCTATCGAACGCGCCGACAACGGGCCGGGTGGTGACGCCCTCGAGGTCGCCGCTGCTGGCCAGGACCTGCAGGCCCGACTGGCGGAAGAAGGCCTGCAGCGTCGTCAGCGCCGGCCCTGCGGGAATGTCGAAGCGTTGCGGTCGCGTCTGCGCGCTGGCGACGCCCCACGCCAGCCCAAGGCTGATCGCCACGGCCAGCGAGAGCTTCACGCCTTCCCCCCTACGCTGACGACTGGACGAGGCCATCCAGCGCCCCCCTCCTCACTGTCTTTCGGCTTGTTCAATCCACGCTGGACTGCGAGCCCTCGGCCCGACGAGCCTTAGCTTCGTGCCGTGGGCATGGTCGTGGATCGGGCCCTGCCGATCTCGATACGGTCTCCCTGTCGGCTCACCGTCGCGCCCAGCAGGGCGTGGACGGCGTCGACGAACTGTTCTGGCTGGTCGGTTCGGTACTGTCCGACGAACCGGTGCGACTGAAGCTCCGGGTCGGTGATGACAATCTTCAGCCGGTTGTATCGGTTGAACTCGAGGACGGCCTCGGCCAGCGTCTGGTTGTCGAGAACGATGTTCCCGTCCCGCCAGGCCAACCGGCGCTCCACCTCCTGCGGCGCCGAAAGCACCGCGATCGGTTCCGCGCGATTGGACACGAAGGCGCGCTCGCCGGCGGAAATGCGGCGCGCATGGCCAGCCCCGGCGGCGTTCCAGGTCTCGACGACGCCCTCCGTCACCAGAACGTCCGCGCCGGTGGCCCAGCGACGAACGCTGAACGCGGTGCCGACCGCGCGAACGAACACCTCGCCGGCTTCGACCACGAAGGGCCTCTGCGGATTTTTGGCGACATCGAACAGCGCTTCGCCGCTGACCAGGATCACGCGGCGCAGCTTCGGCGTCATCCTCACCTCGACTCGGCTGTCGCTGTTGAGGCTGGCGATCGTCCTGTCGGACAGCGGGACCTTGCGGACCTCGCCCATCGTGGTGGTGAACGCCTGGGCGTCGCCGCCGCGCGACAGCCAGACCGTCCCGGTCACTCCCGCCGCCGCGGTCGCCGCCAGACCCGCATAGAGCACGGCGCGGCGATCGGGCCGAGCCGCGGCGCGCGCCCTGGCGGGCGCTTCCGGCCTGAGATTGGACTGAACAGTCGCCTTATCCAGGCTAAGCCAGATCGCCTGCGCGCGCAGATAGGCGCCCTGGTGGCGGGGGCCAAGGTCGTACCAGGTCTCGAAGGCCCGCTGGTCGGCCTCGTCGAGGCCCCCAGACGACTGCCTAACGACCCAGGTCGTGGCTTCTTCATCGATGCTCGCCATCATCGACCGCTTCGCGCCTGGGTCTTTCCCGCGCCGGCCTGCCGCCGACGGCCGCCGTGGTACTCGGAAACGCCAATACGCGCCACCGTATCGGAAATGATGTGCATGCCGCGCATCGTCTCCTTCTCGACCACATTCTCGGTCAATCCCAGCTGCCGGGCGGTCTCGGCCTGGGAAAGGCCGTAGACTTTGCGCATCTGGAAGACCTCCCGGCAACGCTCGGGAAGTCGGGCGATCACGCCCAGCACCCATTTCAGCTCGGCGCGGGCCATGGCCTCCCGTTCGGGCGACGGGGCGCCGTCGGTCACCCCGAGTTCCTCCAGACTTTGGACGGCTTCGATGCTGACGACCCGGTTTCGGCGCAGGTGGTCGATCACCAGGTTGCGCGCCATCTGGAACACGTAGTTGCGCGGATCGTCGATATGGTCGACCGACCGCATCTTCAGGAACCGATAGTAGATGTCCTGGATGAGGTCATCGACGCCTTCGGCCGTGCCGCAGATGTGCCGAAGCTTCTGACGCAGGTCCGCTTCGAACGGCAGGACGTGCGTACTGACCCACGCGACGATTTCCGGATCAGCGCCCCGCATTCTTCCCTCCGAGCGCATGTTGATCCTGCGCTTATCTCGCTCTGGCGACCCGGCTTTGCTGGGCGCGACGCGAGTACAATAAATAATATAATCGGGGCCGCCCTCCATTCCGTCAATCAACCGGCGATCCATCCTGACGGATGCTACCGAAAAGAGCCGCAGGATGACCTGCGGCCAAGCCCAGGCGGCCCTGCCTATCGGGCCTTCGGTCTCAGGGTCAGGAAGAACAAGGTCGTCGGATCGGGGATGTCGGGTGCGGCCATGTCGCGATGCGGCGGCCGCGCGCTCCACGCCAGGGCATAGATCTCGCCATGGTCGCCGGCCGCGTTGACGATGTTGAGCTGCATGCCCTCGGGCGACTTGATCGTCCTCTTCAGCTGATCGGCCAGGGACTGCACCGGCCTCGCCTCGACCAGGGAGAGGTCATTGGAGCGCACCACGAAGTCGATCGACTGCTCCAGGCGGATGACGGGAACCTTGAGCAGCCCCTCTCCTATCGGCTGGGCGCCGCCGACGAAGATTTCCGCGTTCAACGAGCCGCCGCCGGAGAAGTCCCACCGGTAGTTCTTCCAATCACTGACCTGGGCGATGTCCCACTGCTTGCCGCGATGGCGCGCCAGGAAGATCTGGGTGTCACCGGCCTTGTCGAACTTGTGGTAGGTGATCGTCGGGTTGGCCTGCTCGTCGAAGCCAATCAGGGTGTTGTTGTTGATCATGCCGCCCTTCTCAGGCACCGGATCGACGATCTCGGCGTCCTTCAGCTTGATCGGCAGCGTCAGCGGCGTCCCGTCGGCCTTGAACCAGTGCACCAGGTCGGGGCTCTTGGCGTAGCTGAGGTCATGATTGGTCTCGGCCATCGGCGTCTCGCGCCAGACCCAGGCGATGTGGAACCAGGAATCCGGCCCGATCACCGGCCCCATGAAATAGGCGTTGCGCTGCCCCTCGCCGTCGACCAGCGGTGCGGAAGTCAGGCGCGACCACCGCCCCTCCTTGGCGTTCAGGACATCGTAGATCTCGTTGCCATTGCCGCTGGATCCGTCGCGATACTTGAAGATCAGCCGCTCGGCCCGGTCGCGCAGGAAGATCGGATAGGTCATCGAGCGCTCAAGGCCCACGTCGACCAGCTTGGTCACCCGTTTCAAGGTGCGGACGTCGCCGGAGGGGTCCGAGACGAACATCGTCAAGGGGCTGGAGTGCATGTTGGCGGCCACGTGCAGCCGGCCGGCCGCGTCCTCGGCGATGGCGATGTAGTTGTGGCTGTCCCAGTCGTTCCAGGTGTCCAGCTTCTGGTAGGTCCAGCCGCCGCCCGCCTTGCGCCGCCGAGCCACCGTCAACTGCCGGTTGGCGTCGTAATAGCCTACGACGATGTCGGCCTTGGTGGTCACCAGGGCGAAGCGAACGCTGTGCCCGGACCAGACGCGGTCGACGGCTTCGCTCGCCACGACCTCGGCCGAGAGTGACGGGGAGGCGCCAGGAGACGGCGTGAGGGTCTGGGCGCGCGCGACGTCGAGCGACAGCGTCGAGGCGAGCAATAGACACAGGAAGAAGCGGTTCATCGCAAGGACAGATCCGTCGGGCAAAATGAAAACAAGGAGCCAGGCGGGACGCGCCCGCCTGGCGTCGATCGTCTAGAACGAACCGCGCAGGGTCAGGGTGTAGGTCCTGCCGTCGTAGTCGTTCGCCCGCGGCATCAACTCAACGTTCTGATACTGCGTGCGGAGCTCGTCGGTCAGATTGTAGGCGTCGAACGAGACCGAGAACCTGTCGTTGATCGTATAGGACATCGACCCATCGAGCTGGCCCCGCGCCTTCACCCGACTGGCGCCGCCCGTGAAGGTGTTGCCGCCGGCCAGGATGTACTCGTCGCGATAGTTATAGACGAGCCGCGCTCCAAACTTGCCGCCCTCGTAGAAACCGATGACGTTGAAGGCATTTTTGGAGACGCCCGGCAGGATCGCCTTCGTCCCATCGGCATAGGTTCCAGAGATTTTGGCATAGGAATAGTTGAACACCCCGCCGAAATTCTTCCAGAAGCCCGGCAAAAAATCGAAGTTCTGCTGGACACTGATCTCGACACCGCTGACCTTGATCGGGTTCTGCTGATTGTAGTTGCCGCTGATCTGGACGACCGCGGGCGAGCCATTGACCAGGATGTCGCTTTGACAGGTGGTGCCGTTCAGGGACAGGTGACCCAGACCGTAGGCTGTCGCATCGGCCGGGCACAGGCGGCTCAGCCGGTTTTCGGCGATGACCAGATTGCGGATCGTCTTCTGATAGACGTCGACCGAAACCAGGCTGTTGGGCCGGTTGTACCATTCCAGCGAGATGTCGTGCGACCAGGCGGTGTAGGGCTGCAGGTCGTAGCCGCCATAGGCCAGTTGGAAGCCGTTGCCGGTCTTGGTCAGAGAGGTCGTCGGGGCCAGGTTCCGCGGCTGCGGCCGAACGAAGGTCTTATAGGAGGCGCCGCGCAGCACCAGCGTGTCGGTCAGGTCCGCCGCCAGCAACAGAGACGGCAGGATGTGCTCGTATTTCTGATGATAGGTCGTCGGCACGTAGACCACGTTGCCCGCCGCATCGAAGTTGCGGTTCAGCGCATTGATCGTCTGATCGGTCGACTCGAAGCGCGCGCCCGTATTGCCACGCACCCGCACCCCCAGCACCTGGGTGTCGATCTTGCCCATCACGTAGGCCGAGGTGTTGTCGTTCGTGACCGAGAAATTATAGGCCGAGTAGGACCCGTTGGTAGGATCGTTGATCCAGCCCGTCGGCGTGACCAGGTCGCCCGGCCCCGTCGTCACGGGCTGCAGGCGCGAGACGGCGCGGGCGTAGTCGACCGTGTACCAGTTGGCCGCATAGGCTCCGCCCGAACCGCCGAAGAAGTCGCTGGCATAGGGACTGAGTTTCAGAAAGCTGCTGTCGACGTTCTGGCCCTGCACGCCCTTGGCGCTGGTGCGATAGCCGCGCGAGGTGAACTCGGCCCGCTCAAACCGGGCGCCGGCCACCAAGCTGCTCAGCACGCGGTTCTCGAAGAAGCGCTCGATGTCGCCCTGGGCCGAGGATAGCTTGTTGGTCAGATAGCCCAGGCTGCCCGCGACGATCACCTGGTCGCCGGCGGCGTTCTGCAGAGTCGGCGTGTTGCCGGCGCCCTGCCAGACATAGGGCCCGGCCGAGACCACGGGCGCGCCGGCAGGGTTCAGCGACATCAGGTACTTGCCGATGTCCTCGCCGCCCGAGAAGAAGCTTCCCGATATCCCGTTGCCGCCGGCCTTGGCCAGGGTGCGGACGTCGATCTGGGTCTGCAGGGCGTTGTTGGAAGCCTCCGAAGCCGCCAGCACGCCGGTAACGCGCCAGTCGTCGTTGCGATACTCGACATTGCCCGTCACGTTCCAGGTCTTCTCGATCAAGGGTTCCGACCGGAAGGAGCGGTTCACCTGGGCGTTCGAATAGTCGAACGCATTGATGTAGTTGAAGCCGTCGGCGAGCGAGAAGACGACGCCCGTCGGCTTGATCACGGCCGTCGTCGGCCGCATGTCGACCTCAAGCAGGTCGGTGTAGTTCTTGTCGAGATTACGCCGGGTATAGAAGCCGCTGAGGCCGACCTTCAGGTCCTCATTGACGCGGTACTCCAGCCCAGCCGCCCCGGTCCAAAGATCCCCCTCGTTGTACTTGACGATCTGGCGATTGTCGGAGGGGAAAAGCACGCCCTTGGTCGACTTCGCGCCCGTGCCCCACGGGCGGCAGACCTGCCCCGACGGACAGGCCGAGCCGCCCGCCGGCGTCGCCGCGTAGTAGGCCGCCAGGTCGGGGTTGGAGACCGTCAGGTCGTTGAGCTGGGTGTACTGGACGAAGTTGATGGAGTCGCGGCGGAACTTCTCCTTCTTGTAGGCCAGCACGCCGAACACGGCGAGGTCGTCGGTGAGGTGCTTGTTGTAGCCGATGGTGGCGGCCGGGCTGCCCAGGTCGCCGAGTTCGTTGTGCTCATAGGCGAGCTTCATCGTCCCGCCGTCCTTGCGGCCTAGCGCCGGAGCGATCTGCAGGTCGATGATACCGCTCAACCCGCCCGCCTGGTCGGCGGCCGACGGCGACTTGATGATCGAGATCGCCGAGAAGATGTCGGAATTGAACGCTCCCAGCGGCGTGGAGGAATCCAGGATGGGTTCGGCAAAGCCCTGGCCGTTGATGGTCGTGCGGGCATAGGTCCCGGGCAGGCCGCGCAGGTTGATCGTTGCGTCACGCGACGCGGCCTCGCGATTGATCTGGACGCCCGGCAACCGCTGGATCGCCTCGCCGACATTGAGATCGGGAAAGCGGCCCAGGCCGTCCGAGGAGATCGAGTCGGTGATCCCCGCGCTTTCTCGCTTCATGCGCACCGCGTCGGCGTAGCTCTTTTTGAAGCCGGTCACCACGACCTCAGTCACCGTGTCGCCGTCCGACTTTTGGGCTTGCGCCAAGGTCGCGGCCGTTTGCCCGTAGGCCGATGTCCCGAGCGCGATGAAACTCGTAGAGCCCAGCGCGACCGCATACGCGATCCGCCTCATTTTGAGAGCCATGTGGTGCGTTTCCTCAGGTTTGCTGTTCAGCATTTTCTTGGCTGGAGCAAACCGAAGCTCACCCCCCAACCTCAGAAACGAGCGGCGGTGAATTTTCCGCCGACTTTTTGAGAGCAGTCGCCAGAATCTGGGACGACCGGCCCTTGACCGGCAAGCATCCGCCAGGGGCCGGGATGGCCAAACCGGCTGAGCGGAGCCCCCTTCGACACTTTGTGTGATGTTCCGATTCTGTCGGCAGACTCACCGCAGACGACGCTGGTCGAGTTGAGCGCGTTCCTTCAGCGCTTCGGCGGGGCGTAGGCGATGATCGAGTCGCCCAACTTGGTGCCCAGCGAACTGTGGCCGCCGGCCACGATCACGATGAACTGCCGGCCGCTCGCGGGCGAGCGATAGGTCATCGGGGTGGCCTGACCGCCGGCGGGCAGGCGCGCGCGCCAGAGGACGTCTCCGGTCCTGACGTCGTAGGCGCGGACATAGTTGTCGATCGCCGAGGACATGAAGGCCAGGCCGCCGGCCGTCACCATCGGTCCGCCCAGGCTGGGCACGCCCATCTTGAAGGGCAGCGGCACGGGCGTCTGGTCACGGACGGTGCCGTTCTTGCGCTGGTAGACGACCTTGCCGGTCACCAGGTCCAGGCCCGCGACATAGCCCCAGGGCGGCGCCTGGCACGGAAGGCCGAGCGGCGACAGGAACGGGTTCAGGTCGACGGCGAAGGGCGCGCCGCGGTTCGGGTTGTAGCCATGCTCGCTGGAGCCCTTCAGGTCCGATCCGCCGCTCGGGCCCTTGCGATCAGCGCCAGCCTGGTGTCGCGGGACCAGCCGGTCGACGAACCCCATGTAGTTGGGATGGGCGAAGGCGATCTGGCGTTCGGGATCTATGGCCATGCCGCCCCAGTCCATGACCCCGAAGTTGCCGGGATAGACCAGCGATCCCTGGACCGAAGGCGGGGTGTAGGGCCCGTCATAGCGCAGGCGGCGGAATTTGATCCGGCAGGCCAACTGGTCGAGCATGGTCGCGCCCCACATGTCGCTCTCGCGGGCGCGCTGGGGCATCAGGCTCACGCTGGAATAGGGCTGGGTTCGCGCCGCCCAGTCGCCCCGCGCCGCGCCTTGCGGAGCCGGGCGTTCGTCGACCGGATGGATCGGCGCGCCATCGCGCCGATCCAGGACGAAGATGTTGCCGGTCTTCGTCGATTGAACGAGCGCCGGGACACGGCCCTTGCCCGGGATGTCCAGATCGACGAGGGCCGGCTGCGCAGGCACGTCCATGTCCCACAGGTCGTGGTGGACGGTCTGGAACACCCAGCGGGGCCGTCCGGTGGCGACATCCAGCGCTAGGATCGAGGAGGCGAACCGCTCGGTCGTCGCCGGACGCTGACCGCCCCACTGATCCACCGCGCCCATGCCCATCGGCACGTAGATCAGGCCCAGGGCCTCGTCGACGGCCGAGGTGCTCCAGCTGTTGGGCGAGGATTCGCTGTAGCGCTGACCCGGCTTGAGCGGCGTGGTGTCGTCGGGTCGGCCCGGGTCGAAGTTCCAGACCAGGCGGCCGTCGCGGACGTCGTAGGCGCGGATCACGCCCGACGGCATGTGGATCGACTTGTTGTCGTAGATGGCGCCGCCCAGCACGACGAGGTCACGGGTGATCAGCGGCGCGGAGGTGAACTGGTACCAGCCGCGCTCGTGCGGCGGCATGCCGGCCAGCGTATCCACCTGGCCGCCGCGGCCGAAGCCGGGACAGAGGCGGCCGGTGCGCGCGTCGAGCGCGATCAGCCGCGCGTCGTTCGTCGCCATCAGGATGCGCTGGACGCAGGGCTCTCTCGCGCCCTCGGCCGCCGCCGGCCCGTGGAAGGAAACGCCGCGACAAGTGAGATGCTGCAGCTCGGCGGGCACGGCGATGTGCGGGTCGAACCGCCAGCGGGTCGCCCCCGTCTCGGCGTCGAGCGCCAGAACGATATTGTGCGGCGTGCAGAGATAGACCGTATCGGCCACCTTGATCGGCGTGACCTCGTAGGTCGTCTCCTCGGGGTCCCCGGGCCGCTTGAGGTCGCCCGTGCGGACATGCCAGGCCACTTGCAGCTGGCCGACGTTGGCGGGCGTGACCTGCTTCAGCGGCGACCACTTGTCGCCCGCCCAGGAACGGCCGTACGCGCTCCAGTCTCCCTCCGCGACACCGCCGAGGTCCGTCGCCACGGGCCGTCGCACGTCGGGAAGGCGTCCTCGCAGGTCGTGGCTCGTGGCCATGGAGACCACCGCCACGACGCAGGCCGCGACCATGGTCAGGGCAAGCGGGCCGGCGCGCCATCGCCAAGGCCTCGCCTTGTCCGAACCGTCACCGAGCTGGCGCGTCACCCACGGCATCAGAAGCAGCAGGCCAAGCGGGAACAGCAGGTCGCCGCGCGGCGTAAGCTTCCACCAGTCGAAGCCGATTTCCGCGACCGCCCACACCAGGGTGACGGCGATGACGGCGGCGAACACGTGGAGGGCGGTGGCCCGCCGGCGCCACAGGAGCACCGCCGCCACCAGCAGGCCCGCCCCGGCCGCCGCATAGTAGGGGCTGCCTTTCAGCGCCAGGAGCCAGGCGCCGCCAGCGAGGTTCAGAAGGCCAAGGAGACCGATTGCAACGGCCAGCGCCGCGATCAGAATCGGAGGTCTGTTCATGCCGGCGGGCTTGCTCATGGGACATCCGCTCTGATCCGCGATCGCCATCGCGACGATGCTCAAGCGAGCGCTCTCGCGCTTTCGCCGCCTGGGCTTCGAGATGCAACGAAGGACGTCCCGATTGGCTCCAGTGCAAGACATTGGAAGCCTCAGAAGCGCGACGTTTCCTGGTCAGGCGCGTTGACCTCTCGCAAAGTCCCTTCCCGCTCCTCGGGATCGTCGCGCCTAACGACAGGTGACGAAGCTGGCCGGACGGCTCAACGCGCCCGACGAGCGCCGGTGCGCCTTGAACACCGAGCGCCCCAGATAACGTCGCCCTCCGCCAATCTGAGGAGACCCTGCCGTGCACAGCCTCTCGGCCTTCGACGCCGCCGCCATCATCGTCGTCCTGATCGCCGCCCTGGGCTACGCCAATCATCGCTGGCTAAGACTCGCTCCCAGTATCGCGCTGACGGTGATGGGAGCGGTGGCTTCCGTGCTGGTGGTGTTCGCCGACCGCCTGATGCCGGCCAGCGAGCTTGGCGCAACGGTCCGCAGCTTCCTCGAGGGGATCGATTTCAAGACGGCGCTGATGGACGGCATGTTGTCGTTCCTGCTGTTCGCGGGGGCTCTGCATGTGAACCTTGATGAAGTCCGCGTCGGCCGCGGCCCGATCGCGGCGCTCAGCACCGTGGGGGTGATCGCTTCGACGGTCCTGATCGCGTTGGGCTTCAAGGCGATCAGCATGATCGTGGGCCTGGAGGCGCCGTTCGCCTGGTGCCTGGTCTTCGGAGCCCTGATCAGCCCCACCGATCCGGTGGCCGTGCTGGCCATCCTCAAGGAGGCGCGAGTCCCCAAGACCCTGGAAGCGACCGTCGGCGGCGAGAGCCTGTTCAACGACGGCGTGGGCGTGGTCGTCTTCTCGATCCTGCTTGCCGCCGCGACGGCCGGACAGCCGCTGACGGCGCTCGACGCCCTTCGGCTTTTCGCGGTGGAGGCCGGCGGCGGCGCCTTGCTGGGCCTTGCTGCGGGATACATCGCCTTTCGCGCCATGTGCCTATCGACAACTACAACGTCGAGGTGATGATCAGCCTTGCCGTCGTCATGGGCGGCTACGCGATCGCCCGCCCCCTGCATGTCAGCGGCCCGGTCGCCATGGCGGTGGCCGGATTGGTGATCGGCAACAAGGGCGTGGCCTTGGCCATGAGCGACACCACGCGCGACTACCTGTTGAAGTTCTGGTCCCTGATCGACGAGATCCTAAACGCCGCCCTCTTCCTGTTGATCGGACTGGAGGGCGTAGCCCTGACCTGGAGCCCCGCGCTGGCGCTGGCGGGCGCGATCGCCATCCCGATGATCCTGGGCGCCCGCCTGGTGTCGACCGCACCGTTGCTGGCCCTCTGGCGCAGGTTGCTGCCCCCGCGCCTGGCCATACCGATCCTCACCTGGGGCGCCATGCGCGGCGGCATATCGATCGCCATGGCGCTGTCCCTGCCTGCCGGCGCCATGAAAGACCTCATCGTGTCGACCACCTACGTCGTGGTGTTGTTTTCCGTGATCGTCCAGGGGGGAACAATGGGTGACCTGGTGCGACGGCTGCAGCGTGACTGAGCTGCACGCCCGCGGCGAACACGCGCCTTTTGGTCGTACGATCATCGTCGCCATTGATAATTCCAATGATGTCGACGCGGATAGGCGCGGCCGGCGCCATGGCCGTCTCGGCGGCGCGCAACCGGCCCAGCCGTCGCGCGGGGGCGTCAAGGGGCCTCGCGCCAACCAGCCGCTCAGGTGACGGCCGAGCTTTCGGCGATTTAGCCTTTGATCAATTGGCGACGCGATCGGAACTCTGGGCGGCGCAAAGCGTCTGCCCTCCCGACCGGCCACCAAGGGAATGGCCGGGCGTCACGAAAGACCAAAACGAGACGCAAATGAATCGCGCGGTCCTGATCAACGACATGCGTCGCGCCACCGGGAGCATCCTCGAAGCGCGCGTACCGATCCGTGTGCGCGCCTGTCGAGATGGCGTCGTGGTCGAGGCGCCTGCCGGCGTGGCGACGCCGCTGCGCCGCCCGGTCGAGGCCAGAGTGACTTGGGCGAGGCTGAACGAAGCCCGCGGGCCGGTCCTGCGGCCGCTGGTTGAAGAGCTCATCGCCGCTCTTCGGAACGGCGGCCCCCTGCCCGCCGGGTTCACCCCGTCGTCTATTTCCAAATCCCGCGGCGCTCGCCGCCTACACTAGCCCGGAGTTCCGTCATGCGCGCCGAACAGATGCTCGCCACCCATCCCCACGTCAAAGGCGCGGTCAACACCGCCCTGGCCCGCTGCGTAGAGGCCTGCTTCGACTGCGCCCAGGTCTGCGCCTCGTGCGCCGACGCCTGCCTGGGCGAAGCCGCCGTCGCCGAGCTCGTGCAATGCGTTCGCCTCAACATGGATTGCGCCGACGTGTGCCTGACCAGCGGCCTGATCGCCACCCGCCGCTCGGGCGGCGACGTCCCGTTGATCGAGGCCCAACTGCGCGCCTGCCAACTGGCCTGCGCGCGTTGCGCCGACGAGTGCGAACGTCACGCCGACCGTCATGAGCATTGCCGGATCTGCGCGGCCGCCTGCCGCGACTGCGAGCGGGCCTGCGTCGATGCGATCGCCAACCTCGGCGACGCCCACACGCCCGCCCATTAGCCGCTGGGGTCATGCCCTCGCAAAAGGAGCTGCAGGATGAGCAAGCATCCCCCTTCGGGCCACACGCCGACGAAACTTCCCGACGACCTGACCCGCGATCCAGGGATCGGCCAATCGCCGGGAACCACGATCAGCGGCGAGGATCCCGATCTCGCCGCCGGCGAGAACACCACCGAGGGCGACGTCGAGAACGACACCCGTCCCGACGGCGCGGTGGACGCCGATCAGCGCGGCCGCAAGAACGCTTGAAGGCCGCGCGACCATGGCCCCGAACGCATCCGATCTCCTCGTTGAAGGCCTGATCGGCTGGAGCGTCGACGGAGGAGCCTGCGCGGACTTGCTCAGGTCGCGGGCAAGGCGAAGACGTAGAGCATGCCGCCAGGCTGGGTGATCTTTTTCAGTTCGCCGGTCATGTTGGCGAAGCCCTTCTGGGCGGTGGGATCGCGCGGATCGAGGTTGCGGGTGACGATCGAGCCGACCCAGCCGCCGACGCCGGACAGGATAGCGACGTACTGGCGACCGTCGGGACCTCGGAACGTCGTGGGCTGGCCGATGATCCCGGAGCCGGTCTTGAACTTCCAGAGCTCCTGGCCGGTGTCGGCGTCGACCGCCTTGAACCAGCCCTCGAGGTTTCCGTAGAAGACCACGCCGCCCGCCGTCGCCACCGCGCCGCCCCAGACCGGCCAGCGCTCCTTGATGGTCCAGACCTTGCGGCGGCCCACCGGGTCCCAGGCCATGAACTCGCCGGCGTTGCCGCCCTGCCCCGGATAGAAGCGTGGGTTGACGCCGATATAGGGCGTGCCGGCGATGTAGTTCACCGGCTTGGTCTCCCAGTCCATGCACAGGTTGTTGTGCGGCACATAGATCAGGCCGGTGGCCTTGCTGAAGGCCGACGGGCTCCAGTCCTTGGCGCCGGGCGAATTGGGGCACACGCCGCGGATCACCTTGCCGGCCTGCGGGATCATGTCCGGATTGAACCGCAGCCGCCCGGTCTTCAGATCGACGCCCTTGGAAGCCGTGATGTGGATGAAGGGATCGGCGGCCAGGACCTCGCCCGTCGTGCGGTCCAGGACATAGATGTAGCCGTTGCGCTCGGGCCGGATGATCACCTTGCGGGTGCGGCCCTGCCAGGGCAGGTCCAGCACGATGTTCTCGTTGACGCCCGAATGGTCCCACAGGTCATGCGGACTATAGGCGTAGAACCAGTGGGCCAGGCCGGTCTTCGGCTCGCGGGCGAAGACGCCGTTGGTCCAGTGGTTGTCGCCCGGCCGCTGCAGGTGGTTCCAGGGCGCGGGGTTGGACGTTCCGTGGAAGATCAGGTCCTGCTCGGGATCGTAGGAAATCCAGCCCCAGACCGTGCCCCCGCCGATCTTCCACGCGTCGGTCGGCCACTGGCTGACGCCGAGATCCTTGCCTTTGTATTGCGGATAGAAGGGCTTGAAGACCTTGGGATCGATCTTCACGTCGACGTCGGGCCCCGTCGAATAGGCGCGCCAGGCGATCGAGCCGTCGGCGGCGTTCAGGGCCGCGATCCAGCCGCGGGCTCCGAACTCGGCCCCGGAATTGCCGACGATGACTTTGTCGCCGACCACGAACGGGGCCATGGTCATGGTGTCGCCGCGCGTGAAGTCGCCCAGGCGGGTCTCCCACTTCAGCGCGCCGGTCGTGGCGTCAATCGCCACCGTGCGGGTGTCGGGGGTGTTCAGATAGACCGTGCCGTTGGCGTAGGTCGGCCCGCGGTTGACCGGCTCGCAGCACATCTCACCCTGCACCGCGGCCGGCGGTCGGGTCTCGTAGCGCCATTTCACCGGCCCGCCCGGCTGGGTCAGGTCGATCGCGTACAGCGTCGTGGGATAGTGCGAGACGAAGTACAGGGTGTTCTGGGCGACGATCGGCGAGGACTCCTGGCCGCCCGACGCGCCGACCGAGACGGTGAAGGCCACCTGCAGCCGCCCCACCGTCTGCTTGTTGATCTGCGCCTGCTCGCTGTAGCGGGTGTTGGCGAAGTCCTTGGCCGGCATGATCCATTGGCCGTCGTCCTTGGGCGACGCGGCGGCGGGCGGCATGGCCCGGCCTGCAGCCTGCCGGCCAGGCCGCGAGGGATCGTTGGCGGCGGGCCGCCGATTACATCCGCCCGTCACCGCCAGCGCCATGCAGACGACGAGCGTTGGGATCCAGGAACGGTGAAGGGTCATCGGGTCACCTGAGCGTGTAGAGGTAGGCGGCGATGTCGCGTGCGTCGCGCGGATCGACGCCGAGTTCGGGCATGGCCGTCTGCGGGTCGACCCGTCGCGGATGGGCGATCCAGGCCTCGAGATTGCTTGGCGTGTTGTTCAGCCGCCCGGCGATATAGGCGCGGCCGGCGATCCCCTTGAGCGGCGGTCCGACCCGCCCGCTCGCCCCGTCCACGCCCGGGATTTCGTGGCAAGCGCCGCAGCCATAGGCCGCGATCTTGCCCTGCCCCAATGCCGGATCCCCCAGCGTCAGGGCGGCGGCCTGATCCCAGGCCTGGCGGCGTCGCTGGAGAGCGTCCGCGCCGATGGCCGCCGCGCCGGCCAAGGTCGTTGCGGCCAGGACACAGAGGAAGACGCGGCTAGGCCCGGGCATGAGCCGCCTCCGTCACGTTCGGTTCGCGCAGGGCGCCGGCGATCAGCAGCAAGGCCGCGGCGACATGGACCAGCCCGCCAGGGACCCACATCAGCAGGCCGGCGACTTGCTGGTCCTCGACCGGCGTCAGGCCGAACGGGGCCAGCCCCATCTCGGCGTAGCGGGCGTACCAGGGGCTCTGGGAGAACGCCATCAGCGCGCCCAGCGCCCCCGACACCACCGAGGTGACAAACAGGCAGAGCACCGGCGCGCCCACCGCCCGCCCCGCCTGCCGACGGTCCAGCATCGCGGTCCAGAACAACAGCGCCGAAACCAGGAACGACAGGTGTTGGGCGATGTGCCAACCGTCGCTGTCCAGGGCGCGGTCGAACAGGGTCGGCAGGTGCCAGAGCCACAGGGCGGCGGCCTGCAACGCCGTGGCCGTCCACGGTCGGGTCAGGCCTCGCCACGACAGGCGCAGACCCGGAGATCGGCCGGCGCGGCCCAGCGCCAGTCGACCGGCGGCAGGGAAGGCCCAGATCATCGTCGATAAAGGCCGCGACATCACCAGCAGCGGCGCGGCGACCAGCATCAGCAACTCGTGCTCGAACATGTGCGCGGTGAACGAGCGGCCGCCCAGCGCGTGCAGCGGCGAGACCACCGCCAGGGCCAGGAAGATCCAACCCAGGACGAACAGCCAGGCCAGGCGATCGCGGGCGGGCCGGCCCGGGCCGCTGCGCCGTCTCAGCCTGCCGAAGCCGAAACCGTAGAGCGCAGCCGACAGCGATAGCGGCGCCACCAGCGCGGGCTCGAAGCTCCAGTCCAAGGCGACCGGAGTCGAACCGCCGCCGTGCGCGAAGGCGGGGCCGGCCGCTAGCGCCAAGCCAAGGGTCACGACCGGCAGCCTCATCGCCAGCACGCCGGAACGATCAGGCCGGCGACCACCTGGGTGAGGATGGTCAATAGGAACAGGGCCGCGGCCATCAGCGACACCGCCGGCAGGAAACGGCCCGCTGCCTCGTGGCTGGTCGATGACCGACCGCCGCCCCTTCGCCAGGCGGTCCAGGACAGCCAACCGCCGACCAGGACGATCGCCGCCGCAAGCCGCCCAGTCGCTATGACCAAGCCCCCATCGGCGACCGTGCAGCGGGCGAAGTTGCTGGTCGAGCCGACCTGGTGGTGCAGCGCCCAGCCGGCCGCGCCGCCGAACAGTCCGGCCCAGGCTCGCCAGCGCGGCGAAGTGATCGGCGGATCTTCGCGAGGCTCTGAACCGTGGGTCACAGCAGTCTGGGCCCCAGATAGACCAGCCCGGCGATCGGCAGCCAGGTCAGGACCACGAATCGCCAGTAAAGGCAGTTGTCGGCGACGCCGGAGAAATGGTTGCCATCGATCGGATGGGTGAACGACGTCACGGTGATGAAGATCGTGTCGCCCAGGTCGGTGATCACGTGGACGGTGTGCAGCACCATCAGCGCCCAGATGATCGAGCCGTAGGGATCGGCGTCCCACCGGGTGTTGAGCGCGCCGAATTCCAGCCAGCGCACACCCAGCAGCACCGCGCCGACCAGGCTCATGATCACCAGGCCCAGGCGGGTTGGCCCGTCGCGATAGGCCTGGGCCTGGGCCTTGGTCCAGGCGTTGGGGATCTCGCTCAGCAGCGCCAGGACCGTGAAGATCACGCCCCAGGTCAGGCCAGGCGGAACCTGTCCCGGCGGCCAGGGCTGGACGTGCCCGACCAGGAAGAAGTAGGCGCCGCCGGCGAGCAGGAAGCCTGCGCCCTCGATCAGCATGAAGCCGACGACGGCCCACCACATCAGGCTGCGAGACCCGAAAGCATGGTCGGGCAGGTCGGAAAGGTCACCGACGAGGCGATGGCGGGTCATGTCCCCTCCTCCGCCAAGGCGGCCCGCGCCGCCTGGCGCCGCGTGGGGCCCGGCGGCCAGAACCAGCCGACCAGCGTCGCCGCCAGGGGGATCGCGCCCCAGACCAGGGCCCATTCATGGAAAATCGAGCCGATGAACAGGCCGGTGGTGGCGACCGCCGCCAGCAGCGGCCAGAGCGTCGGACCCGCGGAAGGCTGGCGAACGTCCGGCTCGGCCTCGACGATGGTCGTGCACAGCGCCTGGCGCTGGTCGACGCCGACGCCGCCCATCACCGGCAACACCCCCTCGCCTTCCCACAGCGGCTCGCGCCCGGTGACGACCGGCGTATAAAGGAAGTTGTACGAAGGCGGCGGCGAACTGGTCGCCCATTCCAGGCCCGAAGCCTCCCAGGGATTGTCGCCCGCCACCTGTCCCCGGCGCAGACTGATCACCAGGTTGACGACGAAGACCACCATGCTGACGGCGATCAGCACCGAGCCCAGCGAGGCGATCAGGTTCCACAGGTCCCAGCCCAGGCCGGCCTTGTACGTGTAGATCCGCCGCGGCATGCCGATCAGCCCCAGCAGGTGCATGGGGAAGAAGGTGACGTTGAAACCGACGAAGAAGGTCCAGAAGTTCCAGGCCCCCAGCCGCTCGCTCAGCAGCCGGCCGGTCGCCTTGGGGAACCAGAAATAGATCGCGCCGAACAGCGGGAAGACCGCGCCGCCGATCAGCACGTAGTGGAAGTGGGCGACGACGAAGTAGGTGTCATGGACCTGCAGGTCGAGCGGCACGGCCGCCAGCATCACCCCGGTCAGGCCGCCCAGCACGAAGATAATGATGAAGCCGATCACGAACAGCAGCGGCGTCCGGAACCGCGGCTTGCCGTCCCAGATCGTCGCGATCCAGGCGAAGATCTGCAGTCCCGACGGGATGGCGATCATCATGCTGGCCGAGGTGTAGAAGCTGTTGCCCAGCCTCGGCAGACCGGTGGCGAACATGTGGTGCACCCACAGGCCGAAGGCCAGGAAGCCGTTGGCCAGCAGGGCCAGCACCATGGCCGGATAGGCCAGGATCGTCCGCCGCGAGAAGGTGGTGACGATGTGCGAGACCATGCCCAGGGCCGGCAGGAAGATGATGTAGACCTCCGGGTGGCCGAAGAACCAGAACAGGTGCTGCCACAGCAGCGGATCGCCGCCCTCGGCGGGATTGTAGAACTGGGTGCCGATCAGCCGGTCGGAGATCAGGAAGCTGGAGGCCAGCATCACCGCGGGCATGGCGAAGATGACCATGAAACTGGTCACCAGCATCGCCCACAGGAACAGCGGCATCCGCGACAGGGTCATGCCCGGCGCGCGCTGCTTGAGGATCATCGCCACCAGTTGCACGGCCACGACCAGCGCCGCCACCTCGGTGAAGGTGATCATCTGGGCCCAGAAATCGGTGCGCTTGCCCGGCGAGAACTCCGGTCCGGCCAGGGGCACATAGGAGAACCAGCCGGTCTCGGGCCCGACATTCATCAGAAAGGCGATCCAGATCATCGCCCCGCCGAACAGGTAGACCCAGTAGCCGTAGGCGTTCAGGCGGGGAAAGCTGATGTTGCGCGCCCCGCACATCAGCGGGACCAGATAGACCGCCACCGCCTCCATGATCGGCACGGCGAACAGGAACATCATCGTCGTGCCGTGCATCGAGAAGATCTGGTTGTAGCGGTCGGGCCCGATCAGGCCGCTTTCCGGCCGGGCCAGCTGCGCCCGCATCAGCAGGGCCAGCACGCCGGCCAAGAAGAAGAAGACCATGCCGGTCACGACATAGCGGCGGCCGATAATCTTGTGGTCGACCGCGGTCAGCACGCCCCGCAGCCCCCGCGGACTGGCCCAGGTGCGCTCCAGCCGCGCCCGCAGATCGGCTTCCTCCTCGATGCTGGTCAGCCGCGCCGTCACTTGAGGCTGTCCAGATAGTCGACCAGCGCGTTGAGCTCGTCGGGATTGGTTGCGACATAGGGCATGTGGTTGCCAGGCTTGAGGCTCTGGGGATCGGCGAGCCAGCCGGCCAGGGCGCCCCGACTGTAGGGACGCGCGCCGGCGGCCAGGCTGCGCCGGCTGGCCAGGTGCGTCAGGTCGGGCCCGACCTGTCCCATCGCCGTCTGGCCGCCGACCGCGTGACAGCTGGCGCAGGCCGCACCGACGAAGACGTCCCGTCCCCGCGCCAGGCGCGGATCGCTGGGCGCTCGCGCCGGCTGGCGCTGATGCTCGGACCAGGCGGTGAAAGCGCTCGGGCTCTCCACCGTCACGTCCAGCGCCATGTTGGCGTGCTGCAGGCCGCAGAACTCGGCGCACTGGCCGCGAAACAGGCCCATGCGGCGCGGCGTCAGGGTCAGGTGGTTGGTCCGTCCGGGGATCAGGTCCTGCTTGCCGCCGAGGTTGGGGACCCAGAACGAGTGGATGACGTCCCCGGCTTCCAGCTCGATCCGCGCGGGCCTGTCGACCGGAAGATGCAGTTCGTTGGCGGTGATGAAGCGGCGGTTCGCGACCGGGTCTTCGTACTCGACCTTCCACCACCACTGGTTCGCGGTGACCTTCACCCGCAGGGCCTGGCCGGCCTCCGCCTGGGCCAGTTGGCGATCGACGACGAAGCTGCCCACCGTCAGCACCAGCAATCCAGCGACGGTCAGGCCGACCCAGCCGGTCAGGGCGCGAAGCAGCGGCCGCTCGGCTGGACTGGCCTGCCCCTGGCTGAGCGGCGGGCCAGCCAGACGTCGCCGCGCCCGCCAGATCGACGCCGCCAGGAACAGCAGCACCAGCAGGTACATCACCCCGCAGATCCAGAGCATCAGAGTCCAGAGGCTCTCCGTACGGGCGGCCTGGTCGCCTGCGGGATCCAGGGCCGACTGCGCCCCGGCGCAGCCCGCCAGGAGCCAGACGAGCAGCCAGGGACCGCAAGCGACAAGGCTTCGGCGGATCATCGGGCGGCGCCCAGCCGTGCGGCGGTGGCGTCGCCGTGTTCGGGGCCGGGCTTGGCCTGGTTGTTCGGCGGCGTGGCGCGCATGTGGTCGTCGCGTGACGAGGCGGCCAGCTTGTCGGCTTCGCCGCCCATCGAGCGCACATAGGCGGCGATCTGCCAGAGTTGCTCGTCCGGGATCTTGTCGCTGAAGGACGGCATGCCGTTGGGTCGGCCTTCGGCGATGCTGGCGCGGATCTGGGTGATGGCGCCGCCATAACGCCACTCGTCGTCCATCAGGGCCGGTCCGACGTCGCCGCCGCCGTGGGCGTGGCAACCCGAGCAGTTGAACCACTCGTAATAACGCTGTCCTTCACTGATCTGGTAGGCGTTGCCATCGTAGAGCGGGGCGCGCGGATCGACCGGCGGCAGGGCCAGGCCGCCGCCGGCGCGAAGGCTGGTCGGCGAAACCGGCCCGGAAACGCCGTTGGCGGTCGTCGGCGCCCGCACGGCCCGCGTTTCACGGTCGCAGGCGGCGGCGGTCAGGCATGCGGCGACAATGGTGGCGGTAATGATCTGGCGCACGAAATCCCCTCGGGTCGGGAACGGTGCGCGAGGAAAGAAGATGCTCGGAGCGTCAATTGTTAAATCGCGCTCAGGCTTCGGCAGCAGCGACGCGGTGCGCGAGCCACGCTTCATGAGCCGCGAGGAGATCGCGCGCTAAATGGTCCGTCGCATTGGGGTTGGTGAAGGGGGTTCGGCGTCACCTCGAGCAAACCGACGAGGGCGTTGTTCAGGTCGTGGACCCTATCCGGCAGCGCTACAGAACGGCCTCTTCGGTTCAGCCCTCACCGCGCTTCCACGGCCTTGGCCGGGACCGACGTCCTGGCGGCGGCCATCTGGCGGAACAGTTCGGCCTCGCGCTCGCGATACGGCCGGCCATCGCGGTGCATCAGGTCGTGGAACCAGATCGTCGGCTCCTGCAGGGTGTAGGGCCGCTCCCAACTGTCCCACGGCAGGCGGGTCTGGATCGCCCCGTCGACCAGACCCCAATTGATCATGCCCACATTCTCCCGCCGGGCGATCGGCAGGATCGTGTCGACGTTCGAGCCGTTGCCGCGGGCCAGCCACTCGGTGGCGATCAGCGGCCGGCCATAGGGCCGCAGTTGAGCGATCCGCTGCTCGAAGGCCTCGGGCCATTCGTAGTTGTGGAAGGTGATGATGTCGGAATTGTCAAGCTGGGCGCGCTGGATCGCCGTCAGCGTCTTGGCGCCGGGCGACCAGTCCGGGCCGATCCAGACGCCGCTGGTCAGGGGCTGGATCGGCTGGCGGCTGCGCGCCCAGGCGAAGGCCTGCGGCAGCAGGGCCTCGATGCGCGCCGCCTCCTGGGGCCGCTGGGCGCCGTTGTAGCTGCCGCCGCCCGGATTGTCCGGCTCGTTCCAGATGTCCCAGGCCAGCACCCGGCGATCCTTGGCGAAGGCCCCGACCACGCCCTGCACATAGTCCCGGAACCGGGCGTCGTTGCGCGGGTCGACCAGGTCGTCGCGGCCGGGGCTCTGCACCCAGCCGGAGTTGTGGACCCCTGGAATGGGCCGGTGCTGCGGGCCCAGCTTGGGATCGGGGTCCCAGCAACTGTCGAACAGCACGAAGACCGGTCTGATCCCGTGGCGATCGGCTATGGCCAGGAACTGGTTGAGCCGGTCCGTGAAGCCCTTCGGATCCTGAGCCCACAGCAGGTCATGGAGATAGACCCGCACGGTGTTCATGCCGAACCGGTCGTGCGCCCAGCCCAGCTCGCGGTCGATGGTGACCGGATCGAAGGTCGTGGCCTGGAACATCTCCAGCTGGTTGATGGCGCTGGAAGCGGCGTAGTTCGCCCCCACCAGCCACGGCTGGTGATCGTACCAGGCCTGCGCTTGCTGGGGCGTCCACCGCTGGGCCGCGGCCTGGGCGGCCGGCGGAGCCGGGGGCTGCCTGGCCTCGACGGCGGGGCTCCATGCGCAGAGCGCCAGGCCGATGGCGAGGGCGGCGGGGAAGCGAAAGACGCGCCCTGAAAAGCGGCCTAGCCGGCGGCCGGACGGCAGGGCCGTGACGGCGTCGACCACGCCCAGAATGCTTCCGCCCATTGTTCGCCCGTCGCCTTGTTGTTGAGCTTATGGCATCTTTATTCGCCATGTTAGATGGCGCTCGACTTCAAAGGCAAGCATCGTGCGACGAACACTATCAAACAACTTGCATTCGCCGCCTCAGCTTTAACATCGGGCGTCGGCCAAGCGATACGCAGCGGCGGCCCGCCGGCCAGGCGCGCCGCCCGTCGCGCTGATCAGCGATCTGGCGTCGTCGACGTGGTTCGACCGGTGTCGGTGTCACAGCCTGAGGCGCCGGCGCTGTTGGACATCGTCGTGTTCGAAGTCCCGCCGCCGGTCCCCTGGGTCGCGCCGGTCGTTCCGGACGCACCGGCGCAGGCGCCGCCGCCCTTCTGGCCCTTCTGGCCCTTCGACGACGAGGCCCCGCTGGTCTTGCCGCGCTTGGAGCCCGTGGTCGCCGCCGCGTCGCTGCCGGCTAAACCCGCCGTCCACGCCGACGAACCGGCGCTGTCCTGACCCGTCGAGCCGCCGATGCGTGTCGAGCCTGACTGGGCCTGGCCTCCGGTCGCGCCTTGGTTGGAGCCCATCGCAGCGGTGGAGCCATTCGTGTCGCCGGGGCCGGTGGACGAGGCGGTCGAGCCTGCCGAGCCGCTGGCGGTGGATTGGGCCATGGCGCCGCCGGCCAGCGACAAGGCCGCGACGATGGCCATCGAAAGACTTGATCTGAGCATCACAATACTCCCGAATTTGAGTTCTGGAGCAGCGATAAACCGGCGCCTCGGCATCGGGTTCACGACAATCTATCGTTTTGTCTATTCGTAAACAAAAGAGAGCCCCGCAATCGTTCCTAGTGTTGCAAAAGATCCAAACGGGCAAGCGTAGATCGACCCGAATATCGAATGATAAGCGCAGGAACGACCCGCCAGTAGCTTCCCTTGACTGACCGTGTGAACGGCTCTCCTCCCGACTTGGGGCTCGCCAACCTGGCGGGCCCCACTCTTCCCGGAGCGGCCCGGAACAAGAAAGCCTGCTCGCCCGAACGCCGCCCTTCGAGCCCAAAGGGCGTATTCGGCGGTCGCAGCCCGTCGGACGCCGTGCACTGACGACACGCGCCCTGGATGGGCATGTCGCCCCCTCCAAATGACACCGGGCGGCGCCTCCACCTCTCGTCGCGCGTTTTCCCGCCGGAAACCTGCGTTCCAAGGAAAGCCGCAACATGTCCATCGTCGATAAAGTGCTCGGGGCGATCACCCCGCCCGAAACCGAAGAGGCCCGCGCCAAGGCCACCGCCAAGGCGCGAGACAACGCCACGCCTGGGGACTGGCTCAGCATGGCCCTTGATCACCATGGCCAGATCCGGGCCTCGTTCGCGGCGGCGCGCGAGGCCGCGTCGGCCCAAGACCGGCTGGCCGCTTTCCGCGCCCTGGCGACGGTGCTCAATGGCCATTCCCTGGCCGAAGAGGTCGTTCTTTATCCCGCCCTGGCCAAGAATGGCGAGAAGGCCCATGCGGGCCTGGCCTATACGGAGCAGACCACAGCCAAGATGCAGATGGCCGAGCTGGAGCGCATCGACCCGGCCGCCGAGGCCTGGCGCGACAAGCTCGAACATATCGAAGGCGCGGTCCTCCACCACATGTTCGAGGAGGAAGGAACCTGGTTCCTGGAGCTAAAGGAAAAAGCCCCCGACCAGGATTTCCTGACGCAGCGGTTCGGCGAGGAGTACCGACGCTACGTCTTCGGCGTCGCTGAACCGGCCGCGCCCCAGGCCGAGCCACGCTCGTTCGCCGCCGCAGGCGACGAGCCCGACGGCGATCTCCAGGAAGTCGGCCGCAACGACGCCGGTCCGCTGCAGCTGGGTGAACGAACGCAGGACGAAGCCGGCCCTTCCGCCTGAACCTCCAGGGCTGAAATTAGGCTGTCAGCGCCCGCGTCACGCGCCGGCGTCCTGAATGCTGCTTCGGAAGCCGCCTCGCGGGCCGGCGGCGCTCGACCAAACATTTGACGCTCATGGCAACGCGCCGGTGCAGGCGGCTTTCTCTGGAAGATGACCCAGACCCCAGATGATCCTACCAACGTCCACGGCGTTGTAGACCGGGCCCAGGACGCTATCGGCGCGATGGTCGGCATGGCGTCGGCCTCAACGCTCGGGGCCCACGACGCCGAGGCCTGTGTCGCCAACGCGAGCGCGAGCGATCTCTACGAGATCGAGGCCGGCCGCATCGCCCTGCAGAGGACCGGCTCGCCCCAGGTGCGGAGCTTTGCCCAGATGCTGATCGAGGATCATAGCCGCTCGGCCGAGATCCTGGCCGCCAAGGTCAAGCTCGCCGGGCTGGAAGCTGTCGCCGAACCCAGGTTGGACGAACGACGCAAGGGCATGCTGGACGACCTGCAGGCCGCATCGGACGACGCGTTCGATGAGGTGTTCCTGACCCAGCAGACGGCCGCCCACCAGGAAGCTTTGACGCTTCACAGAGGCTACGCGGAGAAGGGCGAGAATGAAGTTCTTCGCGGCATGGCGTCCGGAGCCGCGCCGCCGCTGGAGCAACATCTCCAGATGGCCAAGCATCTGCGCTCCCTGAGCTAGCCCAGAGCTTCTTGGCCCCTTGCCGCCTGTCAGGTTCAGCTGATCTCCAACCGTCTCAACGAACGGCGCCGGATTTTGTGCGGGAATGGCGCGCCCTGCTGGATTCGAACCAGCGACCGCTCGCTTAGAAGGCGAGTGCTCTATCCAGCTGAGCTAAGGGCGCGCAAGCCCCTTGGGGAAGCTTGAGGTGGAAGTCCTAGTGGGTCCAGGGTTGCTTGCGGCCGGCGGCGAAGTTGTCGGCGTAGGCCTTGATGATCCGCTTGGGCGTCTTGGGCTCGAACAGCTGGAACGGGATCTCGTGACGCTGGGCGTAGGCCACGGCCTCGTCGCGGGTCTCGAAGCTCAGGCGCACCTGGCCGTTCATGTCGCTGGACTGGGTCCAGCCCATCAGCGGGTCCGAGCGTCTGGCCGAGGCCGGCTCGAACTCCAGCAGCCAGTCCTTGGTCTTGGCCTTGCCGGACTGCATGGCGGTCTTGGCGGGGCGGTAGATGCGGGCGAGCATGAAAGCCTCTCCAGGTCGGACGTCGCCCCCTCGAAAAGGGGTCTAGGTGGTCGGAGCGGCAGGATTTGAACCTGCGACCCTCTGGTCCCAAACCAGATGCGCTACCAGGCTGCGCTACGCTCCGAAACACCGAGCGGCTGCTCTACAGGGCTTCGCCGCCGGGAGCAAATGGAACGGGCGCCCAAAACCGAAAATGAAGTCAGCCTTTCGGGAAGATTTTGTTGAGCACCCGGTCGCCCGGCAGGATGCCCAGTTGGGCGGCGCGGCCGCCGGGAATCTCGAGCACGCCTCCGACGACGCCGCCCGAGGGGATCGGCGTTTCGTCGTGCGGCACGGCGTTGCGGGCGATCGACAGCACGCGGCCGTCGGGCGCGATGTAGAGGATGTCCAGCGGGATCAGGGTGTTCCTCATCCAGAACGCCGCGCGCTGGGGCGGCTTGTACGGGAACAGCATGCCGCGGTCGGGGGCCAAGGCCTTGCGGAACATCAGGCCCCTGGCCTGCTCGGCCCTGGTCACGGCCAGTTCCACCGTGAACTTGGCCCGTCCCCGGCTGGTCAGGATCTCGACCGTGTCGAGCTTGCTGGAGGGCGTGGAGGCAACAGCGGCCGGCTTGGCCCGCGCTTGCCACGCCTGGGCCGGAGCCGCCGCCAGAATCCCCGCAACCAGGGCCAGCCCGGCAAGCGCCAGCACTCGCCGTCCGATCGTCGTCATCAAGCTCACACGCGCCTCGTCATCATCGCTGCGTCCCGCCGCGCGGCGATCCTACGACGTCGTGGCGCAATGGCGAAAGCCGGCCTGCGATTCTCAATCGTCGCCCGGCGTGATCTCGGCGACGACCAGGCCCTTGGGCCCCTCGGCGAAGCGCACCATCACATCGTCGCCCGGCTGCAGGTCTTCCAGACCGCCGCGACGCAGGGTCTCGATATGCACGAAGATGTCGCCCGGCTGGCCGTCGCGAACGACGAAGCCGTAGCCCTTGGTGCGGTTGAACCACTTCACCTTGGCGCGTTCGGCCGGCCCCACCGGTTCCAAGGCCTGGCGGCCGCTGTCGATTCCCGACCGGAAGCCGTCGCGACGCAGGCCCATGCCGCCCTCGCCGAACGGACGCTTGGGACGCTCCATGGGGACGCTGGCGGCGCTTTCATCCAGATCCACCACCTCGGACACCTGCCAGCCCTTGGGGCGCTTGACCACGTCGCAGACGATGATCGCGCCCTCCAAGGCCGTCTCCCGACCACAGTTGCGCAAGGAGGTGACGTGCAGCAGCACGTCCTTCAGGCCCGTCTGGCCTGGATCGTCGGGGACGATGAAGCCGTACCCCTTGCCGGTATCAAACCACTTTACGCGACCGCTGATACGCACGAATTCCTCATGCGATCCCGAGTCCTCGAAATCGAAACCAGACATTCCGCCCCTCTGGCTCGCCCAGACAGCCCAGGGGGCGAGCACCACAGAATAACACTGTTCTCGCGAGGCGAGCGCCGTCAATAACCAATTGACGTCACGGCGCGACCAGAACCACCGCGCGACATTTCGTCGCAGCAGCTAGACCGACATCAACCTGAAATGTCCGTGGTGGGTGGTAGTCCCTAGGGGAGTCGAACCCCTCTCTCCAGAATGAAAATCTGGCGTCCTAACCGATAGACGAAGGGACCACGGCGCCTGCATTAGGCGGGTATTCGCATGTAAAGTCCAAGTACGCTTCGCGGTGGTAGTCCCTAGGGGAGTCGAACCCCTCTCTCCAGAATGAAAATCTGGCGTCCTAACCGATAGACGAAGGGACCACGTGGCCGCGAAGAGCAGGCGATATACAAAGCTTCCCCCCGGGGCGCAAGCGACGAAGAGCAGTTTTTTCAGGTGGTGCGCATGCGGGGGTCGGCGACGTCCTCGATCTCCAGCTGGACGCCTTCCCGGCCCATGTAATCGTCCGGTTTCAGACGTCCCACGACATGCAGGGCGCCGCCGCCCGACAGCAGGCGCTCGCCCAGCGGGGTCTCGGCTGAGCGCCAGGAGATCGCCTTGATTCGGTCGCCCGACGGTCCGACCAGGTCGACCCGCACGTGGCCGCCCTTCATCGCCATCATCCGCTCGGGACGCACGCCGGCCAGGGCGAACATCGGCTCGGGATTGCCCGGACCGAACGGCGCCAGCTGCTGGAACTCGCTCCACAGGGCGCGGTTAGCGGCGCGCGGCTGGACCAGGGCGTCGATCTCGACCCCCTCGACGCCCACCGCCTCCATCTCGCCCGCCAGGCGCTCTTCCAGGAAGGCGCGAAACTCGGGGATCGAATCAGGGCGGATCGACAGGCCCGCGGCCATGGCGTGGCCGCCGCCGGCCATCAGCAGGCCCGCCTCGAAGGCCGCCTGGATCGCCGCGCCCAGGTTGACGCCGGGCTGCGAACGGCCCGAGCCCTTGCCGACATTGGCGGCGCGGTCGACGCCGATCACCACCACCGGTTTGCGATAACGCTCGCGCAGGCGACCAGCGACGATGCCGATCACCCCGGGGTGCCACCCCTCCCCCGCCACCACGATGACGGGGGCGTCGGGATCGAAGTTGCTGCCGCGCTCGAGCAGGGCGGCGGCTTCCTCGACCACGGCGGCCTCGACCGCCTTGCGCTCGGTGTTGAGGCCGTCCAGCTCCTCGGCCAGGGCCCGGGCCTCCAGCGGGTCGTCGGTGGACAGCAGGCGCGCCCCCAGGTCCGAGCGGCCGATCCGTCCGCCGGCGTTGATGCGCGGACCCAGGATGAAGCCGGCATGGAACACCGAGGCTGGCCCCGAGCCCTTGCCGACCTCGAACAGCGCCTTCAGGCCCGGATTGCCCCAGCTGGACATCGTCCGCAGGCCCAGGGTCGTCAGGGCGCGGTTGAAGCCGACCAGCTGGGTGACGTCGCACACCTCGCCCATGGCCACTAGGTCCAGCCATTGGCGCAGGTCGGGCTGCGGCCGCTCGTCGGTGAACAGGCCGCGCTTGCGGGCCTCGCGGTTGAGGGCGGCCAGCAGGACGAAGGTCACGCCGGCGGCGGCCAGCACGCCCTGCCCGCTCTGGCAGCCCGGGCGATTGGGATTGACCACGGCGGCGGCGGCCGGCGGGTCCTCGCGCATCAGGTGGTGGTCGATCACCACGACCTCGAGGCCGATGGTGGCGGCGCTGGCGATGGCGTCATAGGCCGCCGCCCCGCAGTCCAGGGTGACCACCAGCTCGGCCCCGCTGTCGCGGATGGTCTTGAAAGCCGCCGGGCTGGGGCCATAGCCCTCCGTCAGGCGGTCGGGAATATAGATCGGCAGCTCGACGCCCATGTGCCGGAACCAGCGCACCAGCTGGGCGGCGCTGGTGGCGCCGTCGACGTCGTAGTCGGCGAACACCATGGTCGGCCGTCCGCTCTCCAGCGCGTCGATCAGGATCTCGGCGGCGCGGTCCATGTCGGTGAAGCTGGAGGGGTCCGGAAACAGCGCCTTCAGGGTGGGGCGCAGATAGTGCTCGGCGTGGTCGACGCCGACGCCGCGCGAGGCCAGGGCGCGGGCCAGGGGCTCGGACAGGCCATGGAGCTGCTGGTGGCTGCGGGCGACGGCCGCATCGCCGGGTCGCTCCCGCCAAGCCCGGCCGCTGATGGAGCGGGCCACGTCGAGGAAGTGGGCAGATGCGAGGGCGGCGTGTCCGTCGGCCATGGCTCAGCCCTCGCGCGTGGAAAGGCTGCTGGAGATGAGGAGCTTGGCTGTCGTGGTCATCTCCCGAACCTACGCCCTTTGGCGGATTCGCTCCATGTGGCGCGAGGGTGGAAGATAGGGCGTCGGTGCGTCAGAAACGGACGCGGTGCTCGGGGACATGCCCTTGCGGCGTGTCCCCATGAACAAGCGCCGCGCCCGCCGGTGGGGACACGCCGCAAGGGCATGTCCCCGGCTTCAGCTCACCGCGCCGCCATCTCCGCCACCAACGCCACCTCGTTGGCCGAGCCCAGCACCACCGGTACGCGCTGGTGCAGCTTGGTGGGCTGGATGTCGAGGATGGGATTCACGCCGTCGGTCGACCGACCGCCCGCGCGCTCGACGATCAGCGACATAGGGTTGGCTTCGTACAGCAGCCGCAGCTTACCCGGCTTGTCGGGCTCGCGGGCGTCCCAGGGGTACAGGAAGATCCCGCCGCGCATCAGGATGCGGTGGACGTCGGCCACCATCGAGGCGACCCAGCGCATGTTGAAGTTCTTGCCGCGCGGCCCGGCCTTGCCCTGCAGGCAGCCGTCGATATAGCCCCGCACCGGCTCGGCCCAGTGGCGTTGGTTGGACATGTTGATCGCGAACTCGGCGGTGTCGGCCGGGATCGCCACCTGGCCATGGGTCAGCAGCCAGGCGCCGTCGGCGTCGAGCGTGAAGGCCACGACGCCCTGGGACAAGGTCAGCACCAGCATGGTCTGCGGGCCGTAGACCGCATAACCGGCGGCCACTTGGCGGCGGCCCGGCAGCAGGAAGTCCGCCTCGCTGGGCGCCACGCCGGCCGGGGCGGGCAGGATCGAGAAGATCGTGCCGACCGAGACGTTGACGTCGATGTTGCTGGAGCCGTCCAGCGGATCGAAGGTGGCCAGGTAGCCGCCGACCGCGCCGGTGGTCTCGATCACTTCCAGTTCCTCGGACGCCAGGCCGGCCACCAGCGGGCAGCCGTTCAGCGCGTCGCGCAGGATGTCGTTGGTGATGATGTCGAGCTTCTTCTGCTCCTCGTCCTGGACATTGACCAGGCCGGCCGCGCCCAGATTGCCCAGGATCGCGCCGGAGGCCACCACCTTGCTGATCTCGGCGCAGGCGCCGGCGACCACGGCCACGACGGTTTTCACATCGTCGCTCGCCGGTTCGTTGGCGAGCCATCCGGCCAGATCGGTCAGCGTGGTCATGGAGAGCCTCGTACTGCAGAAGGGATTCGGCGCGACCTTAGCGCGCGCGGAGGGTTTTCCGATCCGGTTGGATCGACGCCCTGCTCTAGGATGTTGTCGTGACGCATTTTGCGGCGATGGACCGGCGTCGGTGTTGGACGGAAGGCCTAGGCCTTCCGCTTCATCCGCACTTCGCGCACCGTGCCGGTCGACGAGTTCATCACCAGCGTGTGGGTGTGGACGAAACCGCCCTTGTAGGTCACCCCATCCAGCAGGTTGCCCCAGGTGACGCCGGTGGCCGCGAAGATCGCGTCGGCGCGGACGATCTCGTGCAGGTCGTACTTCTTGTCGAGTTCGGTGATGCCCCACTTGGCGGCGCGGGCGCGCTCGTCGCCGTTGCGGAACAGCAGGCGGCCCTGGAACTGGCCGCCGACGCATTTGAGGGCCGCGCAGGCCAGCACGCCCTCGGGCGCGCCGCCGGAGCCGACATAGAGGTCGATGCCGGTCGAGGGGTCGGTGGTGGCGATCACCCCGGCCACGTCCCCGTCGGTGATCAGATAGAGCCGCGCGCCGACCGCGCGGATGCTGGCGATGATCTCGGCGTGACGCGGACGGTCCAGCACGCAGACGGTGATCTGGTCAGGCGCGACGCCCTTCGCGGCGGCCACGGCCCGGATGTTGTCGGCGGGCGACTTGTCCAGGTCGATCACCCCGGCCGGCAGGCCCGGGCCGCAGGCGATCTTGTCCATATAGGTGTCGGGGGCGTTGAGCAGGCTGCCCTTGGGCGCCCAGGCCATCACCGCCAGGGCGTTGGGCATGGCCTTGGCCGTCAGGGTGGTGCCTTCCAGCGGGTCGAGGGCGATGTCGATCTTCGGACCTTTGCCGGTGCCGACCTTCTCGCCGATATAGAGCATTGGCGCTTCGTCGCGTTCGCCCTCGCCGATCACGATCTCGCCGTCGATGGCCAGTTCGTTCAGCGCGTTGCGCATGGCGTCGACCGCGGCCTGGTCGGCGGCCTTCTCGTCGCCCCGGCCCACCATCGTCCACGAGGCGATGGCGGCGGCTTCGGTCACGCGGACCGCATCCAGAACCAGAGCGCGGTCCAGGGTCTTCGAACTCATCAACGTCTCCCAGCCTATGCGAGGCTTTTGGTCCGACCGCTTTGCGCGGTTCTCAGATGCGCGCGACGCGCAAAAGGCGGGGACGCTCTAGCACGGCGTGCAGCTTTTCGATGCGACTAATCGCGTCCAGCAGGTTGGATTCGGGCGTCGCGTGGGTGACGAGCACGATCGGCACGCCCCCTGCCCCCTCGACGGGCTTCTGCAGGAAGCTGTCGATCGACACGGCGCATTCGGCCAGGGTCTCGGAGATGGCGGCGATCGCCCCCGGCTCGTCACGGACCATGATCCGCAAGTAAGCCTTGCCCACCGAGCGGGCCGGATCGACGGCCACGAACGGCTTCAGCTGGCCGGCCGGAGCCTGGAACACCGGCCGCTTGGCGCCGGTCATCACGTCGGCGATGTCGGCGGCCACGGCGGCGGCGGTCGGGCCCGCGCCCGCGCCCGGCCCCTGGATGAAGATCCGGCCGATCCGCTTGCCCTCGATGAACAGGGCGTTGAGCGCCCCGCCCGCCTGGGCCAGCGGATGCTCCAGCGGGACCAGAGACGGATGCACCTTCACGGCCACGCCGTCGTCGCTCTTGGCGGCGCCGGCCACCAGCTTGATGCGATAGCCCAGGTCCTTGGCCAGCTTGATGTCGAGAAGCTCGACGTCGCTGATGCCCTCGATCTCGGCGGCGTCGAACTTGGGCGCGCAGCCGAAGGCCAAGGCGGCCAGGATGCTGATCTTGTGGCCGGCGTCGAAGCCGCCGACGTCCATGGTGGGATCGGCCTCGGCATAGCCCAGCCCTTGCGCCTCGCGCAGCACGTCGGCGAAGTCGCGGCCGGCCTTCTCCATCTCGCTGAGGATGAAGTTGCAGGTGCCGTTGAGGATGCCGGCCACGCCGATCACCTCGTCGCCGACCATGGCTTCGCGCAGCATCTTCACCGCCGGGGTGCCGCCCATCACGGCGGCCTCGAACAGCAGCGGCGCGTCGTTGGCCTCGGCCAAGGCCGCCAGTTCGGCGCCATGCTCGGCGATCAGCGCCTTGTTGGCGGTGACCACCGGCTTGCCCAGCTTCAGGGCCGCCTCGACCGCGGCCTTGGCCGGACCGTCGCTGCCGCCGACCAGCTCGACGAACAGGTCAACGTCCGGCGACGAGGCCAGGGCGACGGGGTCGTCGAACCAGGCCAGGCCCGAGATGTCGACCGTGCGCGGCCGCGACTTGGAGCGGGCCGAGACCGCCGTCACCACGGCGCGGTCGCCGGCCGGGGCGAAGTCCGGCTGCTCGGCCAGGAACTGCAACAGCCCCCCGCCGACGGTGCCGAGGCCGGCCACGCCGACGCGCCAGGTCTTCTGGGTCATGTTCGCATTCCTAAACTCTGCGGCCGGGCAGCGCGTCCGCGCCCTAGACCTGTTCCATCTTGTTGTGCGCCTTGGCCAGGATCGTGTCGGCGTTGGCGATGAACTTCTTGACGTTACGGGCGGCCTGCTTGATCCGCTGCTCGTTCTCGACCAGGCCGATGCGGACATAACCCTCGCCGTACTCGCCAAAGCCGATGCCGGGGGCGACGGCGACGCCGGCCTCCTCGATCAGCAGGCGCGAGAACAGCATCGAGCCGGCGGCCTCGAACTGTTCGGGGATCTTGGCCCAGGCGAACATCGAGGCCGGCGGGTTGGGGATGTCCCAGCCGGCGCGCTTCATCGACGACACCAGGGTGTCGCGGCGGCTCTTGTAGATGCCGCGGATCTCGTCGACGCAGTCCTGCGGGCCGTTCAGCGCCGCGGCCGCGGCCACCTGCACCGGGGTGTAGGCGCCGTAGTCCAGATAGGACTTCACGCGCGCCAGGGCCGCGCAGATGCGGGCGTTGCCGACCACCATGCCCACGCGCCAACCGGCCATGGCGTAGGTCTTGGACAGCGAATTGACCTCGACGGCGATGTCCTTGGCCCCGTCGACCTGCAGGATCGAGGGCGGCGGGTTGTTGTCGAAATAGATCTCGCCATAGGCCACGTCACTGATCACCAGCAGCTCGTGCTTCTTGGCCAGGGCCACGGCGTCCTTGTAGAAGTCCAGGTCCACCCATTGGGCGGTCGGGTTGGACGGATAGGACAGGATCAGCACGCTGGCGGGCGGCACCGAGTGCTTGGCGGCGCGGCTGATGTTGGACAGGTACTGCTCGGGCGACAGCGCCGGCACGTGACGGATGACGCCGCCGGCCATGATGAAGCCGAAGGCGTGGATCGGATAGGCGGGGTTGGGACAGATGATCACGTCGCCGGGCGCGGTCAGGGCCTGGGCCAGGTTGGCGAAGCCTTCCTTGGAGCCCAGGGTGGCGATCACTTCGGTGTCGGGGTTCAGCTTCACGCCGAACCGGCGGCCGTAATAGCCGGCCATGGCCTTGCGCAAGCCGGCGATGCCCTTGGACGCCGAATAGCGGCCGGCCTTGGGGTCGCGCGCGGTCTCGATCAGCTTGTCGACGATATGCTTGGGCGTGGGCATGTCGGGATTGCCCATGCCGAAGTCGATGATGTCGGTGCCCTCGGCGCGGAGGCGCGCCTTGATCTTGTTGACTTCTTCGAAGACGTAGGGCGGCAGGCGACGGATGCGGTGGAAATCGGAGGTCATGAAATGCTCATTGCGCCGCAGCGGCGCGCCGGGAGCGGATGTCGGGCATGGATAGACCCCGAGCGGGGCCTAGCCAAGCCAGTTACGGGGATTTTATGCCTCCGTCGCCCTATTGGGGCTTGGACGGAGGCGCGGTAGCTCGGTCGCGCGCCGCCTTGGCGAAGGCTTCGGTCGCGGCGCGGTCGGCGTCGGTGGGGATGTCGCTGGGCGGCGCCTTGCCGATCTTGCGGGCCTTGGACGCATAGCCTTCGGTGTCGGACAGGGTCCAGGTGCTGGGCGCGGTTTCGCGCTTCAGCTTGTCGGCGGCGATCTTCTCGGCCCCCACGGCCTTCTTGAACTGGACGGGCGTGCGCACGTCGGTCGGGATCGCCGGAATGTCGATGAAGCGCGGCGCGACGGCGTCCTTGGAATCCTTGGCGGCGGCGTTGGCCGCGGCGGCCACCGGGGAGCTGGGATCGGCCGGCGGCGGCGTGAACGGCGAGATCGACGAGGCGCACGCGGTCAGTCCCGCCAGCAGGCCCACCAGCAAGCTGACTTGGGCCGCGCCGCGAAAGAGTACGCCAAGACGTACGATTTTACCGGTTTCGTCGTTCATCTTGTCTCAGGTCTTATGCGATGATCGCGTCGAGCGAAAGGCCATCCGAACCGCCAAGGCGAGATGGTCCAAGAGAACACGGTGGAAGGAAGTCCATGGCCACGACCGAAACCTCCCCCAAACCGCGCAAAAAGCCGGCCGCCGGGGCCGATGCGACGGCCACCGCCGCCAAGACCAAGGCCAAGCCCGCGCCGAAGGTTCCGCCGAAAGCCGACCCGCAGCCGGACTCCCGCGCCAAGGCGGCCGAATCGGCCACGCGCCCCGAGCGTCCTGATCCGCCGCCCGTCGCCGGCGCCCTGCCCGACTTCGAGGCCTTCCTGTCGCCCGACCAGCGCCAGATGCTGGAGACGCTGTCGGCCAACCTGGCCCGCGCCGCCGTCACGGCCCAGGGCGCGATCGCCGAGGCCGCCCTGCGCCAGGCCGACCGCCCCGCCGCCCTCAGCCCCGACCCCTTCCACGTCGGTCCGGCCTTCAATGAGGTGATGACCAGCCTGGCCGCCCAGCCCGACCGCCTGCTGCGCGCCCAGGCCGACCTGTTCAGCCGCTACATGGACCTTTGGCAGTCAGCGGCCCGCAAGATGACCGGCGAGCCGACCCAGCCCGTGGTGGTCCCCGCCCAAGGCGACAAACGGTTCAGCGACCCCGACTGGGCCTCCAACCCGATGTTCGACATGATGAAGCAGAGCTACCTGCTGTCGTCGAACTGGCTGAACGAGTTGGTCTCGCAGGCCGAGGGCGTCGATCCCAGCGCCAAGCGCCGGGTCGAGTTCTTCACCAAGATGCTGACCGACGCCTTCTCGCCATCGAACTTCCTGATCTCCAACCCCGCGGCCCTGCGCGAGGTGATGCAGAGCAAGGGCGAGAGCCTGGTGCGCGGCATGAAGAACTTCGCCGCCGACCTGGAGCGCGGCGGCGGCCAACTGGCGATCAGCCAGACCGATCTGGCCAAGTTCAAGGTGGGCGAGAACGTCGCCACCGCCCCGGGCAAGGTGGTCTACCAGAACGACATCCTGCAGCTGCTGCAGTTCACCCCGACCACCGAGACGGTGCACGAGATCCCGCTGCTGATCTTCCCGCCGTGGATCAACAAGTTCTACATCCTGGACCTGCGCCCGGAGAACTCGATGATCCGCTGGCTGACCGGCCAGGGCTTCACGGTGTTCGTGGCCTCGTGGGTCAATCCCGACAGCCGCCAGGCCGACAAGACCTTCGAGGACTACATGTTCGAGGGGATCTACGACGCCAGCCAGCAGGTGATGACCCAGTGCGGCGTCGACCGGGTCAACACCGTCGGCTACTGCATCGGCGGCACCCTGCTGTCCTGCGCCCTGGCCCACATGGCCGCCAAGGGGGACAAGCGGATCAATTCGGCCACCTTCTTCGCCGCCCAGCAGGACTTCTCCGAGGCCGGCGACCTGCTGCTGTTCACGGACGAGGCCTGGATCAAGACCATCGAGGAGCAGATCGACCGCCAGGGCGGCTACCTGCCCAGTCAGTCGATGGCCGACACCTTCAACAGCCTGCGCGGCAACGACCTGATCTGGTCGTTCTTCATCAACAACTACCTGATGGGCAAGGAGCCCCGGCCGTTCGACCTGCTGTTCTGGAACGCCGACCAGACGCGCATGCCCAAGGTCCTGCACCTCTACTACCTGCGCAACTTCTACAAGGACAACGCCCTGACCCAGGGCCGCCTGACCCTGGGCGGCGAGACCCTGGACCTGTCGAAGGTCAAGACCCCGATCTATGTGCAGTCATCCAAGGACGACCACATCGCGCCCTATCGCAGCGTCTATCGCGGCGCGCGGGCGTTCGGCGGGCCGGTGACCTTCACCATGGCTGGATCGGGCCATATCGCCGGCGTGATCAACCACCCGGACGCCAACAAATACCAGCACTGGACCAACGAGCACCTGCCCGGTTCCGTCGAAGGCTGGCGCGCTGGGGCGGTCGAGCATCCCGGCTCGTGGTGGCCGCACTGGGCGACGTGGCTGAAAGCCAAGTCCGGCAAGCAGGTTCCGGCCCGTGATCCGGCCAAGGGGCCGCTGAAGCCGTTCGAGGACGCCCCCGGCAGCTATGTCCGGGTACGGTCGAACCCGGCGACATAGTGTCAAATCGAATTCGGATCGCCCGTCATCCCGGAAGGCTCGCAGAAGCTTTCCGGGATGACATCGTGAGGATTGGCTCATCAAACCCTGTGTGAGCCCCGTTCAGATCAGCCCCATCTCGTAGGCCAGCTCGACCGGCATGGCCTCGGCGCGGTCGATCAGCGGCTGCACGCGCTCCAGATGCTCGGTGAACCGTGGGTCCCGGCGGAAACGCTCGGCGTCCTGGGCCGTCTCGAATGACGAGATCAGCACCACCACGCCCTTGGCCGGCGACTTCAGCATCCGGCTGCCGCGCACGCCCTGGACCTGGCCGCGCACCCGCATGAACTGGGCGTGCTGCAGGGCGACGAACTCATCGAACCTGCCGGGCTTGGTCTGGATGATGCTGATGCTAAAGACCGGTGGATCGGACAGGGCGGCGGCGACCGTGGCGCGATCGGGAATGGTGAGCGTGGTCATGGAAGCTCCTGGAAAAGGCGTTGCCGTGAAAGGAGCCTCCCGTGTAAAACCTCAACCAAAGTTGAGGTCAAGCGCCAATGCCAAGGATCGATGAACCCGTCCTTCCCGGCGGTACGCTGAGCGTCGGCGAGGTGGCCAGGCGCAGCGGCGTGGCGGTCTCGACCCTGCACTTCTACGAGGCCAAAGGCCTGATCCGCAGCCTGAGGACCGAGGGCAACCAGCGGCGTTTTCCACGCGGGATCCTACGCCGGGTGGCGGTGATCAAGGTGGCCCAGCGCACGGGAATCCCCCTCGCCGCGATCCAGGCGGCGCTAGCCCGCCTGCCCGACGGCCGCGCGCCGACCGCCGAGGAGTGGGCCGAGCTGTCTCGCGCCTGGCGGGCCGAACTGGACGACCGCATCCGCACGCTGAGCCAGCTGCGGGATCAGTTGGACGACTGCATCGGCTGCGGCTGCCTGTCCCTCAAGGCGTGTCCGCTACGCAACCCGCAGGACGTGCTGGGCGCGCAGGGCCCCGGCCCCCGGCTCCTGGAGCCCGAGGCCGGCTGATCGCGCGCGAGGTTCGCCCAAAACTCGCCAGGATTGTACTGGAGCTTTGCGGCATGGGACTCAACCGCCGGACCGCTCTGGGCATGCTGGTCGCCACGCCTCTGACCGGCGTCGGCCAAGCCCGCGCGCGGCCAAGCCCTGCATCCAGCGGCGAGCGTCTGGCCCAGGCCGCGCGCAGTCAGGTCGGCGTGACCAAGGACTACGATCCCAGCTACCGCGCGATCCCCTACCCCTACGGCGACGTGCTGCGCTCGACCGGCGTCTGCGCCGACGTCCTGATCCGCGCCGCGCGCGACGCCTGGCGCGTGGACCTGCAGCAGTTGGTCCACGAGGACATGAGCCGAAACTTCGACGCCTATCCCTCCCGGCGAGCCTGGGGACTGAAGGGGCCGGACTCCAACATCGACCACCGCCGGGTGCTGAACCTGGAGACCTATCTGACGCGCCAGCGCGCCCGCCTGGCCCTCGCGCCGGACAGGGCCGCCGGCGACCGCTTTGACGATCCGCTCCCCGGCGACATCCTGACCTGGCGCGTCTGGGGTGGCCGGCCGCACATTGGGGTGGTCAGCGAAGGCCCCGAGCGGGTGCGGGTGGTCCACAACATCGGCGGCGGCGCGCGCGAGGAGCCGCTGTGGATGTTCAAGCTCCACACAGCGATCGGGCACTATCGCTGGCGGGCGTGAGGTGAACTTGAAGTAAGGCACTCGGCGCCTTACAATCGGCCGCCCCAAGGGAGCTTTCCAATGGCCGTCGAACTGTCCGTCACCGCCAAGGGCCAGATCACGCTGAAGCGTTCGGTGCTCGACCACCTGGGCGTGCGCCCAGGCCAGAAGGTTGGCGTAAACCTTCTGCCGAACGGACGGGTCGAAATCATCGCGGCTCACGATCGCGCGCCGAAGCTCTCCAGCCTGCGTGGCATCTTGAAACGCCCTGGCCAACGGGTCGTCAGCCTGGAGGAAATGCAGGACGCGATCGAAGCTGGCGCCAACGGCGAATGAGGGTCGCGCTCGACACCAATCTGCTTGTGCGGCTGGTCGTCGACGACGATGCCGCCCAGGTCGATCAAGTCGAGCGCCTTCTCGACCGAGCCGAGGAAGTCTTCATTCCGATCATCACGCTGTGCGAAGTCGTTTGGGCGCTGCGCCGGTCCTACAGGATGCCGACAGCGAGCATCGTGACCGCCTTGCGAAGTATCGCGGGGATCCAATCCGTTGCGATCGATCGCCCGGCTTTCGAAGCCGGGCTTGAAATGCTCGCGAGGGGCGGAGACTTCGCCGACGGCTGCGTGCTGTTCGAGGCCAAGCGCGCGAAGTGCGATCGTCTGGCGACTTTCGACAGGACTTTCGCCGCGCTCAGTGACGGCTTCGCGTCGCCGCCTTAGAGGCCGGTCCTAAAGCCCCGCGCCTTCCTTCAGGCCCAGCATCAGGTTCAGGTTCTGGACCGCCGCGCCGGACGCGCCCTTGCCCAGGTTGTCGAGCAGGGCCACCAGGCGCACCTGGCCGCTGGTCTCCGATCCGAACACGAACAGCTTCAGGCGGTTGGTGTTGTTCAAGCCTTCCGGGTCCAGCGTGGTCAGGCCCTTGGACTCATTCAGCGACGCCACCTCGACAAAGGCTTCGCGCGCGTAGTGGTCGGCCAGGGCGGCGTGGATCTGGGTCATGGAGACACTGCCGTTCAGCATGCTCAGGTGCAGCGGCAGTTCGACCAGCATGCCCTGGGCGTAGCGGCCGACGGCCGGGGTGAAGATCGGGCGGGTCAGCAGGCCGCCGTGGGCCTGGATTTCGGGCAGATGCTTGTGGTTCAGGCCCGTGGCGTAGATGCGGTAGGGAACCCTGGTGTAGTTCGACGAGGTCTCGTCCTCGAACTCGGCGATCATCGCCTTGCCGCCGCCGGTGTAGCCCGACACGGCGTTGAACGAGAGCGGCAGGTCGGCGGCGATGATGTCGTTGGTGACCAGCGGCCGGACCAGGGCGATGGCGCCCGTCGCATAGCAGCCTGGATTGGACACCCGCGTCGACCAGGCGACCTTGCCGCGCTGCTCTTCATCGAGTTCCGGAAAGCCGTAGGTCCAGCCGGCCGCGGTGCGGTGGGCGGTCGAGGCGTCGATCACCTTGACCTTCGGGTCCTCGACCAGCGCCACGGCCTCCTTGGCCGCGTCGTCGGGCAGGCACAGGATCACCGCGTCGGCGCCGTTCAGCATCGCCTTGCGGGCCTGGGGGTCCTTGCGCTTGTCCGGGTCGATCGAGACCAGTTGCAGGTCCTTGCGGCCGACCAGGCGCTCGCGGATCTGCAGGCCCGTGGTGCCGGCTTCGCCGTCGATGAAGACTTTCGGCAAGGTCGCCATACCAAATCACTCCTCGATCTGGGCGACCGCCCAGTCGTCTAAGGTCGAGTGGAACACCACGATGGGCCAACCGGGTTCACGTTCGGCCCATGTCAGGTGCACCTGGGCGATCCGGCCATCGGAAGCCAGGAAAATTACGTCGTCATTGTCATTCCGCCGCGCCAGGGCGACGGGCGCCAAGTGATGCAGGGAATGGCCGAACAGCATTTCGCGATAGAGCTCGTCGGTCAGAAAAACCGCTTCGTCCGTGTCCGCGATATCGCGCCATTGTGACGGCCATCCCGAATCCGGCTGCAAGCGCATGACGTGCTCCAAGAAAAAGGGCGCTCCGGCCGAAACCGAAGCGCCCCTTTCCAAACGCGTAGAAGACGCGCTAGCGCTTCGAGAACTGGAAGCTGCGGCGGGCCTTGGCCTTGCCGTACTTCTTACGCTCGACGACGCGGCTGTCGCGGGTCAGGAAGCCGTGCGGCTTCAGCAGGGTGCGCAGGCCGGGCTCGTAGTAGGTCAGGGCCTTGGACAGGCCGTGACGCACGGCGCCGGCCTGGCCCGACAGGCCCGAGCCTTCCACGGTGACGACGACGTCGAACTGGCCTTCACGGTCGGTGACCTGGAAGGGCTGGGCGATCATCATGCGCAGCACGGGGCGAGCGAAGTAGACTTCCTGGTCGCGACCATTGATCGTGATCGTGCCCTTGCCGGGCTTGATCCAGACGCGGGCGATCGCGTTCTTGCGCTTGCCGGTCGCGTAGGCGCGGCCTTGGGCGTCGAGCTTCTGGACGGCCGGAGCGGCCGCTTCGGGGTTGCTGGACAGGCTGGCCAGCGCGTCAAAGCCTTGAGCTTCGGACATGACTTAGGCGCTCCGGGTGTTCTTGGCGTTGCGCGAAGCGAAATCGATCACTTCGGGGCTCTGCGCTTGGTGCGGGTGCTCACCGTTGTTGTAGATGAGCAGGTGGGTCAGTTGCTTGCGCGCCAGGGGGCTTTCCTTGGGCAGCATGCGTTCGACGGCCTTTTCCAGGACGCGTTCCGGGAAGCGGCCTTCCAGCAGCTTGCGCGGGGTGGTCGACTTGACGCCGCCCGGGTGACCGGTGTGGCGATAATAGACCTTGTCGTCCAGCTTCTTGCCGGTGAACTTGACCTTGTCGGCGTTGATCACGACGACAAAGTCGCCGCAGTCGACGTGCGGGGTGTAGTCGGGCCGGTGCTTGCCGCGAAGACGCATGGCGATGAACGTCGCCAGACGACCGACAACGGCGTCCTGGGCGTCGACCACGATCCACTTCTTCTCGACCTCGGCGGGCTTCAGGGAAGCCGTGGTCTTTTGCATGGGATTGATCCGTATTCCTTGTGCGTCGGGGGCCAAGGAAAGCGGCTCCGTCTGCGTGAGGGGCGGCAGGTACAGGACGGTTCGCGGCCTGTCAACAATGCGCGCGCAAGAAACTCCGCAAACCCTTACAGAACAAGGGATTTCGCGGTGGGGTATCATAATACCTCACCGCGGGTTGGCTTCCTACTTGGCGTCGCCGTCGAACCCGTAGGCATGGCGCATGATCTGGTAGAGATAGCTCTCCTCCACCACGCCATGGACCAGGTACGACCCCGGCCCGTCGGCGAACACGCCCACGTCCTCGCCCGAGTGGGCGCTGCTGGGCAGGTTGGCGACGGCGTTCTGGTGGTAGTCGATGTCGTCGGTGTCCTCCTTGGAGGGATCGGCGCGCGAGCCGCCGCCCTCGGGGCCGCCGGGGCCGGTGGCGAAGCTGAGCACCGTGTAGGGCTTGCCGTCGCCGGCCACGACCGGCTCGCCCTCGTTGCCGGCCAGGCCCAGGATCGGGGCGTTGCGGACGGCATAGCCCGAGATCACCAGGCCGTGGCTGTGGTCGGCGGTGACAATCACCAGGGTGTCGTCCAGGTTCACCTTGTCCAGCACCGCCTGGACCGCCTTGGAGAACTCGACCGTCTCGGTCAGGGTCCGCTTGGCGTTGTTCAGGTGGCTGCCCATGTCGATCTTGCCGCCCTCGACCAGCAGGAAGTAGCCCTTGGGGTTCTTCGACAGCAAGTCGACGGCCTTAGTCGCCATGGCCGCCAGGGTGGGCACGCCCTGGCCCAACACCGGGCGCTCGACCTCGTAGGGCAGGTGTTCGCTGGCGAACAGGCCCAGCACCGGCCCGGTCTTGGCCGGGTCCAGCGCCGCCAGTTCGGCGTCGGTGGTCACATAGGCGGCGTTCGGGGCCTTCAGCCATTCGGCGGTCAGGTCGCGGCCGTCGGCGCGCTTGCCGTCCTTGGCGTCGGGCAGGAAGCGCGAGCGCCCTCCCCCCAGGGCCACGTCCAGGCGCAGGCTGGCCGGGGCCTCGACCAGCTGGCGGGCGATGTCCTTGCAGCCGGCGGCCACCGCGTCGGTCGGCATGTCGCCGTCGCCTTCCCAGTCGCGATAGGCGGTGTGGGCGTAAACCCCCGCTGGAGTGGCGTGGGTGATGCGGGTGGTGGTCACCGCCCCGGCCGACAGACCGTGGGCCTTGGCCAGTTCGGCGATGGTCTCGACGCGGGTCCCCGCCTCGCTGGCGCAGCTCTCGGGCTTGGCCGCCCCGCTCAGGCCGATGACCTTGTTGCGAGTCTTCACGCCGGTGGTGATGGCGGTGATGCCGGCGGCGCTGTCGGTCACCTGGGTGTCGTGGCTGTAGGTCTTGGACAACGCCGTCCATGGCAGCTTCTCGAACGACAGCGCGTTGCTCTCGCCGTCGACGCCGCGCTGCTGGCCTTCGTAGATGCGGCTCGCCACCACGGTCGAGACGCCCATGCCGTCGCCCAGGAACAGGATGACGTTCTTGGCCTTGCCGGTGCGGGGATTGATCGTCAGGGCCTTGGCCAAGGCGACCTGGCCGGCCTGGTAGTAGGCGTCGCCGGGCGCGGCGTTGGTCACCGGCGCGGCCGGCTTGGCGGCCGGCTTGGGCGCGGCCAGGGCCGGAGCGGCCGAAACGGCGACGAGGGCGGCGGCGAGGAACAGGGAGGCGCGGGTCACGGAAAAGCTCCAGCAAGGACGTCGGACGTCCTGTGCTGGCGTTTCGTGACAGTTCTTTGAGCGGTCGCTTCGAAAGCCGTGCGTCCTTCGAGGCCCGCTGCGCGAGCGCCTCAGGATGAGGAAATCAGAGACGACCCACGCTTCTCATCCTGAGGTGCGAGCCAAAGGCGAGCCTCGAAGGACGCAAAGCCTAAGGCCGCCTCACCCGCCAGGCGAAAGTCGTGGCGGTCGCCAGCAGGATCGCCGCCCCGGCCTGGTGCAACACGCCCAGCGCCAGGGGCACGGCGGACATCAGGGTCCAGATCCCCAGACCGGCCTGCAGGCAGACGACGCCGACCAGGACGAAGGCGGTCAGCTTGGCCTCCTCGGGCAGTCGTCGCGAGCGGGTCGCGGCGACGCCCAGGACGATGGCGGCGACGAACAGGGCGTAGGCCATCAGCCGGTGGTGCAACTGCACCGCCCCCTGGCTGTGGGCGATGGTGCCCCAGAAGCCGTGGCCGGCGTATTCGGCCGGGATCAGCGCGCCGTTCATCAGCGGCCAGTCGTTATAGACCAGGCCCGCGTCATTGCCGGCCACCAGGGCGCCCAGCAGGCTCTGGAAGAACACCGCGCCCAGGAAACCCAGGGCCCAGCCGCGCCAGTCGGTGCGCTCCTCGATGCGCGGCGAGCCGGACCAGGCGTCCAGGGCGGTCCAGATCAGAAAGACGAACAGCGCCAGGGCGAGGCCCAGGTGGATCATCAGCCGCTCGGGGGCCACCGAGACCCGCTCGGACAGGCCGCTGGACACCATCCACCAGCCGACCAGCCCCTGCAGCCCGCCCAGGCCCAGCAGCACCGCGCAGCGCCAGATCAGCCGCCGGGGGATCATCCGCCGAACCAGGAAGAACACGAACGGAATGGCGAACACCACCCCAACCAGCCGCCCCAGCAGCCGGTGCGCCCACTCCCACCAGAAGATGCCCTTGTAGGCCTCCAGCGTCATGCCGGCATTGACCAGCCTGTACTGCGGGATCTTCTTGTAGAGCTCGAAATTGGCCCGCCAGGCCTCGTCCGACATCGGCGGCAGGGCGCCCATGATCGGCTTCCACTGGGTGATCGACAGGCCGGAGTCGGTCAGGCGCGTCGCGCCCCCGACCACCACCATGCCAAACACCAGGACGGCCACGACGAACAGCCACACGGCCACGGGCCTTGAACGATCGGAACGCAGGAAGGACGTCATGACAGCCGGAAAGAACGCCTGTTAGGGGCCGAAATACGGCGAAGCCTTGCCGTACGCCCGACATGCGCGGCCGTCCATGCCTCATGACGCGTAGGGCCTCACATGCGATGATGCCCTGTGCTGGATCGGAGACCGGGATGAGCGGGGTTGGCGTTTTTGTGGCCGCGGTGATCGGCATCCTGGCCGGCTGGGTGGCCGACCTGGTGCTGGCCCGCCACCACGGGCTGTTCACCAAGCTCTTGATCGGCGTCGTCGGTTCGTTCATCGGGACGTTCATCGCCCAGCGGCTGGACCTGAGGTTCGACGGCTTCCTCGGCAGCCTGCTGGTCTCCAGCGTGGGCGCGATCTTCTTCCTGGCCGTTCTCGGCATCTTTTCGAGCATCTTCCGGAGACCCGCTTGAGCGCTCCCCTCATTCCCGCCCGCCTGCGCAAACTGATCGGCGGGATCGGCATACTGGTGTTCCTGGGCGCCTGGATCTGGGCCTTCACCAGCCTCTACGATTTCCTGCCGGACAATCGCGCCGTCCAACTGATCTATTTCGTGGTCGCCGGCCTGGGCTGGGGTTTGCCGCTGATGCCGCTGATGTCGTGGATGGGCAAGGCGGACAAGCCCGTCGGGCGCTGACATCGTGCGTCCTTCGAGGCTCGGCTGCGCCTCGCACCTCAGGATGAGGAATTCAGAGCAACAGAGTTCCTCATCCTGAGGCGCCGCGAAGCGGCTTCGAAGGACGCACAGCATCGAAACGAAAAAGGCCGCCCCGGAGGGCGGCCTTTCCATTCTTCCGGTCTCAAATCCTCACGAGGAGGAAATGGTCGGAGCGACAGGATTCGAACCTGCGACCCCTTGACCCCCAGTCAAGTGCGCTACCAGGCTGCGCCACGCTCCGATCCGGAAGGAGCGCCCTTATAGGTGCGAGCCTTGCCGGGGGCAATGGGATTTCTCGGGCAATTCCCAGGGATTTGAAGCGCCCCTCAGGCGCCTCGCAAAAGCCCGTCCAGCCGGGCTTTGACGGCCTGCAGGTCGTCCAGCGCCAGGACCAGCCGGTCGCGCGCCTCGTCGGCCAGGTCGCCGCGCGGAAGCGAATCGAGGCTCGCGACGGCCAGGGCGTCCAGCGAGGCCGAGCCGTTGTCGCCCAGGCCCGCGGCGATCACGTGGGTCAGGCCCTGCTCGCGGTGCAGCTTCTGCACGCCCTTGATAGTGTAGCCCTCGGCGTGCAGCAGGGCGCGCACGCCGCTCAGCACGGCGATGTCCTGCGGGCGGTAGAACCGCCGCCCGCCGGCCCGCTTCATCGGGCGAATGAACGAGAACTTGGTTTCCCAGAAGCGCAGGACGTGCTGCGGCACGCCCAGCTCGTCGGCGGCTTCGGAAATCGTGCGGAAGGCGTTGGGCCCCTTCGCCACCGCATCAATTCCTTCTTAGCCGCCGAGGGCGCGGTCGATTCGCGCCTTCATGACCTGCGAAGCCCGGAAACCGATCACCCGGCGGGGCTCGATCTCGGCGGGCTCGCCGGTCTTGGGGTTACGGCCCATGCGGGCCCGCTTGTCGCGCACCTGGAAGACGCCGAAGCCGGAAAGCTTGACCGTCTCACCCTTCTCCAGCGCCTCGGCGACCAGATCCAGGGTGCGTTCGACCAGGCCCGCACAGTCCTGGCGGGTCAGACCGACTTCCTCATGGACCGCCTCGCAGAGATCGGCCCGGGTCAATGTCGCGCCTTTCATGACGCCCCCTTTACGCTGGATTGACAAACCCCAGAGCGCGCGCCTCGGACGGGGTGGAGCCCCGTGTTTCTGCAACGCGCTCTCATCAACTCCAGCCTGCATGCCGTGATTATCGCATGGAGTCAAAGGCTGAGCGCCAGGACTTGAGACGATCACGCAAGCTGGCGACTTAAAACGGCGAAGCTTGGCTTCAAAGTCGCAGAACGCAGGCGCCCCAGGTCAACCCGCCGCCCATCGCCTCGAGCAGCAGCAGCTGGCCCGGCTTGATCCGACCGTCGGCGATTCCCTGGGCGAAGGCCAGGGGGATTGAGGCGGCCGAGGTGTTGGCGTGCAGGGCGACCGTCGAGATCACCTTGTCCTCGTCGATGCCGACCCGATGGGCGACCCCGGCCAGGATGCGCTGGTTGGCCTGGTGGGGGATGAACCAGTCGACCTCGGGGATCGTCACGTCGGCCGCCTTGGCGGCGGCGTGGATCGCCTCGGAGATGTTGATCACCGCGTGCTTGAACACCTGGTTGCCCAGCATGCGCAGCTTGCCGACCGTGCCCGTGGTCGACGGGCCGCCGTCGACATAGAGCAGCTCCTGCTTTGTGCCGTCGGCCCGCAGGGCGAAGCCGAGCACGCCCTGATCGGCCGTGGTCCCCTGCCCTTCGCGCGGCTCCAGCACCACCGCCCCAGCCCCGTCGCCGAACAGCACGCAGGTGCCGCGGTCGGTCCAGTCCATCAGCCGGGTCATGGCCTCGGCCCCGATCACCAGGGCGCACTTCGAATGCCCCCGGGCCACGAAGCCGTCGGCGACGCTGAGGGCGTAGACGAAGCCCGAGCAGACGGCCTGGACGTCGAAGGCGATGCCGACCGGCGCGCCCAGCTTGCGCTGGACGATGGTGGCCGTGGCCGGGAACGTCATGTCCGGCGTGGTGGTGGCCACGATGATCAGGTCGACGTCGGCGGCGGTCTTGCCGGCCCGCTCCAGCGCCTGCTGGGCGGCGCGGAAGGCCAGGTCCGAGACCGGCTGGTCGTCGGCCACCTTGTGGCGCTGGCGAATGCCGGTGCGTTCGACGATCCAGGCGTCGCTGGTGTCGACCGTTTCGGCCAACTGGTCGTTGGTGACGATGTTGTCCGGCAGATAGGCCCCGACGCCGGTGACGGCGCTACGAATTACGCTCACTCGGAAGCTCCCTGGCCTTCGGCGCCCGACACGCCTCCAGCCTTTTCCTCTTCTGCACCGCCTTTGAGGCTGGTTTCGGTCAGACGTTTCAGATTGCGTTCGATCTCGGCCGAGAAGTCGCTGCGCGCCAGGTCGACCGCCACGCGGATGGCCGAGGCGTAGCCCAGGGCGTCGGCGCCGCCATGGCTCTTGACCACGATGCCGTTCAGGCCCAGCAGCGGGCCGCCGTTGACGCGGCCCGGATCCAGGCGCCGGCGCATCTTCTTCAGCGCGCCCGAGGCGATGAGCGCCCCCAGCATGGCCAGCGGGCCGGACGTCAGGGTGGCCTTGATCTCGGCCCCGAAGAACCGGGCCAGGCCCTCGGCGGTCTTCAGGGCGACATTGCCGGTGAAGCCGTCCGTGACGACCACGTCGACCGTGCCCTTGGCGATGTCGGTGCCTTCGACGAAGCCGCGATAGTCGAAGTCCAGCCTGGTTTCCTTGAGGATGGCGTGCGCCTCGCGCACCTCCTCATGGCCCTTCTGGTCCTCGGAGCCGACATTGAGCAGGCCCACGGTCGGGCGCTCGGACCCGTGCACCGCGTGGTGGAAGGCCGCGCCCATGATCGCGAACTCGATCAACTGCTTGGCGTCGCTCTCGACATTGGCGCCGACGTCCAGCACCGCCGAGACGCCCTGCATCGTCGGCCAGCTGGCCACGATCGCCGGGCGCTCCAGATTGGCGCCCATGCGCAGGATCAGCTTGGAGATCGCCATCAGGGCGCCGGTGTTGCCGGCCGAGACGCAGGCGGCGGCCTCTCCCGCGCGGATCGCTTCGACCGCGTTCCACAGGCTGGTGCCCTTGCCCCGGCGCATGGCCTGGGCGGGCTTCTCCTCCATCGAGATGGCCTTGTCGGTGTGGCGCACCTCGCTGACGGTCCGGGCGTCCGGGCACTTGGCCAGCTGGGCGTTCAGCTGGGCTTCGTCGCCGTGCAGCAGGAAGCGGACGTCGGGCAGGCTCTTGGCGGCCAGCGCCACGGCGGGCACGATCACGGAAGGACCGTGATCCCCGCCCATGGCGTCGATCGAAATGACTACGGGGTTAGGCACGAGGCGCTATCGGCTCCTGTAGCGGCGCACCGCCCCTTTCAAGGGTGATGGCAAGGCGGCGGGACGATACAGCCGCGAAAATATCACGCAAGCAGAAGGACTCGGCCATTTCAGGCTCCTTCTCCCCCGGCGTTGGGGTCGCTCTTCAGCTTTTTCAACGCGGCGAACGGCGAAAGGTCCACGGGCTCGGCCGGCGGCTGAAAGACCGCCCCCGGCTTGCGCGGGAACGGATCCAGCTCCAGGGCCAGGTGCTCGATGACGTAGCCGGAGACGTCGATGGTCTCGCCCTCCAGCACGTCGGGCGGATCGTCGCCGTCCGGATCGATGCCCAGTTCGCCGCCGCTTTCCTCGTCCTGGGGCGCGTATTCGCTGTCGGCCGGCAGGACGTGGACGCTGAACCGCGATTCGATGGGCTCCTCGAACTCGTCGGCCGAGACGCCGCACACCTGGGTCACCCGGGCGCGGATCAGGCCGGAAACCTCGGCGCCGTCCATCCACGGCCGCAGGAAGATCTCGGCCGTCAGCGACTCCAGCGCCACCAGGCCCAGGGTCCTGGCGATCTCGCGGCGCGCGCCCTCGTCCGGCTCGAAGCGCAGGTCGACGCCGCCGCGGCTGACCCGCCCCAGGGCGACCACGCTGGGCCAGGGATCGATCACGCCTTCGGCCATTGGGCCTCTCCTTGCAGCAGGGTCTCCAGCGGCTGGGCCGCCAGTTGGTCGCGCGCGGCGACCACATAGTCGGTCAGGCCCGTCAGGTCGCCCTCGCCGCGCTCCTCGAAGGCCGTACGGGCCAGGGCGGCGCTCAGCACCGAGCTGTCGGGCAAGGCCTTGGCGGCCTCGTCGAACGCCTTGAGGCGGCCATAGGCGGCGCCGACCAGCTTCTTCATCTTCTTGCCGACGGCGGTGTCGGAGACGCCGATCTCGCGGAAGGCGTCGTCCAGGCCGCGAGTATAGGCGTTGAAAGTCTCCTGCGAAACCTCGGCCGCCGACTCGCCCTGCCCCTTCAGTCGTTCCAGCAGCAGGGCCACATGCAGGGTGAACAGCTCGAACCGCCCTTCCATCGAGTCGTTCACTCCCATCCGGGCGTAGAACGCCGGCGAACGGGCCTGGGCCACCGCCGAGGCATAGAGTTTACCCCCCGCCGCCTTGGCGGGCCTGGGTTTGAGCAGCCGGTCCAGAAACATCACTTGGCCTCGATTTCGCCGCGACGCGGAAGTAGTTAGCCGTTCGATCCACGCGGACCATTGAACTAAGCCCGCGCGGGCGATAGGTCAAAGTCAGCCTGCTCAAGGTTCCGGAGCCTCAATGTCTCGTCCCGCCGTTTTCGCCGCCGCCGTCATCGGCCTCGCCGCCGTCGCCGGAGGCTGTACGCCGCTGACGAGCTATTCGGGCTTCCAGGCCATCGAAGCCAAGCCCGCCGACATGAAGATCGGCGAGGACAGCAAGTCGACCGTGACCGAAAAGCTGGGCTCGCCCTCGGCCACCTCGACCTTCGACCAGAACGCCTGGTACTACATTTCGCAGACCACCGACCGCGTGGCCTTCTACAAGCCGCGGGTGATCAAGCGCGACGTGGTGGCGATCAAGTTCAACCCGGCCGACGAAAAGGTCGCCTCGGTCGACACCTACACCCTGAAGGATGGCAAGGTCATCGCCTATAACGGCCATGAGACCCCGACCCGCGGCCGCGAGATGACCATCCTCGAACAGCTGCTGGGCAACGTCGGCCGCGGCGGCATGCTACCCCAGGACGACCAGGACGTTCCAGGCAACCGCCCGCAGGACCGCCGCTAGGACCGACGGTCCTCGCGCTGCAATCCGTTAAGAACAACCACCTGATTTTCTGCGACATTTTTTCGCGGTATCAACGTTTTCTCAACGACGCTCGCCCCATCCTCCGGGCGCAGGGTCGCCACGGCTGTCGCCGCGCCGCGACCCTCGCCCCGGGGGAAGATCTTGAGCGCGCCTGACCTGCGCCCGTTGACGGTGCTCATCATCGACGACAACGCGCCGATGCGCGAGATCATCGCCACGGTCCTCAAGTCGCTGGGCGTGCGCAAGATCCTGGAGGCCTGCGACGGCGTCGAGGCCCTGAAGGCCGTCACCGAGCGCGAAGTCGACATCATCTTCACCGACCTGATGATGCAGCCGGTCGACGGCCTGGCCTTCATCCGCTGGGTGCGCACCTCGCCCGCCAGCGCCAATCCGTACACGCCGATCATCATGGTCACCGGTCACGCCACCCGCGCCAGCCTGGACGAGGCGCGCATGGCCGGGGTCACCGAGTTCCTGGCCAAGCCGCTGACCGCGCGGGGCGTGCTGCACCGGGTCAACGAGGTGATCAACAACCCGCGCGACTTCGTCCGGGCCGGCGCCTATTTCGGTCCCTGCCGTCGGCGCAGGATCGACCACGACTATGTCGGCCAGGAACGGCGCGGCGTGGCCCCGACAGCCGACTTTCCGGCCTTCGCCGACGCCTATGGCCGGACCGATCCCGAGCCGGTTCTCGATCCGGAAGACGTGTACTGACCATCGCCCCGCTCAGCGGCCGGCGAACGGCCAGACCAGGGCGATCAGGCTGGGGGCCACGACCAGGATCAATACGGTGAGCGGCGCGCCCAGCCGGGCGTAGTCGCCGAACCGGTAGCCGCCCGGCCCCAGCACCAGGGTGTTGCACTGGTGGCCGACCGGGGTGAGGAAGTCGCAGCCCGCCCCCACCGCCACGGCCATCAGAAACGGGTCGGGGCTCAGGCCCAGGTGCTTGGCCAGACCCAGCCCGATCGGGGCGACGATCAGCACCGTGGCGGCGTTGTTCAGGAACGGCGTCGCCGCCATCGCCACCGCCATCATCGCCGTCAGGGTCAGCAATGGGGGCAGGCCGTGGAACGCGCCCGACAGCCAGCCGGCGATCAGGTCGGTGCCGCCGCTGGCCTGGACCGTGTCGCTGACCGGGATCAGGGCCGCCACCAGCACCAGCACCGGGGCGTCCAGGGCCGCATAGGCCTCGCGCATCCGCAGAGCGCCCGTGGCCACCACCACGACGGCCGCCGCGAAGAAGCCGCCGGCCACCGGCAGGACGCCGAACGCCACCAGCAGCATGGCCGCGGCCAGGATGGCGGTCGGCAGCAGGGCGTGGCGAAAGCCCCCCAGCCGCACCTCGCGCTCGGCCAGCGGCAGACAGCCCAGGGCCTGCAGCGCCGCCGGCAGCAGCTGTTCGGCGCCCTGCAGCACCAGGATGTCGCCGGCCTTCATCCGCACGGTCGCCAGGCGGCCGGCCATGCGGTAGCCCGCCCGACTGACGCCCAGCAGGTTGACGCCGTAGGTGTCGTTCAGGCTCAGGCCCTTGGCGGTCTGGCCGATCAGGTCGGACTCCGCGCCGATCACCGCCTCGACCACCCGCACCTCGTCGGTCGGCGCCTCCATGACCACCGGCCGGTCGGCGTCGCTGAGCTTCAGCCTGGCCTTGACGATCAGTTCGTTCAGCTCCTGCTGCTGGCCTTCCAGCAGCAGGACGTCGCCGGGCAGGAGCTTGCGGTTGGGATGCGGCGAGGCGATGCGCCGACGACCGCGCAGCAGGGCCACGACGACCACCGCCTCCCCCGCCGCCTTCTGCAGGTCGGCGATCCGGCAGCGTCCGAACGTCCAGCCCTCCGGGACCTCCACCTCGGTGACATAGGCGTTGGCCGCCAGGGCCGCATCGATGTCGATGGCCGCCGCCCGGCTCCTGGGCAGCAGGCGATAGGCGAAGGCCAGGTAGGCGATCGCCAGCACCGACAAGGTTCCGCCCACCGGCATGAAGTCGAACATGGCGAAGGGCTTGCCCAGCGCCTCGCGCCGCACCTCCGAGACGATGATGTTGGGCGAGGTGCCGACCAGCACGGCCAAGCCGCCGACCAGCGAACCGAACGACATCGGCATCAGCAGCCGCCCCGGCGACACCCCGGTGTTGCGGGCGATGCGGAGGGCCGACGGCATCATCAGCGCCAGGGCCCCGACATTCTTGGTGACCATCGACAGCACCGTCGTGGCGGTCGACAGCACCGGAACCTGGGTGCGCTCGTCCTTCAGGTGGGGCAACAACGGAGCCATCAGGCTGTCGACCAGACCCGAGCGCGAGATGGCGGCGCTGAGCACCAGGGCGCTGGCGATGATCACCACGATGTCGTTGGAAAAGCCGCTGAACGCCGACTTGATCGGGATCAGCCCGCACACCACGCCTAGGGCCAGGGCGCCCAGCGCGATCAGGTCGTAACGCCAGCGCCCCCAGATGAAGCACAACACCGTCGCGCCGATCAGGCCGAAGGACAGTCCCTGCTGCAACGTCACGCGTCGTCGTCTCCCCCACCCTGACCGTCAGCTCGGCCTGCCCAGACAACGGCCATGGCCGCGTTCCGTTCACCGCCGCCGCATGAACGCCAGATAACGACGCGCTCCGGGAACGTTCAGCCGGGACCGGGTCTTATGGCCTCGATCGGACGCGCCAAGCGCCCGACAGGACATCGTCGGAGACAAGATCATGAAGCGCACTCTTCTCGCCCTGGCCGCCCTGGCCGCCGTCGCCGCCGCCCCGCTGGCCGCCCAGGCCGCGCCGTGGCAGACCATCAACCAGCGCCAGGCCAATCTGGAGCACCGGATCGACCAGGGCGTCCGCAACGGCTCGCTGACCCGTTCGGAAGCCCTGCGCCTGCGTGGCGAGTTCCGCTCGCTCAGCCGTCTGGAGGCCAGCTATCGCCGGTCCAACGGCCTGTCGATGCGCGAGCGCGCCGACCTGGACGCCCGCTTCGATCGCCTGAGCCGCCAGGTTCGGATCGAGCGCCACGACCGCCAGGACTACCGCCACGACCGTCGCCGCAGCTAAGCCTGGCGCCGCGCCCACAACGGAAAACGCCCCGGAGGGAAACCTCCGGGGCGTCGTCATGTCAGAGTCGTCTAGCGCATTGCGTCCTTCGAGGCCCGCGTTCGCGGTCGCCTCAGGATGAGGAACATCTTGCTGACTTCCTCATCCTGAGGTGCGTAGCGAAGCAAAGCCTCGAAGGACGCACGGCTTTCATCAGACGCCGTGGGCCAGGACCGCGAGAAGCAGCAGGGCCACGATGTTGGTGATCTTGATCATCGGGTTCACGGCGGGACCCGAGGTGTCCTTGTAGGGGTCGCCGACGGTGTCGCCGGTGACCGCCGCCTTATGGGTGTCGCCGCCCTTCTGGTGCAGCACGCCGTCCTTGTCGGTGAAACCTTCCTCGATCACCTTCTTGGCGTTGTCCCAGGCCCCGCCCCCGCTGGTCATCGAAATGGCGACGAACAGGCCGGTGACGATCACGCCCATCAGCATGGCGCCGAGCGCGGCGAACGCGTCGACCTTGCCGGCGATGGCCTGGATCACGAAGAACAGCACCACCGGCGAAACCACCGGCAGCAGCGAGGGCACGATCATCTCGCGGATCGCCGCCTTGGTCAGGATATCGACCGCCTTGCCGTACTCGGGCTTGACCTCGTAGGTCATGATGCCCGGGTTCTCGCGGAACTGGCGGCGCACCTCGGCCACCACCGACTCGGCCGCCCGGCCCACGGCGGTCATCGACATGCCGCCGAACAGGAAGGGCAGCAGCCCCCCGAACAGCAGGCCGACCACCACATAGGGGTTGGAGAGGTCGAAGGTCACCGCGCCCATGCCGTCGAAGAAGCTGCCCGGCACGGCGTTGTCCGAAAAGAACTTCAGGTCCTCGGTATAGGCGGCGAACAGCACCAGGGCGCCCAGGCCGGCCGAACCGATGGCGTAGCCCTTGGTGACGGCCTTGGTGGTGTTGCCCACCGCGTCCAGGGCGTCGGTGGTGACGCGGACTTCGGGCGGCAGACCGGCCATTTCCGCGATGCCGCCGGCGTTGTCGGTGACCGGGCCGAAAGCGTCCAGGGCGACGATGAAGCCGGCCAGGGACAGCATGGTGGTGGTGGCGATGGCGATGCCGAACAGGCCCGCCAGGTTGTAGGTCACCAGGATGCCGACGATGATCGTCAAAGCCGGCAGGGCCGTGGACTCCAGCGACATGGCCAGGCCCTGGATCACGTTGGTGCCGTGGCCGGAGACGCTGGCCTGGGCCACCGACTTGACCGGGCGGAAGTTGGTGCCGGTGTAGTATTCGGTGATCACCACGATGGCGGCGGTGACGGCCAGACCGACCAGACCGCAGTAGAACAGGTTGTCGGCGGTGAACATCCGGCCGTCCAACTCGATCGAGATCGGGACCAGCTGGTGGATCACGTACCAGACCGCCGGGATCGACAGCACGCCGGTGACGATCAGGCCCTGGTAGAGGGCGCCCATGATGTTCTGCTTCTTGCCCAGGCGCACGGCGAACGAGCCGATGATCGAGGTGACGATGCAGACCGCGCAGATGGCCAGCGGCAGCAGCATCATCGACGACACCACCTCGGTCCCGCCGAAGAAGATCGCGGCCAGCACCATGGTCGCGACCGTGGTCACCGCATAGGTCTCGAACAGGTCGGCGGCCATGCCGGCGCAGTCGCCGACATTGTCGCCCACATTGTCGGCGATGGTCGCGGCGTTGCGGGGGTCGTCTTCCGGAATGCCGGCCTCGACCTTGCCGACCAGGTCGCCGCCGACGTCGGCGCCCTTGGTGAAGATGCCGCCGCCAAGGCGGGCGAAGATCGAGATCAGCGAGGCGCCGAAGCCCAGGGAGACCAGCGAGTCGACGACCACCCGGTCGGTGCCCTCATGGCCCATGGACAGCAGCAGGGCGAAATAGCCGGCCACCCCGATCAGGGCGAAGCCCGCCACCAGCATGCCGGTCACGGCGCCGGAGGTGAAGGCCATCGACAGGCCCTTGGACAGGCTCTCGGACGAGGCCTGGGCGGTGCGGACATTGGCCCGGACCGAGATCAGCATGCCCGCGAAGCCGGCCGCGCCCGACAGGATCGCGCCCAGGGCGAAGCCCACCGGCTGTTCCCACGACTTGAAGAAGAAGCCCAGCAGGGCGATGACCACCACGCCGACGATGGCGATCGTCGTATACTGGCGGTTCAGATAGGCCTGGGCCCCTTCCTGGATCGCCGCGGCGATCTCCTGCATCTTCGCATTGCCGGGCGAAGCCCGCATCAGAGACGCCGTCTGCACGGCGCCGTAAAGCACCGCCAGCAGCCCGGCCCCTATGGCCACATAAAGCCAAGAACTCATCGGTCAGTCGCCCTCTTCGCGTTTCAATCACGAGGGGTCGCCGCCTCGACAGGATCACGATCGGAAAGACCGCCCCCGGCCGCACGCGACGGGCGGGCCTATGGCCTCATGCCCCTCGATGCTCCCTGATGACGCCGGGTCGGCGCCAAGGGATGGACAGTGCCAAATGGACGCAGGGTGTCAACCGCTTGCGGGAACAGCGTTCAGCCATGCTTTCGGCCGCGCCTGCGGCTTCGAGCGCTTGCGCGAACGCTAGGGGACGAGATCGGAGTCGCCGGCCGACGTGGGCCGGGGCGCCGGCTTGGCCGTTGTCCCGGGCTTGGCCGGCGGCGCGACGAAGTTGCGTGGCGTCTGCTTGACCACGGTCACCAGCGCCACCTTGCCCGGCCCGATCAGGCCGTTGACTTCGCGCTGCACCGAGGCCTTCAGCCGGGCCTCGTCGAGAGCGACATAGCTGTCGGGGCGCACGAACGGCCTGTTGTGGGCCTCGCGGACGATGGCGTCGCGCAGCAGCGGCTCCTTGCCCTCGAAAATCGTGACCAGCACGCCGGGCTTCAGAGTGACGGTCATCTGCACGAAGACGTAGTTCACCAGCTTGCCGCCGGCGATGACCGGCAGGGCCATCGACTGCAGCTTGATCACCGGATCGGGCGCTTCCTCGCCCTCGGCTTCCTTGCCGCCCTTCTTCTCCTTCTTGGCCGAACGCGCCAGGGCCGGCGTCGCCAGCAGGGCCAGCGAGGCGGTCAGGAAGGCGCGGCGGGCGACGGGCGAAGGACGGATCATCTCCGTCCCTTTAGCCGAGAAGGCTTGAGGCTTTGCTACCGGCGACGCGGTACGTCCTTCGAGGCCCGCTGCGCGGGCGCCTCAGGATGAGGAATTCAGTGCAAGGACGTCCTCATCCTGAGGTGCGAGCCGCAGGCGAGCCTCGAAGGACGCAAGGCCTCAGCCGTGCAGCCAGCCCAGCCGCTCAGGGGTGATGTCCTTGCCCTTGAACAGGGCGCAGATCCCCTCGCCTTCCACGAACTCGCCGATGTCGCGCACGGGGACGCCGGCGGCCATGGCGGCGGCCTGGAAGGCGGCCACGTCGGTGGGGTCGACGGCGCAGACGATCTCGTAGTCGTCGCCGCCCGACGCCAGCGACATCCGGGCCTCGCCGGCTTCCGGCTGGGCGCCCAGCCAGTGGCGGGCGCCGGGCGACAGCGGCAGGCGGTCCAGGTCGACCTTGACCCGCAGGCCGCTGGCCTTGGCCACGTGGGCGGCGTCGGCCAGCAGGCCGTCGGAGACATCGGACGCGGCGCGGGCATAGGCGCGCAGGGCGTCGCGGATGGCCAGGCGCGGCGGCGGCAGGCGATAGCGGCGCACCAGGCCGCCGTCGGGGTCTTCGACCTCGCCCCAGTGGGCCAGCAGGCCCAGCCAGCCGTCGCCGATCGTGCCGCTGACCATCAGGCGGTCGCCGACCCGCGCGCCCTTGCGCAGCACCGCGTCGCCGCTGGGCACCCAGCCCAGGAAGGTGGCCGAGACCACCATCGGACCCGAGGTGGTGACGGTGTCGCCGCCCAGCAGGCTGACGTCGTACAACTCGCCGTCCTCGGCCAGGCCGCGGGCGAAGGTCTCGCGGTCGGTCAGGGTGGTGCCCGAGGGCCAGCCCACCGCCAGGAAATAGCCGTAGGGAACCGCGCCCTTGGCGGCCAGGTCCGACAGGTTGGTGCGCAGCAGGCGCTTGGCCACCACGTCCAGGTCCTCGCCGGCCAGGAAGTGCACGCCGGCCACCATCGCGTCCTTGGTGATCACCAGGTCGTACCCCGGCCGCGAGGGCAGCACGGCCGCGTCGTCCAGCAGGCTGAGCGCCGCCGGGTCGCCGCGAGTCAGCGGCCGCAGCAGCCGCTCGATCAGGCCGAACTCGTCGACAGGCGGCGCGGCGGCCGGCGTCGCGGCCTCATCGAACCACGCGTCATCGACCGCCGGCGCTTGCGCCGTCGGCTCGTCGAACCAGTCGTCGTCAGCTTCTGGCGTCACGCGCGATGGCGTCCAGGGCGCCGTTGATGAAACCGGATTCCGGTCCCTCGAAGAACGATTTGGCGATCTCGACATATTCGTCGATCACGACCTCCTTCGGCACGTCGGGCCGGTGCATCAGCTCATAGGCCCCGGAACGAAGGACCGCGCGGGCCGTGGCGTCCAGGCGCTCCAGCTTCCAGCCCGAGGCCAGGCGCTTGACGATGGCCTGGTCGACGGCGGCCTGGTGGGCGACGACGCCCTTGGCCAGTTCGGCGAAGAAGGCCTCGTCGGCCTGGGCCAGGCGATCGCCGTCCGGTCCGTCGACGTCGCGGTCGAACCGGTGCTCGGAGAATTCACGGACCACCGCGTCGACGCCGACGCCGGAGACTTCCATCTGGTACAGGGCCTGGACGGCGGCCAGGCGGGCCACCGAGCGGGGCTGGATGCGATCGCCGCGGCTCATCGCGATTGTCCCGCCAGTTGACGCTTCAAGCCCACGATCTCCAGGCACTGCTGGGCGGCCTTGCCGCCGCGATCGCCTTCCGAGGCGCGGGCCCGGGTCCAGGCTTGATCTTCCTCGTCGACATTGACGACGCCGTAGCCGATGGCCAGGCGCTTGCCGAACGACAGGTCGTTCAGGCCGCGCGCGGTCTCGTTGGCCATGACCTCGGAATGATAGGTCTCTCCGCGGATGATCACGCCCAGCGCCACGAACCCGTCATAGCGCACGCCGACGGGGCGATGGCCGGCCTCCTCGGCCAGGGCGATGGCGGTGGGGATCTGCATCGCCTCGGACACGGTGATCACGTCGTACTCGGCGCCCTGGGCGTCGATCGCCTGCGCCGCACCTTGCAGCAACGCGTCGGAAAGCCCCGAATAGCGCCGGGCCTCCACGATCAGCAGGCGAATCTTGTCTTCCACCATAGTCCTTTGACTTCTCCTCGACGGGGCGCGTCTGCTGCAGGGCAGGTCACTTCGCACCAAACGGCGCCGTCGCCAAACCGAATTGTAGCGCCCCGGCGGTCCGGGGCCGCCGAAACCGAATCACAGGATGCGCCTATAGTTCGTCCTCGGCGACGTCGCTCAGGCCTTCCTGGCCCAGAAACTTCGCGAAATCGCTGGTTTCCCGGAAATCGCGATACACCGAGGCGTAGCGGACATAGGCGACGTCATCGAGCGACTTCAACGCCTTCATGACCATTTCGCCCACCGCCGACGACGGCAGCTCGGTCTCGCCCTGGCTTTCCAGCTGCCGGACGATGCCGTTGACCATCCGCTCGACCCGCTCGGGATCGACCGGCCGCTTGCGCGTGGCGATCGAGATCGAGCGCACCAGCTTCTCGCGGTCGAAGGGCGAGCGCCGCCCCGACCGCTTGACGATGGTCAGTTCGCGCAGCTGCACCCGCTCGAAGGTGGTGAAGCGGCCACCGCACTCCGGGCAGAGCCGACGACGGCGGATTGCCGCCCCGTCTTCCGACGGGCGGCTGTCCTTCACCTGGCTTTCCATATGGCCGCAGAACGGGCAGCGCATGATCTAGGCCCTCCCGCCCGATGCAGGCCTATTAGTTGTAGATCGGGAACCTTGCCGTCAAGGCCAGGACTTCCTCGCGCACCCTGGCCTCGACCTCGGCGTTGCCGTCCGGGCCATTGGCGGCCAGGCCGTTGACGACCTCGCCGATCAGTTGGCCCACGCGGGTGAACTCGGCCGTGCCGAAGCCGCGGGTGGTGCCCGCCGGAGTGCCCAGGCGGATGCCCGAGGTCACGGTGAACGGCGCGGTGTCGAAGGGCACGCCGTTCTTGTTGCAGGTCATGTGAGCGCGCTCGAGGCTGTGCTCGGCGTCGCGGCCGGTCACGCCCTTGGGACGCAGGTCGACCAGCATCAGGTGGCTGTCGGTGCCGCCCGAGACGATGTTGACGCCTTGGGTCTGCAGCGCCTCGGCCAGGGCTTTGGCGTTGTCGATCACCTGTTGCGCATAGGCCTTGAACGACGGCTGCAGCGCCTCGCCGAACGCCACCGCCTTGGCGGCGATCACATGCTCCAGCGGACCGCCCTGCAGGCCGGGGAACACCGCCGAATTGACCTTCTTGATGATCGCCTCGTCATTGGTCAGCACCATGCCGCCGCGCGGGCCGCGCAGGGTCTTGTGGGTGGTGGTGGTGACCACGTGAGCGTGGGGGATCGGGCTGGGGAACACGCCGCCGGCCACCAGGCCCGCGAAGTGGGCCATGTCGACCATCAGATAGGCGCCGACCGCGTCGGCGATCTGCCGGAAGCGGGCGAAGTCGATCTGGCGGCTGTAGGCGCTGCCCCCGGCGATGATCAGCTTGGGCTTGTGGGCCTTGGCCACCTCTTCGACGGCGTCGTAGTCGATCAGCTGGTCCTGCTGGCGCACGGTGTAGGACACCGGCTTGAACCACTTGCCCGACTGATTGGCGGGGCTGCCGTGAGTCAGGTGGCCGCCGGCGGCCAGATCCATGCCCAGGAAGGTGTCGCCCGGCTGCAGCAGCGACATGAACACCGACTGGTTAGCCTGCGAGCCCGAGTGCGGCTGGACGTTGGCGAAGCCGGCGCCGAACAGCGCCTTGGCCCGTTCGATGGCGATGGTCTCGATCTCGTCGACATATTCGCAGCCGCCGTAATAGCGCTTGCCCGGATAGCCCTCGGCGTACTTGTTGGTCAGGATCGAGCCCTGGGCCTCGAGCACGGCGCGCGAGACGATGTTCTCCGACGCAATCAGCTCGATCTGGTTCTGCTGGCGGTTCAGCTCCAAACCGATGCGGTCGAAGATGTCGCGGTCGGCCGCGGCCAGGTCGGCCCCGAAGAAGGCGCTCTTGTCGGCGGTGATGTTGCTGGCCGGTGCGGTCATGGACGCTCTCCTGGGGCTGGGAGACTGGAAGGACGCCGAGGTGTCGGACTCGGGCGGAGTTCGGTCGCGCTCTCTTTAACCCCCTTCGCGCCGCGATCAATCCGGGAACCTCATCCCAAGACGGGACGTTGCGAAGGAAGCGGCGCCAGTCGGGCTGGCGGCGCAGGCGTTTTGGCGACTTCCAACCAGATCGAAGACAGGCGGAAAGAGTATGGCGACGGCGTACGGCGAGGCGGGGCCCCATGAAGACGACGTCGACATTCTGGGCTTGAGCGCGAGCATCGTCGCCGCCTACGTGGCCCAGAACACCGTGGCGCGCACGGCCATCCCCGACCTGATCCGCTCGGTCCATGGCGCCCTGTCGGCCCTGAACGGCGCGCAAACCGACCAGCAGCCCGCCGAGCGCAACAAGCCCGCCGTGCCGGTCTCGCGGTCGGTGCAGCGCGACTACATCGTCTGCCTGGAAGACGGCAAGAAGCTGAAGATGCTCAAGCGCTACCTGCGCACCCACTACGACATGAGCCCCGAGGAATACCGGCGCAAATGGTCCCTGCCCGGCGACTACCCGATGGTGGCCCCCGCCTATGCCGAGCGCCGCTCCGACTTCGCTAAGTCGATCGGTCTGGGCAAGGGGAAGATGCGGGGGCGGTAAGGCCCTGCCACTTGCCCCCTACAGATCGCTTCGCGATCGTCTTCCCCCACAGGGGGAAGAGCGCTCCGCCCCCTATGGGGGCGGACAGATCGCGAAGCGGTCAGGTGGAGGGCAACTATTAGGTGAGCAAACCTAAGCCGCGTGGCCGCCCATGCGGGCCACGTTGCAGTGAGCCCAGAGCTTCTCCATCGCCCCGACCAGCTTGCGCATCATCTCGTCGGTATGGAAGGGCGTGGGGGTGAAGCGCAGGCGCTCGGTGCCGCGCGGCACGGTCGGGTAGTTGATCGGCTGCACATAGACGCCGTGGTCGGCCAGCAGCATATCGCTGATCATCTTGCAGTGCACGGGATCGCCGACCAGCACCGGGACGATGTGGCTGTCGTTGTCCATCACCGGCAGGCCGGCGGCCTTGAACATCGCCTTCAGCGTCCGGGCGCGCTCCTGGTGGGCCTCGCGGACCTCCGGATGCTGCTTGAGGTACTTCACGCTGGCCAGGGCCCCGGCGGTCAGGGCCGGCGGCAGCGAGGTGGTGAAGATGAAGCCCGAGGCGACCAGGCGGATGGCGTCGACCACCACCGCATCACCGGTGATGTAGCCGCCCATCACGCCGAACGCCTTGCCCAGGGTGCCCTCGATGATGTCGATCTGGTCCATCAGGCCGTCGCGCTCGGCGACGCCGCCCCCGCGCGAGCCGTACATGCCCACGGCATGGACCTCGTCGAGATAGGTCATGGCGCCGTAGCGCTTGGCCAAGGCCACCGTGCCGGCCATGTCGGCGATGTCGCCGTCCATCGAATAGACGCTCTCGAACGCCACCAGCTTGGGCGCGTCGGCCGGCGCGGCGGCCAGCAGCTGCTCCAGATGCGCCAGGTCGTTGTGGCGGAAGATGTGACGCTCGCAGCCGCCGTTGCGGATGCCGGCGATCATCGAGGCGTGGTTCTGGGCGTCGGAGAAGATGATCAGGCCCGGCAGGATCTTCTGCAGCGCCGACAGGCTGGCCTCGTTGGAGACGTAGCCCGAGGTGAACAGCAGGGCCGCCTCCTTGCCGTGCAGGTCGGCCAGCTCGGCCTCCAGCTCGACATGGTGGTGGTTGGTGCCCGAGATGTTGCGCGTGCCGCCCGAGCCGGAGCCGTGCTGGTCGATCGCCGCGTGCATGGCGTCCAGCACCACGGGGTTCTGGCCCTGGCCCAGATAGTCGTTCGAGCACCAGACCACGATCTCGCTCTCGCCGCCGTCCGGACGCGTCCAGGTGGCGCGCGGGAAGGCGCCGCGATGGCGCTTCACGTCGGCGAACACCCGGTAGCGGCCTTCGTCGCGGATCTGGTCGACGACGCTGCGGAACGCGGCTTTGTAGTCCATGGTCACTTCATCCGACGGACTTCGACGAGTCCGACCGGTCCCTTCTCAAGGCTCGGCTTTTCGCACCGGCGACGCACGCTGTCCACATAGGTGCGTTTACCTATCGTGTTGAATTACGCGATTGGACGCACCGATCGCGTCAGTGAACACCTTGAGTGAACACCCTCGCGAAGAATCCGCCAAACGGTTCAGGCCCGATCGGCGATGTCGCCGCCCGGCGTCGTCCCGAAAAGCGCATGCGCCTCCTAGACGACGCCGGGCTAGGTCGCGCCCTACCGCGCTCCGGCCGGCTTGCGGAACTTGTAGATGAACTGGTCGGTCTTGCCGCGGATGGACGGATCGAAGACGCTGACCTTGCGAGTGTCGGACCGGTCGCGCAGCACCCGGCTTTCACCCTCGAAGATGAAGCCGGCGGCGGTCACCTCGCGCTTGACCGCCTCGGCGTCGATACGGTGCAGGGTTTCGGTGTCGCGCAGGCCCGAGCCGGCCTCGGCCGAATGGTCGATGACCAGATAGACCCCGCCCGGCTTCAGGGCTTTGAAGACCTGACGGTTGACCACCGACAGGTCGGCCGGGCCCATGAACTTGTCGTGCATGTCGTGGTAGTTCTGGGCGGTGAACACCAGGTCCAGCTTCTCCGGCGTGGCGAAGTTGGGCAGGGTGTTGAGGATTACCGACACGTTCTTGTAGGCCGGATCGCGGGCGATGGCCGTCACCGCCGGCTCGCGCTTGGCCAGCTTGGTCAGCTCGTCCGGCACATAGGCGTAGACATGGCCGCGCGGCCCGACGGCCTTGGACAGGATGCGGGTGAAATAGCCGCCGCCGGGAATCAGGTCGGCGACCTTGGCCCCCGGCTTGACGCCGGCGAACGCCAGGGTCTGCCCCGGAAGGCGGTTCTCGTCGCGGACGATGTCGGCGGCGGGACGATTCGAATCGGACAGGGCCGCGGCGATGTTGGCGGGAACCGCCACGGGGGCGTCGGCGGGCGGCGGCGGCGGCGGCGCCGCGGGCCCCATCGGAGTCGTGGCGCAGCCCGCCAGGGCGAGCACGGCGACGAGGCTGAGTAGCGGCTTACGCATGGATATTCCTTCCGACGGCGTCTTCTCGTTGCGGGCAAGCTAACGCAGCAATCGCGCTACGTCAGCGGCGACCACTCCTGATCGAGCGGGAGCGGCGCGAAAATCTCATCCAACATGGCGTCGGAGACATCTTCAAGCTTGGCTGGATCCCATTTCGGCGCGTTGTCCTTGTCGATGATCACGGCGCGAACGCCCTCGATGAAATCGTGCCGTCGCACCACCCGCGAACCAATGCGGTATTCCATGGCCATGTTGTCGGCGAAGTCGGTCATCGCGGCCCCCGCCTCCAGCTGGCGGAAGGCGACCTTCAGGGTCTGGGGCGACTTGGTCTTCATCGTCGCCAGCTGGGCCTTGCCCCAGTCGCTGCTGTCGGCCTCCAGGAATTCGAAGATCTGTTCGACGCCGACGCCGACGAACAGGCGGTTCAGGTCCTGCTCGAAGCTGACCAGCGGCGCCTTGCCGGCGTCGGCGCGGTATTTCCTCAGCGTCTCCTCGATGCGACGCGGGTCGGCGATGATCGCCTTCTTCAGGCCCTCGACGGCGCCGAACTCGACGAAGTGGGTGGCGATCCCCAGGCGCAGGCAGTCCGCGCCCTTGATCCGCGCTCCGGTCAGGGCCAGCCACAGCCCCGCCTTGCCCGGTAGGCGCGGCAGGTACCAGCCGCCGCCGACGTCGGGGAACAGGCCGATGCCGGTCTCGGGCATGGCGAAGGTCGTGCGCTCGGTGGCGATCCGGTAATGGGCCGGCATCGAGATCCCGACGCCGCCGCCCATCACCACCCCGTCCAGGATCGCCACGACGGGCGTGTCGTAGGTGAACAGCAGGTGGTTCAGCTGGTACTCGGTGTGGAAGAAGGCCCGGGCCTCGACCGCGTCGCCCGCCCCGCTACGGGCCAGCATGCGGATGTCGCCGCCGGCGCAGAAGCCGCGTTCGCCCGCATGGTCGATGACGACCATGTAGATCTCCGGATCGTCCCGCCAGTCCAGCAGCGCGCCGATCATCGTCTCGCACATGGTCTGGGTCAGGGCGTGCAGCGCCTGCGGCCGGTTCAGGGTCAGCCGGCCGACGTTCTTCTGGACGCGGACAAGGACTTCGGGTTGGTCGGTCATAGGGTTTCCTTGGCGACTTCCCTGCCGGCTGGCTTGGCGCGTTCGGGCTCTTCCACCGGTTCGCAGTCGAGGCGGTCGATCTGGCCGCCGCTCAGCCGATAGATCGCGTCCTGCGGCACGTCCTGCTCCAGGGTCTCGGCTGGCGACAGGCCCGCATAGGCGCCGCGCAGCAGGCGGCCGGCGATGCCGTGGCTGACCACGATCAGCCGCCGCTCCGGCTCGGCGGCCTGCTCGGCCAGCCAGCCGCCGACCCGCGCTGTCACCTGGTCGTAGGTCTCGCCGCCGGGCGCGGCGAAGAACCAGGTCCGGTCGGTGAACAGCGCCGGGTGCTCGCGCGCCAGGTCAGTTCGCAGGCGCCCTTCCCACGCGCCGACCGTCAACTCCATCAGCCGGTCGTCGAATTCGACCGTCAGGCCCAGCCGGGCGCCGATTGTCCCGGCCGTGTCCCGCGCCCGCCGCAGCGGGCTGGCGACGATCCGCCAGGGATGCGCGGGGTCGCGCCTGACCAGGTCGTGCAGCAGGTCGGCCATCGCCCCGGCCTGGGCGCGGCCCAGCGGCGTCAGGTCGGACTCGCACTGGCCCTGCAGGCGATGCGCGCGGTTCCACTCGGTTTCGCCGTGGCGGCAGAGGTAGATCACTTGGCTTCGAACCTGGCTTTGCGCGCGGCGACATCTTCGGCGACCAAGTCCATGTAGGGCAAACCGAGATCGTCGTCCTCGTCGAACCAGTAGGCGGGAATGTCCCCATCCAAAAGGTCAGCGGCGACCCGTTGCAAGGCCAAGATCAAAGCTTGGGCGGAGTCGACGCCGCCGGTCTTCAGATTTCTGATCTGCCCGTTCGCCATGGTGATCGTCGCGCGGCAAAGCCAACTGGAGCCCCACGGCTCCGGCACCAACCATTGACAGTACAACGGCTGCGGCGCGCCGCCGATGACGACCTGGTAGGTCCGCTCGCAGGCCACGCCCGCCTTCAGTGGCGGACCGTCCTCGTCGTTGAAGTCCGGGAACTCGACCGGCATCTCATCGTCTTGCATGGCGTTTCAGGTCTTCCCAGGCGGTTCGTCGGTGCTCGAATTGGCTTGCGCCACTGGCTCGCGCAGGGCTTGTAAATGCTGCACCAAATCCATGCCGGAAAGTTTGCGCGGCCGTGGCGAGCCTTCAGCGGCGTCCGCCGGCCCCAACCGCGCCACGGCATGCCCATTCCGGGTGATCACGACCGTCTCGCCGTCCTGTTCGATGGCCTTTAGCAATGCCGAGAGGTGGGTCTTGGCTTTGGCGACATCGATTTCACGCACGGCCTGCCTCCCCATCCGTCTCTGATCGCTAGACCTTACCGCATCATCACTGCCGGAACATCTCGCGGGCGATGATCACCCGCATGATCTCGTTGGTGCCTTCCAGGATCTGGTGGACCCGCAGGTCGCGGACGATGCGTTCCAGCGGATAGTCCTGCAGGTAGCCGTAGCCGCCGTGCAGCTGCAGGGCGTCGTTGGCCACCTGGAAGCCGGCGTCGGTGGCGAAGCGCTTGGCCATGGCGCACAGCTTGGTGGCCTGCGGGTCGCGGTTGTCCAGGGCGTGGGCGGCGCGGCGCACCATCAGACGGGCGGCCTCCAGCTCGGTGGCCATGTCGGCCAGCTTGAACTGCAGGGCCTGGAAGTCCTTCAGGGCCTTGCCGAACTGGTTGCGGGTCTCGAGATAGGCCTTGGCGGTGTCGAGCGCGAACTGGGCGCCGCCCAGCGAGCACGAGGCGATGTTCAGCCGCCCGCCGTCCAGCCCCATCATGGCGAAGCGGAAGCCCTCGCCTTCCTGGCCGATGCGGTTGGCGACCGGCACCCGGCAGTCATCGAAGTTCACGGCGGCTGTCGGCTGGGCGTTCCAGCCCATCTTGCGCTCGTTGGCGCCGAAGCTGAGGCCCGGCGTCCCCTTCTCGACCACGAAGGCCGAGACGCCCTTGGCCCCGTCGCCGCCCGTCCGGGCCATGACCACATAGACGTCCGACACCCCGCCGCCCGAGATGAAGGCCTTGCCGCCGTTCAGCACATAGTGGTCGCCGTCCAGCCGGGCGGTGGTGCGCATGTTGGCGGCGTCCGAGCCGGAGCCCGGCTCGGTCAGGCAGTAGCTGGCGATCAGTTCCATGGTCGTCAGGCGCGGCAGGTAGCGCCGGCGCAGGTCGTCGGAGCCGAACCGGTCGATCATCCACGAGGCCATGTTGTGGATCGTCAGATAGGCCGCCGTCGGCACGTCGCCGTAGCTCAGGGCCTCGAAGATGATCGAGGCGTCGAGGCGCGACAGGCCGCTGCCGCCGACATCGTCCTGGACATAGATCCCGGCGAAACCCAGGCCCGCCGCCTCGCGCAGCACGTCGACCGGAAAGTGCTTCTTCTCGTCCCATTCGGCGGAATGCGGGGCAAGGCGTTCCGCCGCGAAGCCCGAGGCCATGTCCTGGATCGCGCGTTGATCGTCGTTGAGCGCGAAATCCATGCGCGATATCCTCCCAAGCGGGGCAGACTGAACCCCTATCCTTCTTGGTCGCTGACGTGCCGCGCCGCCGCGACTGTGTCAATCATATCTCACTTGCTGACTTTGAATGCCGCAGTGCGCAAAAAGCCGGAACGAAGTGTCGCACCGCCCTTGATCCGCCCGTCCTCCAGTATCAAATCGCGGCCATCGGAGGCGTAGTCTTTCTGTCATGCGTAAGTTCACTGCCGTTTTCGCCGCCCTCGCGGCGTTGGTCACCCTCGTGTCCGCACCGGCCCAGGCCGCCGATCTCGGCGTGTGGACCGGCCCCAAGGACAATGTCCGGGTCGCGATCAAGAGCTGCGGGACCAGCACCTGCGGCACCGTGGTCTATGCCAGCCCCAAGGCCGAGGCCGACGCGCGCAAGAGCGGCCTGACCACCCTGGTCGGCCAGCAGTTGCTGCGCGACTTCGAGCCCACCCGCAACGGCAACATGCGCGGCAAGGTCTTCGTGCCGACCCTGAAGGTCACCCTGGTCGGCACCGCCGAGTTCATCGACGGCCGCACCATGAAGGCCAAAGGTTGCGTCCTGGGCGGGCTGATCTGCAAGTCCCAGGTCTGGCGCCGCATCGACGGCGTGCAGCAGGCGCGGGCCGAAAACGTCAACTACGCCCCCTAGTTCGAGCGCCCTTAAGCAACCAACCGCCTTGCCTCGCGCCGCCCGCCGCGCGAAACCCTAGGCCATGACCACGCCGCCCCTCGCCCCCTACCCCGCCACCCGCCTGCGCCGCCTGCGCCAGGCCGACTGGACCCGCCGCCTGGTCCGCGAGACCACGCTGGAGCCGTCCGACCTGATCTGGTCGATGGTGGTGCACGAGGGCGAAGGGACGATCCCGGTGGCCTCGATGCCCGGCGTCGAGCGCCTCAGCGTCAAGGACGCCGCCAAGGCCGCCGTGCGGGCCCGCGACCTGGGCATCCCGGCCATCGCCGTCTTCCCGCATATCGACGGGGCCCGGAAGGACGCCGCCGGCTCGATCGCCGCCGATCCGGACGGGGTGATCCCCCGCGCCGTCAAGGCCATGAAGGACGCCGCCCCCGAGGTCGGCATCATGTGCGACGTGGCGCTCGACCCCTTCACCGACCACGGCCACGACGGCGTGGTCGAGGGCGGCAAGATCCTCAACGACCCGACCATCGAGCGGCTGATCGAACAGGGGCTGATGCAGGCGCAGGCCGGCGCCGACATCCTGGCCCCATCCGACATGATGGACGGCCGGATCGGCAAGCTGCGCGCGGCCCTGGAAGGCGCCAACTTCCAGGACACCATGATCATGTCCTACGCCGCCAAGTACGCCTCGGCGTTCTACGGCCCCTATCGCGACGCCATCGGCTCGGCGAAACTGTCGGCGGGCCAGGGCGACAAGAAGACCTACCAGATGGACCCGGCCAACAGCGAGGAAGCCATCCGCGAGGTCGCCCTCGACATCGCCGAGGGCGCCGACATGGTCATGGTCAAGCCGGGCCTGCCGTATCTGGACATCCTGCGCCGCCTGGTCGACGAGTTCCGCATGCCCACCTACGCCTTCCAGGTGTCGGGCGAGTACGCGATGATCAAGGCCGCCGGCATGAACGGCTGGATCGACGAGGAGCGCGCCATCCTCGAAAGCCTGACCGCCTTCAAGCGGGCCGGCGCGGCCGGGATCATCAGCTATTTCGCGCCCTGGGCGGCGGAAAAGCTGGGCTGACATGGCCGCGCCGAGGACCGCCTTCAGCCAGGGACGGTTCTACGGCGCGCCAACGGTCGAGCGCCGCCTGCCTCAGGTCCGCCTGGCCCACCTGTCGGCCACCACCAGCGCCGAGGACGTCCACGAGCACAGCCACGACGACGCCCATTTCGTCCTGGCCACCCACGGCCGCTACCTGACCACCGCCTGGGGGCCGGAGACCGAGGGGCCGGTCCTGGTCTACAACCCACCCGGCGTGATCCATCGCGACCGCTTCGTCGCCGCCGGCGGCTACTTCCTGGCGGTCAGCTTCGAGCCCGCCGTCTGGCGCGAGCTTTCGGAGGTCTCCAGGCGCGTGGCCGCCGACGCCCTGCGTCTGACGGGTCCGGCCGCCCGCCGCGCCGCCCTGCGCCTGACCCGGACCCTGCTCAGCCGCGACGCCGACCCAGTGACCCTGGAGAGCCTGGGCCTGGAACTGGCCGGCCAGGCAATGACGTCGGTCAGCGATGGCGACCGTCCGCCGCCGTGGCTGGCCACGGCCGAGACCTTCCTGGCCGACAGCTTCGACCAGCCCATCGCGATCGCCGACGTGGCCCGCGCGGCTGGCGTCCACCCGGTCCACTTGGCCCGCGGCTATCGCCGATGGCTGGGCGCGGCGCCGGGCGAGCGCCTGCGCACTCGCCGACTGGAGCGCGCCGCCGACCTGCTGATGCGCGGCCGCGCCTCGATCGGCCAGATCGCCCTGGCGTCGGGCTTCTGCGACCAGAGCCATCTGAACCGCCAGTTCCGCCAGGCCTATGGCGTCACGCCGGGCGAGTTCGCACGGCTGTGCGGACGGCCGCTGGATGTTTCACCCGTCCAAGACGCGGTCCGGGCCGCCGGCTAGACGAAGAGGGTCACGTCCGTCCGGAGAGTCCCGTGAAATCCCTGCTGCTCGCCGCCGCCCTGCTTCTGGCCGCCCCGCTGGCCGTTCAAGCCGCGCCGTCGGATTGGCTCACGGCCGCGCCGGCCGCCGAAGGCTTGTCGACCGCTCGGCTCGACGCCATGTCGACCGCCATCAAGGCCGGCCAGTTCCAGCAGATCACCAGCGTGCTGATCGCCCGCCACGGCAAGCTGGCCTTCGAGGCCTATTACGACGACGGCAAGCCCGACGGCGGGGCCGAGGCGCGGCGCAACACCCGCTCGGTGACCAAGACCGTGACGGCCATGCTGGCCGGCGCCGCCCTCGACCGCCACGCCCTGCCCGGCGTCTCGGCCCCGATCAAGGCCTATCTCAAGGACCACCCGCCGGCCGCCAATCCCGATCCGCGCAAGGACAAGGTCACGGTGGAAGACCTGCTGACCATGAGCTCGATCGCCGAATGCGACGACGACAACCAATATTCGCGCGGCAACGAGGAGCGGATGTACCTGATCGAGGACTGGGTGGGCTTCTATCTCGACCTGCCGGTGCGCGGCTTCCCGGCCTGGTCGCCCAGGCCGGAGGCGTCGCCCTATGGCCGGGCCTTCAGCTACTGCACCGCCGGCGTCACCACCCTGGGGGCGGTGATCCAGGGCGCGGTCGGCAAGCCCCTGCCCGCCTTCGCCGACGAGGTCCTGTTCGGCCCCTTGGGGATCGACAAGCCCGAATGGCAGGTCTCGCCCCTGGGCTTGGCCCAAGGCGGCGGCGGGCTGGGCCTGCGCAGCCGCGACCTGCTGAAACTGGGTCAGCTCTACCTGGACCAGGGTCGCTGGAACGGCCGGCAGGTGCTCTCCGCGGCCTATGTCACCGCCGCCACGGCGCCGCACGCCCAGGCCCGGTCTGACGCCGACTACGGCTATCTGATCTGGCTGCAGACCTTCGGCGGCCACAAGGCCTGGGTGATGAGCGGCACGGGCGGCAACAAGGTCGTGATCGTGCCCGACCTGGCCCTGGTGGCGGTGATCACCACCACCAATTTCGGCGTCCGCCAGCCGCACGCGATCTCGGAAAAGCTGCTCACCGAGCACATCCTGGCGGCGGTCGAGCGTTAGCGGCTGCGGACAGTTGACGGTCTTGGGCCGAATTCCTCGTCCTTCGACAGGCTCAGGATGAGGAACTCTACTGAACCGCCCCCACAAGTAGCCCTCATCCTGAGCCTGTCGAAGGACGAGGGCGCCGCCTCAACGTTAAATGCCTAGCCGTCCACGGCGCCTGGCGACGCGAATCTCGCACGCCGCTAAGCTGGACGCATGACCGGGCCCAGCATCGACATCGTCACCGCCGTGATCCGCGACGCGACCGGCCGCATGCTGGTGGTCCGCAAGCGTGGCACGGCGATCTTCATGAAGCCGGGCGGCAAGCGTGAACCCGGCGAGGACGACCTGACCGCCTTGGCGCGCGAACTGGACGAGGAGATCGGCTGCCGGCTGATCAGCGCGACCCTGCTGGGCGCCTTCGAGGCCCCGGCGGCCAACGAACCCGGCTTCACCGTGCGGGCGGCGACCTATCTGGCGACCGTCGAGGGGCGGATCGCGGCCCAGGCCGAGATCGAGGAACTGGCCTGGATCGACCCCGCCGCGCCGGGCGACATCGTGCTGGCCCCACTGATGCGGACGGTGCTGGCGGCGCTGGCCGCCTAGATCCGCTCGAACGCCTCGCGCAGGATCGTCGCCCGCCGCCCTTCCGGCCGGATCATCAGGAACTTGCCCGACCCGTTTCCGGGAAGCGACCATCGGCCCTCGACCTCGGTGGCGTCGTCGCTCAGCGCGCCCTCATAGCGGACCGAGTGGGTCCAGCCATTGCCCCCGTCATAGGTTTTGGCGAAGGTCACAGCCTGGCCGGCGCGCTTGCCCAGCAGGGTGGAGAAAGCCTCGCACCAGTCGCCCCATTCGTCCTGGACGGTTTCGTGGATCGAGCCGCTGAGCCAGGCGCCGCTCTCGATCAGGGTGGCCGTGAAGCCGACCGGCGCCCGGGCCCTGGGATAGTGATAGAGCCCCTGCCAGATGCCCGTCAGATTGCCGCTCGCCGCCATGATGATGATCCGCCCCGCCCCTCGCGCCGACATAGGCTTAGGTCCCGCTGCGCCCGTCAAGGTCGAGGCCTCGCGCGAAACCGGGAATGGGCTTAGGGTGTTTCTAGTGTTCGGCCGAAGGCCGCGTACAAACGGCCCGGTCTGAACCTCAACGACAAGCGGAGGTGACGCATGGACGCCGATTTCAACGACACCGGAAAACCCGAACTGCTGGCCCATGAGCAGACCTATCATGGCTTCAGCGTCCTGCTGCGATGGTGCATGCTGGGCCTGGCCACCGTCATCCCGACCCTGACCCTGTGGTTCGCGACCTCGGCCGGCTTCTGGGGCGGCCTGATCGCCGGGATCGTGGTGTTCGCGGTCGGCTACATGATCCTGGTGCGCCACGAGGAAAAGCAGCCGCTGAGCCTGTGGGTCGAGGGGCGCTAGGGCCCCGACCTGACGGCCCCGGTCCTGGCCTGATCGTCGGCGACAGCCGGGGACGCGCACTCACGGCGGTGCGTGGGCCGGTTCGCGGGCGCTGGCTGTGAGTGCGTGTCCCCAACGGATCCGCTGAGTCCGGGGCTGAAGTCCCATGGCGGCGTGGATGGCGTTGGGGACATGCACTCACCCTGAGGCCGTAGATTGATCCGCGACGCCCCGCCATGAGTGCACGTCCCCGACTTACGCTCGGCGTTCAGGCAACAAAACTTCGGGATTTCAATACTCTGAGCTTTCTCGACCTAACTTATCCCCCCCTTCCAGATCGCCCGTATCCTGTACCCACCTCGTCGCAGGGAAAGGGCGCATGGCCAGCGACCGATGCGGCGGCGGGGGGCGATCGAGCGGGAAGCTCTGTCGGCGGTCCTTTTGGACCAAACCTCGCGTCTCTGGAGNGGGAAAGGGCGCATGGCCAGCGACCGATGCGGCGGCGGGGGGCGATCGAGCGGGAAGCTCTGTCGGCGGTCCTTTTGGACCAAACCTCGCGTCTCTGGAGCCGGTCGGGCCTGGAACACAAAAACGACGTGGCGCGAGGGCCGGCGGAGCAACAGGCGGGCGGTGACGCGCTCGCGGTCCGGGACCGGGGTTCGTTGACCTGGCCCGCCCGTCGGAGGCTTCAAGGCGGCGAGGCCCCAACAGGGCTCAGCGCCGCGGGCTTCCGGATAACGACCGCGCGGAGCGATCGGGCTTCGTCGAAACGGTATACATTTTCAAACTCCGGACGGTGTCCGGCGCTCCGCGTCCCTTTCCATCAGCTCAGCGGCCAGCCGCGTGAGAGCGAGAGATCATGTCCGTCGCCGCTCCCCCACCAGCACGCAGGCCGCTCCCGCCCCGTAGCAAGCCAGGTCCTTGATGTCGAAGACCCCGCCCAGCACGACGCGCGCCAGCCGGTCATGAGCCAGGCCCAGCGCGTCCAGAAGATGGAACAGCTGCCCCAACTCCACCATCACCGCGATCGCCAGGGCCAGCATCACGGCTGGCATGACCTTCAGCGGCGCCACGGCGCGCAGGCCCAGATAGACCAGGACCACCGCCAGCACGTCGCCGACATAGGGGCGCACCACCGCGTCGCGCACGAACAGCGCGATCAACACCTCGATGGCGAATACGGCCAGCGCCGCCAGACCGTAGCCCCAGCGGAGGCGCGGCGTCAGGATTTCGGCGTCTCCAACCGCGCCACCAGGCTCGAGGTGTCCCACCGATGACCGCCCATCGCCTGAACCTCGCCGTAGAAGCCGTCGATCATCGCCGTGGCCTGCAGGGTGGCGCCGTTGACGGCGGCCTCGGCCAGGGCGATGCCCAGGTCCTTGCGCATCCAGTCCACCGCGAAGCCGAAGTCGAACCTGCCCTCCGACATGGTCTTCCAGCGGTTCTCCATCTGCCACGACTGGGCCGCGCCCTTGGAGATCGCCGCCAGCACGTCGTCAGTCGGCAGGCCGGCCCGCTTGGCGAAGTGCAGCGCCTCGGCCACGCCCTGGACGACGCCGGCGATGGCGATCTGGTTGCACATCTTGGTCAGCTGGCCCGCGCCCGACGGCCCCATCAGGCGGATGGCCTTGGCGTAGGCCGCCAGCACCGGCTCGACCCGGGCGTAGGCCGCCGCGTCGCCGCCGGCCATGATCGTCAGCTGGCCGCTCTCGGCCCCGGCCTGGCCGCCCGACACCGGGGCGTCGACGAACCAGCGGCCGACGGCGCGGGCCGCGGCGTCCATCTCGCGGGCCACGGTCGCCGAGGTCGTGGTGTGGTCGACGATCACCCCGCCCTCCTCCATGGCCGGCAGCGCCTGCGCCACGACGTCGCGCACGTCGTCGTCATTGCCGACGCACAGGCACACCAGCTGCGCGCCCGCCACCGCCTCGGCGATGGTCGGGCGGCTGGCGCCGCCATGCCGCTCGACCCAGCGCGCGGCCTTGTCGGGACTGCGGTTGAACACGGTCACTGCGTTGCCGGCGGCCTGCAGGTGGCCGGCCATCGGAAAGCCCATCACGCCCAGGCCGATAAACGCCGTCTTCATCCGCGAAACTCCTCATGGCAACGGCCGTCCATCGCCCTTCGCGGCCCCGATCGCAACGGCATTTTAACGTCCAGCCGTCAGGTTCAACCGAACAGGGTTAAGCAGGCTTAAGCGCAATGGCCGTCAGCGGCGAACAGCCGATCGTCATCAAGAAGGTCAAGAAGGTCGTCGGCGGTGGGCACCACGGCGGTGCCTGGAAGGTCGCCTATGCCGACTTCGTGACCGCGATGATGGCCTTCTTCCTGCTGATGTGGCTGCTGAACACCACCAGCCCCGAGCAGAAGCAGGGCATCGCCGACTATTTCGCCCCGGCCTCGATCTCGTCCAGCACCAGCGGCTCGGGCGGCATCCTGGGCGGCACCTCGCTGGGCGACGACGGCGCCAAGGCCGACGGCAAGATGTCGGTCATCCAGCAGATGGCCCCCGAGGCCCCCACCGAGACCGACAAGGACGGCCAGAGTTCGACCTCGGCCAGCCTGGACTCCGCCAGCGAGCAGGCCCTGCGCGACGCCCTGGCCAAGAAGGAGCAGGACAGCTTCGCCTCGGCCGCCCAGTCGCTACGCCAGTCGCTGCAGGACATGCCTGAACTGGCCGAGCTGTCCAAGCAGATCATGATCGACCAGACCCCCGAGGGTCTGCGCATCCAGCTGATCGACCAGGACGGTCGCTCGATGTTCAAGGAGAACTCGCGCGAGCCCAACGACCGCGCCCGCATCCTGCTGCGCGCCGTGGCCAAGGTGATCAACCAGCTGCCCAACCGCATCACTATTTCGGGCCACACCAGCGCCAGCGCGGCCGGCAAGCGTTCGGACAGCGACTGGTCGCTGTCGGCCGAGCGCGCCGACGCCTCGCGCCAGGTGCTGCGCGGCGCCGGGGTGGACGAGGACCGCATCTACCAGGTCTCGGGCAAGGCCAATTCCGAGCCGCTGTACGCGGACGACCCCACCCTGCCTGGCAACCGCCGCATCTCGATCGTGCTCCTGCGCGAAAAGCCGGTGCTTCCCGATGGTCTCTGAGGCGGCCTGCGGCGTGATGACGCTCAGCCGCGTCGCGACGCTTGCGCAACCGCCGCGGATGCCGCCTAATCCCTTATCGGCCCGACTTCGAGGGCCAGGCGACTAGAGGATCGGACGCTTTCCGTGACGCAGCATTTTCCGACGCGACAGCTGCGCTTTTTCCTCACGGCGCCCACGCCTTGCCCCTACCTGCCCGGCCGCGAGGAGCGCAAGGTCTTCGCCCACCTGCCGCTGTCCGACGGCCCCACCGTCAATGACAGCCTGACCCAGGTCGGCTTCCGCCGCTCGCAGAACATCGCCTATCGTCCCGCCTGCGAGACCTGCCGCGCCTGCCAGTCGGCCCGCGCCTCGGCCGCCGACTACGCCTTCTCGCGCTCGGAACGCAAGGTCCTGACCCGCAACACCGACCTGGAACGCCACCTGGTCGAGGCCGAGGCCACGCTGGAGCAGTTCGAGCTGCTGCGCCGCTACCTGCTGACCCGCCACGCCGACGGCGGCATGGCCGAGATGACCTGGCCCGACTACGTGGCCATGGTCGAGGACACGGCGGTCCGCACCCACCTGATCGAATACCGCCTGCGCTCGCAGGACCGCGGTCCGGGCGACCTGATCGCCTGCGTGCTGGTCGACGTGCTCGCCGACGGCCTGTCGCTGGTCTACAGCTTCTACGACCCCAGCCTGATCAAGCGCAGCCTGGGCTCGTTCATCATCCTGGACCACATCCTGCAGGCCCAGTTGAACGGCCTGCCCTATGTCTATCTGGGCTACTGGGTGCCCGGCAGCGAGAAGATGGCCTACAAGGCCCGTTTCTCGCCGCTGGAGATCCTCAAGCCCGGCGGCTGGGCGCTGATGTCGGCCCGCGAGCGCGGCGCCCGCCCGCCCAAGCCCGTGGGCTGCGGCGCCGACGCCGGCGTCGAGCTCAGCGACGCCGAGCCGGCCGAACTGGGCGGCTTCCCGTCGCCAGGTAAGCCCTAGCTACGCTTGGGGACAGGCGCATGCGCCCGTCCCCCGCCGCGACCTCACCGCGCGAAGCTGACCCCGCCGTCCACGGTGACGGCCGACCCCGTCACATAGTCCCCAGCCCGCGAGGCGAGGTAGATCGCCGCCCCGGCCATGTCCTCGGTCGTGCCGATCCGCCCGGCCGGAATGGCCTTGGATACCGTGTCGGCATGGTCGCGGGCCACCTTGTTCATGTCCGAGGCGAAGGCGCCCGGCGCGATGCAACTGACGGCGATGTTGTCGGCCGCCAGGCGCAGCGCCATGCGCTTGGTCATGTGCAGCAGGCCGGCCTTGGACGCGCCATAGGGATAGGTCTCGTCGGTGGTCACCGACTGGCCGTCGATCGAGGCGATGTTGATCACCTTGGCCACGTGCTCCTTGCCCGCCGCCCGCAGGTGGCCGATCAGCGCCTGGGTCAGGAAGAACGGCGTCTTCATGTTCAGGTCCACGACCTTGTCCCAGCCGCTCTCGGGGAACTCGTCGAACGCCGCCCCCCAGGCCGCGCCGGCGTTGTTGACCAGGATGTCCAGCTTGTCCTCGCGCTCGGCGATCCGCGCCACCAGGCCGTTGATGCCCTCCAGGGTCGAGACGTCGGCCGGCAGCGAGACGCACTCGCCGATCGCCGACAGCTCTTCGGCGGTCGCGTCGCAGGCGGCCGCCTTGCGGGCCGAGACATAGACCCGGCGCGCGCCATAGGTCAGGAACCCCTCGGCGATCATCTTGCCGATCCCGCGCGAACCGCCGGTGACCAGGGCGACGCGGCCCTTCAGGGAAAACAGGTTCTGCATCATGGCTGGGATCTTTCGGAATGGGGCCGGCGCCGAGCGCGCCCGGCCGTTGGATGATGTCGAAGAACGGGTCGATGACTCCGGCTCCCCAACGTGTCCGGGGACCGAGCTCGTTCCCGTCGTCACTTCGCCGGATCGACCAGGGCCTGATAGACCAGCGTCGCGGCGTTATCGTCGATATGGGCCAGGGCCGGATCGGCGTCCTTGCCCAGGATGTGGATCATGCCCAGCATGAAGAGGTCGTTCTTGGGGTCGATCCAGAACCAGGTGCCGGCCGCCCCACCCCAGCTGTAGGTCCCCTTGCCGCGCAGCGTGCCCGCCCGGGCGGGATCAGTGACCACTGCAAAGTCGAGCCCGAAGCCCATGCCCTTGGCCGGCGAGAACGCCGCGTCCGGGGCGGCCATCACGATGTCGGTCAGGTGGTTGGACGCCATCAGCTCGATCGTGCCAGGCGCGAGGATGCGGGCGCCATCCAGCTCGCCGCCGTTCAGCAGCATCTGGACGAAGCGGGCGTAATCCGCCGTGGTCGAGACCAGCCCGCCGCCGCCCGAGGCGATCGCCGGCGGCTTGCTGATGTCCAGCACCATGAAGCTGTCGGCTGGAACCAGCTTCCGCGCCTTGGGGTCGATCATGTAGAGCGCCGCCAGACGATCGCTCTTGGCGGCTGGAACCCAGAAGCCGGTGTCGGTCATCTTCAGCGGATCGAAAATGCGGCTCTTCATGAAGTCGGCCAGGCTCATGCCCGACAGCCGCTCGACGATCAGTCCCTGGATGTCGACCGAGACGCTGTAGCGCCATTCGGTCCCCGGCTGGCTGGCCAGGGGCAGCTTGGCCAGGGCCGTCAGGAATTCGGCCTGGGTCTTGGACCCCAGCAGCCCGCTGTCGCGATAGGCTTTCTCGACCGGCTGATCCGTGCGCAGGCCGTAGGCGAAGCCGCCGGTGTGGCTCATGATCTCACGCATGGTCGGCGGCCGCGCCGCTGGCTCGGTAATGAAGGTCCCGTCCGGGTTCTGCCCCTTGTAGACCCGCAGATTGGCCAGCTCGGGCACGAACTTGGTCACCGGATCGTCGAGGCGCCACCGGCCCTCTTCGAACAGGATCATCATGGCCACACCGGTCACCGGCTTGGTCTGGGAATAGATCCGGAAGATGGTGTCCTTGGTCATCGGCGCCCCGCCGATCGCCGTCTTGCCGAAGGTCTGGTAGCTGACGATCTTGCCATGACGAGCGACAAGGGTGATCGCGCCCGGCAGGTGGCCCTGGTCGATGAGCCCTTGCATGTAGCCGTCCAGGCGCTTGAGGCGTTCGGGCGAAAAGCCCGCGGCGTCGGGGGCGGCCACCGCCAAGGTCGGCGCCGGCCTGGGGGCGCTCCAGGCCGGATCGACCGCCAAGGCCACGACGGCGGTCGCCGCCACCGTCGCCATCGCTCTCCAGAAACGCATGCGCCCCTCACGAACACCTGTTTGAGGCACCTTAGACCGGTTTGACGACACGGCAATGGATCAGGTTGGTCGCCGCCCTTGCCCGCGCCCCATCCTTGCGGCTAAGGAGAACCCCCGCTCAGCGTAGCGGCGTCGGCCGGTTTAGCTCAGCTGGTAGAGCAGCGGTTTTGTAAACCGAAGGTCGCGGGTTCGAGTCCTGCAACCGGCACCACCTTCCATCAGGCGGCGATCGCCGTCCGTGCCGCGCCGGAATGAGCGCCGATGGCTTGCGATCGCAAGGCCCTGGCTAGGCGCCGAGCAGAGCCTCGTAGCGGGCGACGTTCTCGGCCAGCCACTGACGCAGACGCTCCAATTCGTTGATGTGGACGTGGGTCTCGTCCCGCACGCCGCCGTCTTCCGTCGGCGAACCCACTTGCAGCTTGCCGGTACGCAGGGCCTCCAGGCGCTGGTCGAGGGCCTCCTGCTCGGCCTTGTGTCGCTCAACGACGCGATTGATTTCGGCCTTGTCCATACCCAGTCTCCACTGCGACCGCCGGTTCAGTGCGGCGGTGTCGCTTGAAGTCCGAGTTTACGGCGCGCGCTGGGGCGCGTCGATCAAACTATGACCCGTAAGGAACATCCGGGCGCCCGCCCCGCCCCGCCCCGCCCGGATCCAGGCTCAGTTATGCACCCAGCGGCAGACCTTCTGCTTATGGCCGTGATGGCGCTCCCACTTGCAGACCTTGTGCTCATGACGGTGGTGCATGTCGCGCTCGCCGGCCGAGGCGGGCGCCGCAGCCGCCAGGCTCAAGGCGGCGAAGGCGAGCGTGGCGGTTCCAAGCAGCTTTGGGAAAGTCATGTGCGTCATGTCCTCCTGGAGGTGACGACCGGAAGTGGTCACGTGCACCGTCCCATCGCCATGTTGTCGCGGTGTTGCGATCTGTTTCGACGCCGTTGGCCTCACGGCTTCCCAGGCCACGAAACGGCCAAAAAAAAAGCCCGGCGCAAAGGCCGGGCAGTCATTAGGGAGGAAACGCCCAGGAAGGGCAGGAGCGCCAAGGGCGGCTCCACGGGTTGATAGCTAATGCGCCGGAGCCATCAATCAAGGGCAGGATCGTCGCCCGCCATGGTGAAGCTGTGGAGAACCTTCGTTTGTGCGGAAAGCGTGCAACAGCACGACTGGCGCCCAAACCCTGGGCGAAGACTTCTGTCCGGACAGCCAAGAACGCCAAGCGCGGGATCGTTCGGTCCATCGGCCGATTCGACACCGCCGAGCGCCGCGTGGACAGCCGGACCCAGGCCGGCTAAGCCTTCCACCGCTCGACGGCCAAGGTGAGGATCGATGAACGCACCCCTGACCAGCGTCTTCGCCGAGCGGGTGGCCGGCGCCCATCGCTTCGGCCTCGATCGCGTGCGCCGCGCCGTGCGCTTCGCCATCGCCCACCGCGACCGCAAGCTTCCGCGCCTGGCCCAGATCCGCAACCTCGACTATCCGGCCGCCAGCGGAAAACGCGCCGTGCGGCTCTATGTGCCTCTGCATGCCGAGGCCGTGGGTCCGGCGATCCTGTTCTTCCATGGCGGCGGCTTCGTGATCTCGGATATCGAGACCCATGACGCTCTCTGTCAGCGCCTGGCCCATGCAGCCGGCGTCCGCGTGGTGTCCGCGGCTTACGGCCTGGCGCCCGAGCACCCCTTTCCTTCGCAGATCGAGGACGCCCGCGCGGCCTTTTCCTGGTTGCAGGACCAAGCCGCCGAACTTGGCGTCGACGTCGATCGCCTGGCGACGGCCGGTGACAGCGCCGGGGCCTATCTCGCCGCGACGGTGGCTCACGAAGCCAATAGCCAGCGGCCCGGTGCGGTAAAGATCCAGGGCCTGTTCTACCCGCTGGTCCACCTGGATGACGAGATCTGGGCCCAGACCCTGCTGCGCGACGCCCGCCTGATCGGACGACTGGCCATCGCCTATATCAACGCCCAATTGGCGACCGCCCACGCGCCTTCCCTGCTGGACGCCGTCGGTCCAGCGACTCCGCCGACGTTTCTGGTCAGCGGAGCCCTGCTCGATCCCGTCCACCCGGACGCCGTGAGCTACGCAAAGGCTCTGGAGGCGGCGGGCGTACCGGTGGAACTGAAGGTTTATCCGGGACAAGCCCACGGCTTCGTCAACTTCACCCATGTGCTGCCCGCGGCGGTCGATGCCGTCACAGCGCTTGGCGAACGCCTGGGGAAGGCGCTACGAGACGGCGCATGACCGTTCTTTACATCGACGCTGACGCCTGCCCCGTGAAGGACGAGGTCTACAAGGTCGCCGCGCGCTACGGCCTGAAGACCTTCGTGGTCTCCAACAGCTGGATCCGCGTCCCTCAAACGCTCGCCATCGAGCAAATCGTGGTCGACGCCGGCCCCGATGTGGCGGACGACTGGATCGCCGAGCGGGCCGGTCCCGGCGACGTGGTGATCACCAACGACATCCCGTTGGCCGATCGGGTGCTGAAGGCGGGCGGTCAGGCCCTGGGCACGACAGGGCGCCTGTTCTCCGTCGACACCATCGGCTCGGCCCTGGCCTCGCGGATGATCGGCGAGCATCTGCGCTCGATGGGCGAGATCACGAGCGGCCCCAAGGCCTTCGGCGCCGCCGATCGTTCCAAGTTCCTGCAGGCGCTGGACACCGCGGTGGTCAAGGCCAAGCGCGTGGTCCGATGATCGAGATCACTTCCTGGCTGAGGATCGAGGATGACGAGATCGTCGAAAAGGCGACCCGCGCGTCAGGCCCCGGAGGTCAGCACGTCAACAAGACCAGTACGGCGATCGAGTTGCGCTTTGACGTGCGCAACTCCCCCACCTTGCCCGACGACGTCAAGACGCGGCTCGAGGCCCTCGCCGGCAGCCGCCTGACCCAGGACGGCGTAATCGTCCTGTTCGCCCAGGGCAGCCGCTCTCAGGAAATGAACCGGCAGGAAGCTCGCGACCGGCTCGTCGAGCTGATCCGCCGCGCGACCGAAAAGCCCAAACCTCGCCGACCGACCAAGCCGACCTACAGCAGCAAACTGAAAAGGTTGGAGACAAAGGGCAAGCGCTCGGGCGTCAAGGCGTTGCGTGGTCGGCCGAAGGGCGATGACTAGGCCTGGAGCAGCCTCTTAGCCCCGGGTCCAGATCGGCTCCGCCGAGCCGCGCCCGAACGACAGCACTTCGTGCTTCCACTCTGGCTCGGTGATCAATCCGCCGAGGATCTTCTGGAGATAGGTCGCGAGGTTGACCTGTTCCTCTTCAGTCAGTTCCGCGCAGACCTCCTGGTTGATCGGGTGGATGTCTTCCCGAACGCGGCCCAGAACGGCATGCCCTTCCGCGGTCAAGCGGACCACGACCTTGCGGCGATCCGACGCCTGGGTCCCGCGCTCGACCAGACCGTCGCGGATCAGGCCGTCGATCGAGCGGGTCAGGGTCGTGCGATCGGCGGCGGACAGCCGCGCCAGGCGAGTCATCGAGCACTCGCCAAACCGCGCCAACGACGCCAGCGCCACCCACTTGGCGAAGCTCAAGCCGTGTTGCGCAATGCAGTCTGCGGCAAGGGCGCGCCGGTGCTGCTCGGTCTGGTACATCAGATAGCTGACATAGGTCGGCAACGGCAAACCGCGGCCCTCCCCTTGCTTCTGCTCTGACATGGTTCCCCCCACGCCAAATGGCGCGCCTTCATGTCACACGCGGAAGCGGCACACAATCGCAGCTCCGCTTGCCCGCGAATGGAGGCGGGCATTTGCATGCATTTGGAACTCGACGCCGTTCCCCCTGGCGCGAACGACAGCGAACATCGTTCGACCGTGGCTAACGCTACGCTAACCATAGGGTTCCAGACGAAACGACCCCCGCGAACAGGTTCGCGGGGGTCGTCTATGTCCCTAGAAAGGACCCGGATGCCGTATCAGGCGGCGCAGCTGGCGATCGCGTCGGGGATCGTGGCGTTGCGCGCACGGGCCCGCGCCAACCAGTCGTCAGGATAGGTCTCGCGTACGACGATCGATTTGAATTGACCGACCGGGATGCGGGTGTGCTCGCCTGGATTGAGGTCGCGCGACACCGAGTGACCGGCGAACTCTTCGATGATGGTGATCACCTGGCTGCTGCCGGCGGTGTTCTCGATCAAGACCATGTTCATGGGGGATGTCCTGGTGCTTGGATTCGGCGCTGGGCGTCAGGCGGTGTGGCGTTCGATATGCGCGGCCGGCTGGCGAGCCCAGGCCTTCACCTCGGACGGCGAGGCCAGCTTGCGGAAGGCGCCGCGGGCGTGCTCGTCGCAGTACGAACCGCGGGCGGTCTTTTCGCGGCCGCAGAAACCGAAGTCGTGGGAGTCGGGATTGCCGATCGGCCAACGGCAGGAATGGATCTCCAGGCCCAGGATGTTCGCGGTCGGCGCCATCTCGGCGACCTCGACCAGGCGAAGCGCCGAGCGTTGGACAGGAGCGGTGTCGCGGATCGTGCGGGTCCGGGGTTGGGCCCGAACGGCGGTCCGCACCGCGCTGCGCTGACGGGTGGGGACCTCACGAACGGTGATGCCCAGACGGTGCACCTTGCCAATCACTGCGCTGCGGCTGACGCCGCCCAATTGGCGCGCCACCTGGCTGGCGCTCATACCCTCAAGCCACAGTTTGCGAAGCGTGGCGGTCCGCTCTTCGTTCCAGTCCATGATCTTGTTTTCCTACCCGGTCGCCGGAGCAGCCCCTCCGGCGCTCTCTGGGTACGTTTATGGTTAATTCTGGTCAATTTTTTATGTGCATACCCACGGTTTGTAATCGGGCATTTTGCTTTTACATTCTGTGAGATAACGCGCGTTGTCGCAGGGCGTTCGATGAAACGTGGCGAGACCTTGACCGGATAACGACGTTATATATTGGATGCGGAGCCCACAAATGGGCCAGAAAATGAATGCGGCGCCGCGCCGCACAGCTTGCGGCATAATGTCTGTCGGGAACGAGTAAATGCGTCAGGTTCATCTCGCCGCCGCCGCGGTCGTCTGTGCCATTTTGGCCGGTTGTTCAAAGCCGAGCCCGGGGACTTCCGACGGCGGATCAGCAAGTTCAGCGCCTGCGGCGGCGCCGACGGACGCCCAGAAGCAGGCGCTGCTGGCCGCCCTTCCCGCTCCCTACAACACCGGCGACCTGATGAACGGGCAGAGCAAGTTCGCCCTCTGCCGTTCGTGCCACACCATCACCGAAGGCGGTCCGAACATGACAGGCCCCAACCTGTACGGCGTGTTCGGACGGAAGGCCGGCAGCAAGCCCGACTACAAGTACTCGCCTGTCGTCGCGGCCGCCGGTTTCAATTGGGACGCCGAACATCTCGACAAGTGGCTGGACAACCCGCGCGGCTTCATGCCGGGCACCAAGATGACCTTCGCGGGCCTGCATGATCCCAAGGACCGCATCGATCTGATCGCCTATCTGAAGGTCGAAACCGGTTACAAGCCTCCCAAAGGCTGATAGGGCGCAACCCATGGAAGATGCGCGCGCGCCGCTGACCAAGGTCCACAGGGCCTGTGATCGATGGAGCGTCGTTAGGCTGGCGCTCCACGGAAAGGCCTGACGATGGCCGACGCTCGCGAGCTTGTCCTCCGACTGCATGAGGCGATCAGCCGCCGGGATGCGGAGACCGCCGCGGCTCTCTTCCATCCCCTCGCCCGGTTCCGGAACTATCTGGACGAGGGCCAGGTGGTTGGACCGGCCGGCGCGCAGGCTTTCTATCTCAGGCTGTTTGAGACCCTGGCCCCGAACATCGACCTCCTGTCGATCCAAACCCTGGCCGATGGGCGCGCACAAGCCGAGCTGCAGGTGTCGGTCCACGACCGCTCTGGCCGCCTTTGGTCGGACAGCCGGGTGACGGCGACTTACACGGTCCAGGACGGGCTGATCCAAAGCGTGGAGTTGGGCCCGGACCGTCCCTCCTAGACCAGCAGATCCGCGCAGGCGTCCAGAATGGCGTCGGCGTCCAGGCGGTACCGGGCGTAGAGGTCCGGCAAATCGCCCGACTGGCCGAAGGTCTCCAGTCCAAGCGCCCTCAGCCGCATGCCGCGCACGGAGCCCAGCCAGGACAGGGTCGAGGGGGCGCCGTCGATTACCGTCACCAGGCCCGCGTCGCGGGAGAGCGGCGCCAGCAGGGCTTCGATCTTCGAAGTGCGCGGGCCGCCGTTCGTCCAGCGCGAACGGCCGGCGGCGGTCCAGTCGCGATGCAGGACGTCCGCGGAAGTCACGGCAAGCAGGCCTGCGCCCGGCTCGTCCTCCAGCACCGCCTCGAACGCCGCGAGCGCTTCCGGAGCCAGGGCGCCGGCATAGGCGATGGCCAGCCGAGCGCCGGGGGCTGGCGGGCGCAGCCAATATGCTCCATCGACGACGCCATGACGCCAGGCGTCGTCGGCGCGTCCGGGTTGGGCGATCACCCGGGTCGACAGCCGCAGATAGGTGGAGGCTCCGTCCTTGGCCTGGATTCGGTCGAAGGCGTGGGCCATCAGCACCGCCGTCTCGTCCGCGAAGGCCGGCTCGTAGCTGTCCAGACCCGGCTGGCTCATGCCGATCAGCGGCGAGCCGATCGATTGGTGCGCGCCGCCTTCGGGCGCCAAGGTCAGGCCGCTGGGCGTGGCGACCAGCAGGAAGCGGGCGTCCTGATAGCAAGCGTAGTTGAGGGCATCCAGGCCGCGGGCGATGAACGGGTCGTAGAGCGTGCCAACCGGGAACAGCCGCTCGCCGAACAGCGGCGCTGTCAGGCCCAAGGCCGCCAGGGCGATGAACAGGTTATTCTCGGCGATGCCAAGCTCGACATGCTGGCCGGTCTCGGCCTTGGACCACACCTGAGCCGACGGAATGCGCCGACGCTTGAACACGTCCTCATGCGCCCGCCGCTGGAACACGCCCCGGCGGTTCACGAAGCCGCCGAGATTGGTCGAGACCGTGACGTCTGGCGAAGTGGTCACCACCCGGCCGGCGAACTCGTCGTCCCGGCGGGCGATCTCGAACATCACCTTGCCGAACGCGGCCTGGGTGGACTGTTCGCCGCCGCCCGAGACAGCCGCCAACAGAGCGTCGGACGACGGTGTCGGGATCGCCGGCGCGAGGTGCTCGCGCTCGATATTGGCCGCGAAGGGCGCCCTGGCCACCAGCCCCTTGAGGGCTGTGTGCTCCGCCGCCGAGAGGCCCGACAGCGGATCCCATTCCTCGCCCTCGATCACGCCCAACCGCGCGCGTAGTTCGGCGATTTGGGTCTCTGTCATCAGGCCGGCGTGGTTGTCCTTGTGCCCCTGGAACGGCAGGCGCAGGCCCTTGACTGTGTAGGCGATGAAGAAACGCGGCGCATCGTCCTGGCTCGCCCGATCGAAGGCCTCCAGGATGGTCTCCATGCAATGACCGCCCAACTCGGTCATCAGTTCGCCCAGGTCGATGTCCTTGTACGCCGCGACCAGCTTCAAGGCGTCGGCGTCCCCGGCCAGGTCAGCGTTCAGCCGTTCGCGCCAGGCCGCGCCGCCCTGATAGCTGAGCGCCGCATAGAGGTCGTTGGGCGCGGTTTCGATCCATTGCTGCAGCGCCGGACCGCCGGGCCTGGCGAAGGCCTCGCGCTGGCGCCTGGACCATTTCAGCGTCTCGACGGTCCAGCCCGCGGCCTCGAAGATTTCGCCATAGCGGGTGAACATACGGTCCTGGGTGGTCGCATCCAGGCTCTGGCGGTTGTAGTCGACGATCCACCAGGTGTTGCGGATGTCGTGCTTGCAGGCCTCGATCAGGGCCTCGTAGATGTTGCCCTCGTCCAGTTCGGCGTCGCCTAGTAGCGAGATCATCCGCCCCATCTTCTCGGGCTTCACGGCGCCGCGCGCGGCCAGATAGTCCTGGGCCAGGGAGGCGAACGCGGTCATAGCCACGCCCAGACCCACGGAGCCGGTCGAGAAATCGACGTCGTCGGTGTCCTTGGTGCGCGAGGGATAGGACTGGGCGCCGCCCAGGGCCCGGAAGGCCTTGAGCTTCTCCAGGCTCTGGCGGCCGAATAGGTGCTGCACGGCGTGGAACACCGGGCTGGCGTGCGGCTTGACCGCCACCCGGTCCTGCGGCCGAAGCGCCTTCATGTACAGCGCCGTCATCAGGGTGGTCATCGAGGCGCAGGACGCCTGGTGACCGCCGACCTTCAGTCCGTCACGGCTTTCACGCAGATGGTTGGCGTTGTGGATCGTCCACGAGGCCAGCCAGAGAATGCGTTCCTCGATGCGTCGCAGAAGCGCAAGCTCCTGCCGCTTCGCCGCCAATACGGCCTCGGCCATGCTTCCTCACCCGGTTCAGACGGGTGAGGCATGCCCCTCCCCGCTCTTCTCGCGGGCTTCATAGTCCTCGATCTGCCGCGAAGTCCACTCCGGAGACTTCGTGAAGCGGGCCAGCAGGTTGTAAAACACCGGCACCACGAACAACGTCAGCAGGGTCGCGAAGATCGCGCCGGTGAAGATCACCGCCCCGATCGTCTTGCGGCTGCCGGCGCCGGCGCCCGCCCACAGCATCAGCGGCAGGGCGCCCATCGCCGCCGAGATGGAGGTCATGATGATCGGACGCAGGCGCAGGGCGGCGGCTTCGATCACGGCCTCGCGGACCTTCAGGCCCTCGTCGCGCAGCTGGTTGGCGAACTCGACGATCAGGATCCCGTTCTTGGCCGCGATGCCGACCAGGATGATCAGGCCGATCTGGCTGTAGGTGTTGATCGTCGAGCCGGTGATCAGCAGGCCGAACAGCCCGCCCAGCGCCGCCAGCGGCACGGTCAGCATGATCACGGCCGGGTGGATCCAGCTTTCGAACTGCGCGGCCAGCACCAGGAACACCAGCAACAGCGCCAGGCCGAAGGCCAGGCCCACAGCGCCGGAAGCTTCCAGATAGTCCTTGGCTTGCCCGCCCCACTTGACGCTGACGCCGGGGGTGGGATGGGCGGCGGCCTGATCCTGGAAGAACTTCACCGCGTCGGCGACCGTGTAGCCGGGGTTCAACTGGGTGGTCAGGGTCACGGCCCGGAGACGATCCACCCGGGGACGATCGGGCGTGTCGCCTCGCAGCTCGGTGGTGACCACCGTCGACAGCGGCACCAGGGCGCCGGACAGGGTCCGCACCTGCAGGCGATTGAGATCCTCGATGCCGCGACGCTGCTCCAGCGCGGTCTGCAGGATGACGTCATATTCCTGGCCGGACTTGATGTAGGTCGTCACCTGGCGTGAGCCGAACATGGTCTCCAGCGCCCGACCAACCGACTGGGCCGAAACGCCCAGGGTCGCGGCCTTGTCGCGATCGATCTGCACCGACAATCGCGGCGCGGTCGGCTCGTAGTCGAGGCGCGGCCGCGACAGGCCCGGATTGGCCTGAGAGGCGCTGAGGATGGGCTTGAGCCAGTTGGCAAGCTGGACGTAGTCGTTGCCGACGGCGATCAGGTCGACATTGGTGCCGCCGCCGCCGCCGCCGCCACCGCCGCGCTGGAAGGCGCCGCGCACCGAGGCCACGGCCCGCACGCTGGTGATCCTCGACAGGCTCTTGTTGAGTTCGGCGGCGACCTCGTCGGCCGACTTGTCACGCTCGCCCCACGGCTTGAGCGCGATGACTGCGTTGCCGGTGTTGAACTGGCTCTGGCCGAAGCGCGGTACGGTGATGATCGTACGCTCGGCCACGCCATCCTTGCGATACTGATCGAGGATCTTCTCGATCCTGTCGGCGACCTTGACCGTCGCGTCAAAGCCGCTGCCCTCGGGGCCGTTGATCGACACGTCGACGCGGCCACGGTCTTCCGCGGGCACCAGTTCCTGCGGCAGCAGGGCGAACAGCCCGCCGGCGCACACCGCCAGGACCAGCACCGAAAGACCGGTGACCAAAGTGGCCGAGCCCTTGCCCAGCAGGCCTTCCAGCGAATGGCGGTAGCTGTCCTTCAGCGCGTCCATGGCGCGGTCGACCCGGCGCGACAGCCAGTTGGCGCTGGCTGGCTTGAGCAGCTTGGACGCCATCATCGGCGACAGGCTCAGCGCCAGCAGCGCCGAGAAGCCCACGGCGGCGGCGATGGCCACAGCCAGTTCGACGAACAGCCGGCCGATATAGCCGGGCAGGAACATCAGCGGGGCGAAGACCGAGATCAGCACGACGGTGGTGGCCACGACCGCGAAGAACACTTGGCGGGTGCCGCGCAGGGCCGCCACCGTCGACGGCTCGCCCTCGTCGACGCGGCGCTGAATGTTCTCGACCACGACGATGGCGTCGTCGACCACCAGGCCGACCGCCAGCACCAGGGCCAGAAGGGTCAGCAGGTTCAGCGAGAAGCCCAGCGGCGCCAGGACGATGAAGGTCGACAGGATACAGATCGGCGCGACGATCGACGGAATCAGGGCCGAGCGCCAGCTGCCCAGGAACAGCAGGTTGACCAGAGCGACCAGGGCGATCGAGATGCCCATCGTGATCCACACCTCGTGGATCGCCTCGGCGGTGAACACCGAGTTGTCGATCGCCACGATCATCTTCGTGCCGGCCGGCAGCGTCTGGTTGATGGTCGCGACTTCCTTGCGGACGGCGTCCGAGATCGCCACGTCGTTAGCCTGCGACTGGCGGGTCAGGGCGATGCCGACCTGCGGAACGCCATTGCCGCGGAACAGCTTGCGGCGTTCGTCCGCCCCCTCCTCGACCCGCGCCACGTCCCCCAGGCGGACCACGAAACCCTCGGCGTCACCGCCGCGCAGGGGCAGCTTCAGGAAGTCCTCGGGCTTGGAATAGGCGCGGCTGACCCGGATCGTGAAGTCCTTGGTGGCGCCTTCCAGGGCGCCGGCGGGCAGTTCCACGTTCTGGGCGTTGAGCGCGTTCTCGACATCGTCGACCGTCACGCCGCGCGCGGCCATGGCGTCGGCGTCCAGCCAGATGCGCATGGCGTAGAGCGGCGCGCCGTAGAGGTTGGCCTGGGCCACGCCGGGGATCGTCGACATCCGCTCGACCAGATAACGGTCGGCATAGTCGGCCAGCTCCAGGGTGCTGAGGGTGCTGGAGGTTAGGTTCAGGACGATGATCGGCGAGGAGTCGGCGTTGGCCTTGGCGATCTGCGGCGGGTCGGCTTGGTCAGGTAGGTTCGCCGCCACCCGGCTGACCGCGTCGCGCACGTCGTTGGCGGCCGCGTCGAGGTCGCGATCCAGCGTGAAGGTGATGGTGATCTGCGAGCGACCGTCGCGCGAGGAGCTGTTGACACGGTCGATGCCCTGGATCCCGGCGACCTGGCGCTCGATGACCTGGGTGATCCGCTCTTCGATCACCTCGGCCGAGGCGCCGCGATAGGCGGTCGAGATCGACACCACCGGCGGATCCACGCTCGGCAATTCGCGGATCGGGAGGCTCTTGAAGGCGGCCAGGCCGATGACGCAGAGGATGATCGCCGCGACTGCGGCGAAGACTGGCCGACGAACGGAAAGGTCGGAAAGCATCAGCCGGCCTTCTGCTTGCGATCACCCTGGCCAGCTTGAGGGCCCGCCTGGGGCTTCCCGCCGCCGGCGTTGACCGGCGCGCCGTCCTGCACGCGATTGAGACCGTCGCCGACCAGCTTGTCGCCAGCTTTCAGGCCGGAGGTGATTTCAATGAAGCCGTCCGCGGCGATGCCGGTCTGAACCGAAGCGCGGCGAGCGACCAGACCCTTGGGTCCCCTGGCAATCAGGAACACCGAGGCTTGGGAACCCTCGAACTGCACGGCGGCCTCGGGCACGGCCACGGCCTGACGCTGTCCCTGAGCGATACCGACCTTGATCAGCATGCCGGGCTTGAGGCGACCATCGGCGTTGGGGAATTCGGCCCGGGCCTTCAGGGCGCGGGTGGTCGGGTCGATCCGGGTGTCGATCTGGGCTATGCGGCCGGTGAAGCTCTCGCCCGGCAAGGCGTCGGGCTTGGCGGTAATCGTCAACCCTTCGCGTAGGATCGGCAGGTAGCGGTCGGGCACGGAGAAGTCGACGCGGATCAGCGAGACGTCGTCCAGGCTGACGATGGGTGTTCCCGGGCTGATTAGGGTCCCAGGCGCAATGTCCGAAATGCCCACCCGGCCCGAGAACGGCGCGCGGATCACCTTGTCCAGCTTCTGGGCGCTGGCGGCGGCGAGGGCGGCGCGGGCGGTGTCGCGCGCGGCCATGTACTGTTCGGCCGAGGCGCGCGGGGCGATGCCACGGTCGGCCAGGGTCTTCCACCGCGTATATTCGCGCTCGGCCTGGGCCAGTTGAGCCTGGGCCTCGGCGATGCCGGCGGTCTCCTGGTCGGCCTTCAGCTCGACCAGCACCTGCCCCTTGGTGACGGTTTGCCCATCACGAAAGTGGACGGCGGTGATCAACTCGGCGGTGTTCGAGGTGAGGGTCACCGACTGACGGCCCTTGGCCACGCCCAGCACCTCGATCCGGTCGGTAAAGGCGCGCGGCTGGGCGACCACCTGCGACACCGGCGTCGCGCGTCCGCCGGCAGCGCCCCCCTGCCCCGTCGCCTTCCCGCCGAAGGCCAGTTTCAGCCCGCCGACCAGCAGCATCAGCAGGACAGCGACCACCGCGCCGACCAGAAAGAAATGTCTGCGGATCACGAAAAGCTCCGGGCGCCGGAATGGAACGGCTCAGCTAATACAAAACGGCTCATTAGCCGCCAGCCCTAGCCTGCGTCCAGTGACACACGGATGACCAAATATTACAGTTCTGAAATATCAGAACCGCCGCCACACCGCCACAACCGGGCCGCGGTCGGCCGGCGTCTCACGCCCCAGGATCGTCTGACGCCATCCAGCCTGCAGGCTCCAGACGCCCAAGTCGCGCGTCAGGGATATCTCGCTCTTGCACCAGCGCGACCTGACAGGCTGTGAATCCGCCTGGCCGGCGAAGGTCTGGGCCATCAACAGCCAGCGGGGCCGAGGTTTGAGCCCTGCGGTGACATCGACCCTGGTCTCGTCGGCAAGGCCGCTTCGTTTCAAGCGGGCGACCTGAAACTCAGCGAAGGCCTGCATGGTTCGCCACTGGCCAGAGGTTCCCGCCAGCAGACGCGCCTCAAGGTCCGTGGCGCCCTGTCCCGGCGCCGCATAGCCAGCGTTGCGCCCCACGCCGTCCCGGGCGGCGCCCAGATAAAGGCTGACGACTGATCGATCCGTGTGCAGCAAGGCGTACCGCAAACCCAGTTCGACGGATCCCAGCCCTTCATAATCGACGAAATCGTCGTGGCCGCGAGTCAGGGCCGTCTTGGCCTGCAGGGTCAGGCGGTCGGTCAGGCCGTACTCGCCGTACAGCGACAGGGTCTGGTCGTGACGGCGCGCGATCGCGACCTCCACGCCGTCCGGACCAAAGCCCGTGTCGGCCTTCTGGTCCTCGTACTTGAGGATGGCCAGCCCCTCGCCGTCCTTCATGGGCCAGGCGCCAGCCCAGGCCGGCCCGAACACCCCGCTCAGCGCGCAAAAGAAAGCCGCCGCGGCCCCGAGAGCCACGGCGGCGTTTCGTTTTCGACGCCTGGGCGTCAATCCACGTAACCGGGGGACTCCCGGTCGAGTTTGCGCAAGCAGCCCGGCCAGGCCAGGCCGGCGATCATGCCCATGCCCATGCCGGTCTGGCTGCGGACCTCGGCCTGGGCGGCGTCCGGCGCTTCGAGCACGTTCTGGCGACCCGCGCTCAACGCCATCACCTGCTGGGCGCAGGCCCGTTCCAGGAAGAACATGCCCAACCAGCACTCGGCCGCCGTCGTCCCCACGGACAGGGTGCCGTGGTTTCGCAGCATCATCAGCTTTTTCTCGCCGAGGTCGGCCACCAGACGTTCCCGTTCGTCAAGGTTGAGCGCAATGCCTTCATAGTCGTGAAAGGCGAGCTGAGGCAAGACAATTAGCGAATGCTGCGACAGCGGCAGCAGACCTTCCTTGTTTGCGGACACCGCCACGCCCTGATCGGTGTGCAGGTGCATGACGAAATGGGCGTCCTCGCGGGCGGCGTGTACCGCCGAATGGATCGTGAAGCCCGCCGGATTGATGAAGTACGGCGTCTTGTCGATGACATTGCCGTCCAGGTCGACCTTGACCAGGCATGAAGCGGTCATCTCGCCGAAGAACATGCCGTAGGGATTAATCAGGAAATGGTGCTCCGGTCCGGGAATGCGGGCCGAGATGTGGGTGAAGATCATGTCGTCCCAGCCGTGGACGGCGACCAGGCGATAGAGCGCGGCCAGATCGACGCGAGCCTTCCATTCGGCCTCGCTGACCTTGTCCTTGAGCGACGTGGCGATGGGCGATGCACCGTCGGCCATGAGCGGATCCTCCGTAGGTTATCATTGTTAGGTTTGAAGGTCGCGCCGCTGGGTCCTTGCGTCAAGCGGCCGTTCGAGGGAGGGACACTCGTCCCCTCTCCTCGGAACGCGTTCCCATGATCCCCTGGCAGCATCTCGACACCGCCCAGGTGCCCGGCGACGGCGAAGACCTGCGGCTGATGCGGCGCGGGACCGAGTTCTCGATCATGACCGGCGGCATCGAACTGATGAACAGCCGGCTCAGCGGCTCGGAAGAGGCGATGGCCGCCCTGGCCTTCGAGCGCGTCGGCCAACGCCCCAGGGCGCGGGTGCTGATCGGCGGGCTGGGCATGGGCTTCACCTTGCGCGCCGCCCTCGCCGCCTTCGGAGCCGACGCGGAGATTGTCGTGGCCGAACTCGTGCCGGCTGTCGTCGCCTGGGCGCGGGGCCCGCTAGCGGACCTGCACGGGGCCAGCCTCGACGATCCCCGGGTCAGCATTCACCAGGGTGACGTCGGGGAGCCGATCCGCGCCGGCGAAGCGGCCTTCGACGCCATACTGCTGGACGTCGACAATGGGCCTGGCGGCCTCAGCCGCAAGGAGAATGACGGCCTCTACAGCCCGACGGGCCTGGCCGCCGCCAAGCGCGCCCTGCGCCCTGGCGGGGTGCTGGAGGTCTGGTCCTCGACCCGCGACAGCGCCTTCACCCAGCGCCTGAAACGCGCCGGCTACGGGGTGGAGGAGATCGGCGTCCGCGCCCACAAGGGACGCGGTGCGCGGCATGTGATCTGGATGGCGACGCGACCCTGAGGGGCAGAGGCTCAGAACAGGCTTTTGGTGTAGCCGCCGTCGATGCGGATGGTCTCCCCCGTCAGGAAGCTCGCCCGGGTCGAGCAAAGGAAGGCGACCAGGGCGCCCATCTCCTCCGGACGTCCCCAGCGGCCGACCGGCAGCATCGCCCTGTACCACTCGGCGGTCTTCACCCCGGTCCCCGAGGCGCGATACTCGCGCGACAGCTCGCTGTCGAACGGGCCCGTGGCGATGGTGTTGGCAGTGATCCCGTACGGCCCGAACTCCTGGGCCAAGCTCTTCATCAGGGCGGCGACGGCCACGCGCGTGTTGACCGCGGGCATCGGGTCCTCAAGGTGCGGCGTCTTCATGGCGATGGAGCCGATATTGACCAGGCGGCCCCAGCCGTCGCTCCGCATGGCGGGGATCACCGCTCGGGCGAGCCAGACCTGGCTCATCACGAAATTGCGGTGGGTCTCGCTGAAGACGTCGTCGGCGCAATTGTCGAAGCCGCGTCCCCGGTTGGTCACGGGATCGGGAAACGGCCCCGGCGAATTGACCACCAGCATCTGGCAATCGCCGTAGGCTCGCTGGGCGGCGTCGACGATCGTCGCGCAACCGGCCTCGGTGGTCATGTCGGCGACCACGCCGATCGCCTCGCCTCCGCTCTCGCGGATCGCCTCGACCGCCTCATGCACTTTGTCGGCCAGCCGGCCCGACAGCACGACGCGCGCACCCTCCCGGCTCAGCTCCTCGGCCACGCCTCGTCCGCAGCCCCGACTTCCGCCAGCGACGATGGCGATCTTTCCGCTGAGACCCAGGTCCATGACGCGCTCCGTTGAGGCGTCGCATTTTGTCGAAGGCGGACCCGACGGGCGACCCTGCGACCCGACCCATCGCAGGCGTGATCCGAGGTCCTACCGCTCACGAGGAACTCGGCGCTTCAGTCGCCCCGGTCGCCCTTCATCAGCCGCGCCTTGTCGCGCTGCCAGTCGCGGGCGGCCTCGGTCTCGCGCTTGTCGTGGTTCTTCTTGCCCTTGGCCAAGCCGATCTCCAGCTTGGCCAAACCCTTCTCATTCCAATAGAGCTTGAGCGGGATCAGGGTGCGGCCGTCGCGCTGGACCGCGCCGATCAGCTTGTCGATCTGCTTTCGGTGCAGCAGCAGCTTCCGGTGCCGGCGGGGTTCGTGGTTGAAGCGGTTGGCGTGGCCATAGGGCGGAATGTCGGCGTTGATCAGCTTGATCTCGCGCCCTTCGACCGAAGCGTAGGATTCGGCGATGTTGGCCCGGCCCACGCGCAACGACTTCACCTCGGTGCCGGTCAGCATCAGCCCGGCCTCGACGGTCTCCTCGATGAAGTAGTCGTACCGCGCGCGGCGGTTCTCGGCGATCGGCTTGGTCATCAGACCAGACCCGCCTCGCGCATGGCCTCCAGGATCGCCGGCTTCACCGCGTCGCTGCACGGGGCGATCGGCAGGCGCACGTCGGCCTCGCACAGGCCCAGGTGGGCCATGGCGAACTTGGTCGGCGACGGCGAGGCGTCGAGGAACAGCGCCTTGTGCAGCCGCACCAGGCGATCCTGCCAGTAGAGCGCGGTCTCCCACTCGCCGTTCAGGCAGGCGTTGATGAAGGTGGCGCAGGCGTCCGGCGCCACGTTCGAGGTCACCGAGATCACCCCATGGCCGCCGTGGGCCACGTAGCCGAGCGCGGTCGGGTCGTCGCCCGACAGCATCACCCAGTCCGGGCCGCACATGATCCGCTGGAAACTGGCGCGAGTCAGGTCGCCGGTGGCGTCCTTGATGCCGACGATGTTGGGCAGCTTGGACAGCCGCTCCAGGGTTTCGTTGGCGATGTCCGACCCCGTGCGGCCCGGCACGTTGTAGACCAGCACCGGCAACTGCACGGCGTCGTTGATCGCCTTGTAGTGCTGGTAGACGCCTTCCTGGCTGGGACGCACATAGTAGGGCGAAACCACCAGAGCCGCGTCGGCGCCGACAGCCTTGGCGTGGGCGACCAGTTCGATCGCCTCGGCGGTCGAGTTGGAGCCGGCCCCGGCGATCACCGGCACGCGGCCGCGGGCGGTCTGCACGCACAGCTCGACGACGCGCTTGTGCTCATCGTGGCTCAGGGTCGCGGTCTCGCCGGTGGTGCCGACCGGCACTAGGCCGTGCACGCCGCCGGCGATCTGGCGCTCGACCAGGGCCACGAAGGCTTTCTCGTCCACCGCGCCGTCGCGGAAAGGCGTGACCAGCGCCGGAATGACGCCCTTGAACGGAGAATGAGCCATGACTTGCAATTTGCCGTGAGAAACGCGCCGCGACGGTTGCGGCCAGAGGATGGGGGCGGACAATATGTCCCGCCCCCCATGTCCCGCAACCGGTCCGTGACGCTCTGCACCGATTTGGGGACGTTTCTGCAAGGGTCAATCCGCCTCGAAGCGGTCTATAAGCGCCAATCAGGGTCGCAAGCGCCGCAAATCGGCCCCTCCGCTATCGGAAAACGGCGAGAATGCAGCCCATCAGGGCCAGAGAATCGAAGGGAGACGACGTTTTGGCGTCAGGGTTGTTGGGTAAGGTGTTGCTGGGCGGATCCGCGGTGGTGGCGCTCTTCGGTGTGGCGCTTGCCCAAGATGACGTCGACCTGCCCCGTGCGCCCCAGCCCTATACGGGAAGCGCCACGCCCCCGGGCCTGATCACCACGCCGCCCACCGCGACCTACGCCACGCCCGCCGAGGCCGACGCGGCCAACCTGCGTACGGCGGTCGCCAGTCGCGATCCCGCTACGATCCGCATGGCCATGTCGAGCATCCAGGATCCGCTGTCGCGCAAGATCGCGCTCTGGGCGCTGGTCGACGCCGGAGCCGAGAGCATGAGCTTCTTCGAGCTTGACCAGGCGCGCCGCGACCTCTCGGGCTGGCCCCGCGCCCAGCGTCGCGAGAACGCCGCCGAAAAGGCCCTGGCTCTTTCTGGGCTGGACGCCCAGCGGATGATCGCCTGGTTCGGCGGCCGCGACCCACAGACGGCGGAAGGCGCCATGTCGCTCGCCGCCGCCTACCAGGCCGCCGGCCGCACCGGCGACGCGACCAACCTGATTCGCCGCTGGTGGCGCGACCAAGTGTTCGAACTCGACGCTCAGCGCGCGATGCTGGCCCGCTTCGGCACGCTGCTGACGACCGACGACCACGTCCGCCGCGCCGACATCCTGCTGTACGGCGCGCAAGGTCCCGCGGCCCGCGACATGGTCGCCCTGCTGCCCTACGACCAGCAGGCGGCGGCCCAGGCGCGCATCGCCTTCCGCTCGAACGCCAGCAACGCCAACGACCTCTACGCGGCGCTTTCGCCTGCCCAGCAGGCCCTGCCCGGCGTGGTCTTCGAACGCGCCGCCTATCTGCGCCGCAAGGGCCTGGACACCCTGGCCCTGCCGCTGGCCAGCCAGTTCCCCGCCCCTCCGCCCAGCAACGACGCGGCGTCCGCCATCTGGCGCGAGCGCAAGCAGTTGGTGGTGTCCGCCTTGAAGAACGGCGACAGCACCAGCGCCTACGCCGCCGCCAACGCCCGCCTCAAGGAGGGCGCCGACGCGGCCGAAAGCGAGTTCTACGCCGGCTGGATCGCCCTGAGCCGCCTGAAGGACGCCGACCGCGCCGCCGCCCACTTCGCCCGCATCGCCGAGATCGGCGCCTCGCCGATCACCCGCGGCCGCGCCCTCTACTGGCAGGGCCGCGCCGCCGAGGCCCAGGGCGACCGCATCGCCGCCCAGGCCTTCTACGCCGAGGGCGCGCGCTACATCACCACCTTCTACGGCCAGTTGGCCGCCGAAAAGGCGGGGATCAAGGAGATCCGCCTCGACAAGGACCCGACGATCACCCAGGCCGACCGCGCTCGTTTCGAGGGCCGCGAACTGGTGCGGGCGGTGCGCACCTTGATGGCGGCCGGGGCCCGCGACCAGGTGCGGGTCTTCGTGCTGTTCATCGACGACCAACTTCCCTCCGCCGAGGAAGAGGCCCTGCTGGTGGATCTAGCCCGCAGCTATGGCGATCCGGACCTGGCCATGCGCGCGGTCCGCACCGCCGCTCAGCGCGGCTTCACCCTGCCCGAGCGCGGCTATCCGCTGCTCGACCACCTGTTCACCCCCGGACCGGGCGCGGCCGAGACGGCCTTCGTCTATTCAATCTCGCGCCAGGAAAGCAATTTCGACCCCAACGCCCGTTCCGCCCCCGGGGCGCGCGGCATGATGCAACTGATGCCGGCCACCGCCGCCATCGTCGCGCGGCAGCTGGGTGAGAGCCACAGCGTCGATCGCCTGTCCGACCCGTTCTACAACATGCGCCTGGGCTCGACCTATCTAGGCAGCATGGTCAGCAATTTCAGCGGCTCGTACATCATGGCCGCCGCCGCCTACAACGCCGGGCCCGGCCGTCCGACCCAGTGGGTCACCCTGTGCGGCGATCCGCGCGGCGCCACTACCGATCCGCTGGACTTCATCGAGTGCATCCCGTTCTCGGAGACCCGCAATTACGTTATGCGGACCATCGAGACGACCATGGTGTATCGCGCCCGCCTGAACGGCGGCGTGGCCCCGCTGACCCTGTCGAGCGACCTGAAGCGTGGCGGCTACAACTATGCGGGACCGACAGGGACGACGCCAAGCGGTCTGCCGCCGATCGGCGGATCGTCCACGGCGATCCCGCAGGGCGGCTACGTGCCGGGGACGCGATAGCCGTTTAGGGCGGCGGCGTCCCTGAACGTCGCGCCGCCACGATGAGACCGGCCGGCGTCCCGACCAGCGCCCCGTCAAGCCGGAACACCTTGGCCAGCACTTCGGACGACAAGGCTTGGCGTGGCGCCTCGTCGGCCGCCACCCGGCCGTGGTCCAGCACAAGGATCCGGTCGCAGGACCGCGCCGCCAGGCCCAGGTCGTGCAGCGTCACGACCACCGCCGCGCCGGCCGCCGCCTCGGCGCGCAGCAGGTCCAGCGTCAGAAGCTGGGCGTCGGGGTCCAGTCCCGCCACCGGCTCGTCGGCGACCAGCAGCGGAGCGCGCGTGGCTAGCAATCTGGCCAGCAGCACACGAGCGCGCTCGCCGCCCGACATGTCGAGCACGCCGCGCTGGGCCAGATCGGCGACGCCCACCCGCTCCAGGCGCTCACGGGCGACGGCCAGGGCTTTGCTCGAGGGCAGGTCCGGCGCGCCGAGGGCCACGACCTCCAGGGCCGGCAGGTTCCAGGCCAGGCGACGTTCCTGCGGCAGATAGCCGACCAGGCGGGCGCGTTCGACGGGGTTCAGGCCGCCGACTGGACGTCCGGCCAGTCGCGCCTGCCCCGTTTCCAATGGCATCAGCCCCAGCCCGGCCCGCAGCAGGCTGGTCTTGCCCGCACCATTGGGACCAACCACGCCCAGCACCTCGCCCGGCGCGACGCTCAGGGCCGCGCCGTCCAGCACCAGCGCCCTGCCGCGCCGGGCCCTGGCGTCCGCGATCGTCCAGGCCGCCGTCATGACCGCCAGCTCCGCGCCGCGCGCCAGGCCAGCAAGGCGAACACCGGCGCGCCGAACAGGGCTGTCACGACGCCCAGCTTCAGCTCCTGCTCGGTCGGGATCAGCCGGGCGGCCAGGTCGGCGGCGACCAGCAGCACCGCGCCCGCCAGGGCCGAGGGCCGCAGCAGCCGGCCTGGATCGTCGCGCACGGCGGCCCGCACCAGATGCGGCGCGGCCAGGCCGACGAAGCCGATCACCCCGGCCGCCGCGACCGAGGCCCCCGCGAGCAAGGCCGAACCCGCGACGGCCGCCACCCGCAGCCGCGCCATCGGCAGGCCGGACATCTGGGCCGCCTCCTCGCCCAGGGTCAGCATCCGCAGGCCCTGGGCGGCGTAGAGGCAGAGCCCCGCCCCGACCGCCATCGGCCCCGCCGCCCGCAGGATGTCGGTGAAGTCGCGGTTCTCGACCGAACCCATCAGCCAGGCCAGCACCTCGGCGATGGCCACCGGTGACGGGGAGAGATTGAAGACCAGCGCCGTCAGGGCGCCGGCGAAGGCCGACAGGGCCACGCCGAACAGGATCAGCACCTCGGGCTCGCGGAACCGCGCCGCCAGGCCGACCACCACCGCGCCGGCCGCCAAAGCCCCGGCCAGGGCGGCCAACTCGATCGCGCCGGGAAACGCCGCCAAACCGCCGGCGATGGCCAGGGCGGCGCCCAGGCCCGCCGTGGCCGAGACGCCCAGCACCCCAGGCTCGGCCAGGGGATTGCGCAGCAGGCCTTGCATCGTCGCCCCCGCCAGGCCCAGGCCCGCCCCGACCAGGGCGGCCATCAGCACTCGCGGCAGGCGGATGGTCCACAGCACCTCGGCGGGCGGCGAGGCCAGATCGGTCAGCGCCTGGCGGTATTGCACGGCGCTCAGCGCGCTTTCGCCCAGGCTGACTGCGACGGCGGCCGTGGCGATCAGCGCCAGCAGCAGGCAAAGCTCCAGGCGACGCGAACTCATCGCGCCGCCTCCGCCAGCGCCCGCGCCCCGTCGGCGGCGAACCAGGCCGAGCACCCCAGCATGGCCCCGGGCAGGGAGGCCACCACCCGGCCTCGCGTCGCCTTGCGCAGCGCCGCGTGACGCCCCGGCCCCCAACGGTCGGCTCCGGCCCGGGTCAGGTCGAAGAAGCCCAACACCACCGCCTTCGGCGGCTTCAGCACCAGGCTCTCCAGGGGCGCGGGGGAGAAATAGGGCTGGGTCGCGGCGTTGGTGAAGCCCGCCGCTCGCAGCATGGCGTCGATCATAGTGTCGGGACCGGCCGTGTAGCCGCCCGGCGTCAGGTAGAAGGCGGCCTGTCCCCGGCCGGCGCCAGCCGCCTTCGCCAGGTCAGCGTCCATCCGCGCGAGCAAGGCCTCGCCCTCCGGCCCACGGTTCAACGCCCGGGCCACCCGGCGGACATTGGTCCGCACGCCTTCGAAGTTGGTGGCGTCGCCCAGGCTGATCGTGCGTACGCCGCGTCGGGCGAGAGCCGCCGTCAGCCGGCCGTCGCCGCCCCATTGACGCACCACGAGGTCGGGACGAGCGCCCAGCACCGCCTCCAGCGTTGTTCGTCGTTTCGGCAGGCCCGCGGCCCTGGCGCGAAGGAAGGAGTCCGGCGCGTTGGCCCGCGGTGACACGCCGACGATGGTCTCGCGCGCCGCGAGGGCCAGGACATATTGGTCGGCGCAGGAGTCCAGCGACATCACCCGCTCGGCGGCCATCCGGGCGGCGGCGGGCTCCGCGACCGCCGCCAGGCCGGCGACGAGGCCGGCGAGCAAGGCGGCGCGCATGGGGTCAGTCCGTGACCAGGCCGTGCAGCAGCCCGTCCAGCGTGACCTTCATCAGTTCTTCGCGCGGCGCCCAATTGCGGTCGGGCATGGTGATCAGCAGGGCCACCAGCCCGTGACAGGCCGCCCACAGCACCTGGGCCGCGCTCTCGCCCGACCCAGTGCGCAGTCGCCCGGCGGCGGCGATCTCGTGGATGGGGCCGCTGAACTCGGCGAAGCAGCGGTCGCCCAGTTCGGCGGTGGCGGCCTGTTTTTCCTTGGAGATCACGTCGCGCGATCCGCAGAACACCAGTTGGTAGGTATTGGGATTGTCGAGCGCGAACTTCATGTAGGCCTCGAGCATCAATCGCACCCGCGCCACGGCGTCGATCGGCCGATGGGCGATGTCGACGTTCACGGCCAGGAGCTGGCCGATCGCGTCGTCGCCGATCTCCAGCAGGATCTGGTCCTTGTCGCGGAAGTGCATGTAGAGGGCGGTCGAAGAGACCCCCACGGCGTCGGCGATCTTGCGGATGGTCGCCCCGGCGTAGCCTTCGGCGATGAAGATCCGTTCGGCCGCGGCCAGGATCTCTCCGCGACGCAGGTGACCGTCGCCTTTCGGCTTGCGGGCCGACTTGTGCGGCTTCTTCAACGCGAGCGTCACGATATGGCGTTCCCCTACCTCGTCCCCGGATCCGACACTAAACGGGAATCACCCAAACGTCGCAACTCCCGAGGATTTCCTCGAAACGCGTGTTTTTCCGTTTGACACTTTCAGGTTGAAGATTCGCTATCTGCTCGCTGGATCCGATTGTGCGCGGCAGGGGGCGATGGCGCGAGAAGAAAGAGACCAGCGGCGCGCGTCCGGCACGAAGCCGGGCGTCAAGCATCGGATCGACGGCGGGGAGGGCGGCCTCGTCCAGGCCGCCGCGCCGTTGCCCGACGGCGCCCATCGGCGCCTTTCGCGGGGCCAGGTGGCGGGGCTGATCGTCCTGTCGGTGCTGCTGCTGCTCCTGGCGACGTTGCGAACCCACGCCACGTGGGAAGCCCTCCACCTGCTGTTCTTCGTCGGTTTCATGGGCCATTCGGGGGTCAAGCTGGTCGCCGCCTTCACACCGCGAGCGCCGAGGGCCGAGGCGTGGCTGCCGGAAGAGGCCCTGCCCGCCTACACCATCATCGTTCCCCTCTATCGCGAGGCCGCGGTGGCGGCGGAGCTGGTCGCCAATCTCACCCGGCTGGACTATCCACGCGACCGCCTGCAGGTGCTGATCGCCTTGGAAGCCAACGATCACGAGACTCAGGCCGCCTTCGCGGCCCTGGACCTTCCGGCCGGCTTCCAGGTGCTGATCGCGCCGCCCGGCTCGCCGCAGACAAAGCCCCGAGCCTGCAACGTCGCCCTGGAGCGGGCGCGGGGCGACCTGGTGGTGATCTACGACGCCGAGGACGCGCCCCATCCCGGCCAGTTGCGCGAAGCCGCCGCGCGGTTCGCCCAGGACGACGCGAGCCTGGCCTGCCTGCAGGCGCCGTTGCGGATCGAGCCGGACCCGCGGTTCCTGCCCGACCAGTTCGCTCTCGAATACGCCGTGCTGTTCGAGGTGTTCCTGCCGGCCCTGGCCCGCTGGGGCCTGGCCTTCCCGCTGGGCGGCACCAGCAATCACTTCCGAGCCGACGCCTTGCGCGCCGTCGAGGGATGGGATCCCTACAATGTCACCGAGGACGCCGACATCGGCGTTCGCCTGGCCGCCCGAGGCTACCGGCTGGACGTCATCACCCGCCCCACTTTCGAAACTTCGCCAGCCACGCTGAGGATCTGGACGCCGCAACGGGCGCGCTGGATCAAGGGCCACCTCCAGACCTTGGCCGTCCATGCCCGCGGGCCGGCGGTGCGCACCCCGCGGGGGGCCGTCGCCCTGGTCCTGACCCTGGCCCTGCCGCTCGCCTCGTCCCACCTGCACGGTCCGCTGTTCATCTGGCTCCTGTTGCAGTCGGCTGGATCGCGGCTGGATCTTTGGGCCGCCGTGCCGGCCATGGACTGGATGCTGGTGTTCTTCGGCTGGACCTGCATCGCGATCGCCGGAGCCGAGGCCCAGCGGCGGGCGGGGCATCGGCAAAGGCCCCTGCCGCTGCTGGGCGCAATCTTCTACTGGCCGCTGCAGAGCCTGGCCGTGGCCAAGGCGCTTGGCCAGTTCATCGTCGCGCCGTTCCATTGGGACAAGACCCCGCACACGCCCCGCGCCGCCAATCCTTTGCTGCCCCGCCTGCTGGCGCGGACTGGACGGGCCTTGCCCTGAGCGCGTATTGGCGGGTCATGGATCCGACCATCGCCGCCGCCCCGCTCGTCATGCGCACCACCGGCTGGGCCGACTACGCCCTGCTGGACAGCGGCCATGGCCGGAAGCTGGAACGTTACGGCCGCTACACCGTGGTGCGCCCCGAGCCGCAGTGCTTCTGGGCCCCGCGCCTGGACCAAAAGGTCTGGGACAGCGCCGACGCCGTCTTCGATCCGTCAGACGAAGACGAGGCCGGCCGCTGGCGCTTCAAGGGCAAGCCGCTCGAGAAGTTCGACCTGGCCTGGGGCGAGACCAGGTTCCACGGCCAGTTCACTCCGTTCCGCCACCTGGCTTTCTTCCCCGAACAGGCCGCCAACTGGGCCTGGCAGGACGCCCGGGTCCGCGCCGTCAAGGGCCGCCAGCCCAAGGTGCTGAACCTGTTCGGCTATACCGGCGTCGCCAGCCTGGTCTGCGCCGCCGCCGGCGCAGCGGTCACCCATGTGGACGCCAGCAAGAAGTCGGTCGGCTTCGCCCGCGAGAACGCCGCCTTCGCCGGCCTGGCCGACAGGCCGATCCGCTGGATCGTCGAGGACGCCCGCCGCTTCGTGGCCCGCGAGGTGCGCCGCGGCTCCCAGTACGACGGGATCATCCTGGACCCGCCGAAGTTCGGCCGCGGCGCCGACGGCGAGGTCTGGCGCCTGTTCGAGGACCTGGCCGAGCTGACCCATAACTGCGCCCAAATCCTGGCGCCCGACGCCTCGTTCCTGCTGATGAACGCCTACGCCGCCCGGGTCTCGGGCGCGGCGATGTCGGGCCTGCTGGCCCAGGAGCTGAAGGGGCGCAGCGGGGTGATCGACTGGGGCGAGCTGTCGCTGGTCGAGGAGAAGGGCGACCGCCAGATCGGCCTGTCGTTCTTCGCCCGCTGGGCCTCGGAGTGACGCGATGAACGCCCCCCATGCGCCCAAGACCGTCACCTCGCTGTCGAACGCCACCGTCAAGGCCGTCCGCGCCCTGCATATGCGCAAAGAGCGCGAGGAGAGCGGCCTGTTCCTGGCCGAGGGCCTGAAGATCGTCATCGAGGCGATCGACTGCGGCCACGCCCCCAGGATCCTGATGTACGGCCGCGACGCCGCCGAGCATCCGATGCTGCAGAAGGCCAGCCAGGCCTGCCTGAAGGCCGGCGGCGAGGTCATCGAGGTCAATCGCGAGATCCTCGAAAAGGTCTCGCGGCGCGACAATCCCCAGGCCGTGGTCGGGGTCTTCAAGCAGGTTTATGCGTCGCTCAGCGCCATCGTGCCCGAGAGCGCCCCGTGCTGGGTGGCCATGCAGGCCGTGCGCGACCCGGGCAACCTGGGCACAGTGATCCGCACCGCCGACGCGGCCGGCTGCGGCGGGGTGATCCTGGTCGGCGACTGCGTGGACCCCTATTCGGTCGAGGGCGTGCGGGCCACCATGGGCTCGATCTTCGCGGTTAAGATCGCCAAGGCCTCGGTGGCCGAGTTCCTGGCCTGGCGCGAGTCCTGGCCGGGCTCGGTGGTCGGCACCCTGCTGACCGCCACGGTCGACCACCGGAGCGCCGACTATGTGAAGCCGTCGCTGATCCTGATGGGCAACGAGCAGCAGGGCCTGCCGCCCGAACTGGCCGCGGCTTGCGACGTCAACGTCAAGATCCCGATGCGCGGCCGGGCCGACAGCCTGAACCTGTCGGTGGCCACCGGCATCATGATCTATACGGTGACCGGTTGAGACCGCCGGCTGGGACAGGCGCCTTTGGCCTGTCCCTCGTCTGGACGGCTACTTGATCCGCGTCCACTTCTCGGTCTTGCACAGCGGGGCCACGATGCAGCCCTTCAACTTCAACTCGTTGGCCGAGAGCAGGGTGATCGTCCCCGAATAGGTGCCGCCGTCGGCGGCGTTGTAGACCTTGCCGCCGGTCCACTTGGTCGGGCCGCCGGTGAAGTCGTACAGCATCTGCATGTTCTTCAGCGACCGGTTGCGCAGGGACGCGTCCTTGTTCTTCTCGTCCTTGACCGACGGGTCGCTCTTGATGTGGTTCGAGCTGACCAGCTTGCCGCACAGGCTGTTGCCGCAATGGCTGATTTCGACCTGGCCGCCGTTGGTCTGGGTCTGCCACAGGCCCGTGACGTCCTGGGCGAAGGCGGGGGCGGCGAGACCCGCCGAGGAAAGGGCGAGCGCGGCGGCGAGGATAGGCAGTTTCATGGGGTCTTCTCCCGGTTTGTTGTCCCCTTTCTAACGCGCGTTCGTCTGAACCGGCCATGAATTGCTGGCCAAGTTCGAACAAGGCTCGCCCTATCCCCCCACCATCTCCAGCCATTCATCCTCGGTCATGACCTGGATCCCGAGCTCGGTGGCGGTCTTCAGCTTCGAGCCGGCGCCCGGGCCGGCCACCACCAGGTCGGTCTTCTTGGACACCGACGAGGCGACCTTGGCGCCCAGGGCCTCGGCCTGGGCCTTGGCCTCGTCGCGGGTCATCTTCTCCAGCGAACCGGTGAAGACGATGGTCTTGCCCGCCACGGCGGTGTCGGTCTTGGGCTTGGCGACCGGCTGGATGTCCAGCTCGGCGACCAGGTTTCGAACCTTTTCCCGGTTGTGTTCCTCGGCGAAGAACCGGGCGATCGACTGGGCGGCCACCGGGCCGATCCCGTCGATCGCCGCCAACTGCAGATAGTCCTCGCCCGGCGCGCCCTGCCCCGCCTCGGCCAGGGCCTGAGCGAAGGCGTCCCAGTCGGCGTAGCGCTGCGCCAGGGCCGCCCGGGCCGGCTTGTTCAGCTTGGGGACCGCGTGGCCAATCTTGACCTCCAGGCTGTCGGCCTCCGGCCAAGGATCGGCCTTTAGGCCGCCCTTGCCCGCCTCGACCAATTCGTCGCGGGCCTTGGGACCAACCCCGGCCGCGCCCGCCAGCTCCAGATAGACCGCGCCCGGCAGCTGCGCCGCCGCCCGCTCGGCCGCGGCCTGCAGGTCCTCGAAGCGATCGAAGTTGCGGGCCAGCACCGTCGAGGTCGTCTCGCCGATGTCGCGCATGCCCAGGCCGTAGATCACCCGGTCCAGGCCGATGGTGCGCCGCGCTTCGATGCCCTTGACCAGGTTGGCGACCGAGGTCTCGCCATAGCCGTCCCGCGCCCGAAGCTCGGCCAGCTTCTCTTCGTCGCGGGCCAGCTTGAAGATGTCGGCCGGTTCCTTGATCCAGCCGGCCTCGAAGAAGGCCGCCAGCTGCTTTTCGCCCAGGCCCTCGATGTCGAAGGCGCGACGGGAGACGAAGTGGCGCAGGTGCTCGATGCGCTGGAACGGACAGGCGAACTCGCCCGTGCAGCGGCGCACCACCGACTCCGTCCCGGACGCATTGACCTCGCGGGCCAGCGGCGTCTTCAGCGGGCACGGGCATTCATGCGGAAACTGATAGGGTTCCGGCGGCGGGCTGGGCCGCTCTTCCAGGGCCACCTGGACGATCTGCGGGATGACGTCGCCGGCGCGCTGGATCACCACGGTGTCGCCCACACGGACGTCCAGGCGCTCGATCTCGTCGGCGTTGTGCAGGGTGGCGTTGGTCACCGAGACCCCGCCGACGGTCACGGGCTTGAGCCGCGCCACCGGGGTGATCGCGCCGGTGCGGCCCACCTGCAGGTCGATGGCCTCCAGGATCGTGCGGGCCTGCTGGGCCGGGAACTTGCGGGCGATGGCCCAGCGCGGCGAGCGCGACACGAAACCCAGGCGGCGCTGCTGCTCCAGGTCGTCGACCTTGTAGACCACCCCGTCGATGTCGAACGGCAGCTTGGGCCGCAGCACCTCGAACTCGGCATAGGCCTCGAGCAGGCCCTGGGCGTCCTGCACCCGCCGGGCCGGCGGGGCGGTGGTGACGAAGCCCCACGCGTGCAGCTGTTCCAGCGCCTCCCACTGTCCGGCCGCGAACGGGCCGCTGGCCAGGCCCCAGGCATAGGCGAAGAACCGCAGCGGCCGCTGGGCGCTGATCTTCGGGTCGATCTGGCGCAGCGAGCCGGCGGCGAAGTTGCGCGGATTGGCGTAGGTCCGCTGGCCGGCTTCCAGCGCGGCGGCGTTGAAGGCGGCGAAGGCCTCCAGCTCGACATAGACCTCGCCGCGGATCTCGATCACCTCCGGCCAGCCGGTTCCTTTCAGCCTGTGGGGGATGTCGGCGATGGTGCGCAGGTTGGCGGTGACGTCCTCGCCGACCTTGCCGTCGCCCCGGGTCGCGCCCTGGACCAGAACGCCCTTCTCGTAGCGCAGCGAGGCCGACAGCCCGTCGATCTTCGGTTCGGCGGTGTAGAACACCGGCTCGGTCGTCAGCCGCAGGAACCGGCGGATGCGGGCGTCGAACTCGGTCGCCTCGTCGTTGGAAAAGGCGTTGTCCAGGCTCAGCATCGGCACGCCGTGCTCAACGGCCGAGAACTGCTCGGCCCGCGCCGCCCCCACCCGCATCGACGGCGAGTTCTCGCGGATCAACTCGGGAAACCGGGCCTCGATGTCGAGGTTGCGGCGCTTGAGGGCGTCGTACTCGGCGTCGCTGATCGTCGGGGCGTCCTGCTGGTGGTAGCGCAGGTCGTGCGCCGCCAGCTCGTCGGCCAGCCACGCCAGCTCGGCATCGGCTTGGTCCTTGGTGAGGTCGGCGACGGCGATCTGGGACACGGGCGAATCCGGAGGCTGAAGGACGGCGGGGAGATTAGCGGGGGCCGGCCGGTCCGGGGAGGCGTTTTGTGCCGGCCCCGGCGCCAGCCACTTGCCCCCTCCGGCCCTCCGGGCCACCTCCCCCAGAGGGCAGGGCTATCGCATATGACCCAGGAGTGAGAGCAGGAAGGTTTCATCCCAGCCGGCGCGCTTGATCTTGGTCTTGATGGAACCCTTGCCGGGGT